>JAIQFU010000249.1 GCA_020073115.1 Terriglobia bacterium
CGAGCAGCAGGTGACGGCGACGATCGGGGGGAAGACGGCCGAGGTGCAGTATGCGGGTGGGGCGCCCGGTTTGGTTGCGGGCACCATGCAGGTGAACCTGAAGGTTCCGGAGGGCGTGGAGCCGGGCAGCGCGGTGGAAGTGGTTCTGAAGGTGGGCGGAATCAGCAGCCCGGCGGGCGTGACGATTGTGGTGGGGCAGTAAGAAACCGCGCGGTCGGCACGGCGCGCCGGAGGGCATCCTGCTCCACCATTTACGCCTCTACAGCACCGCGGTCTCTTCCAGCAGCCGGCCGGCGGCGAAACGGTCCAGGCTCAGCAGCGACGCGTCAACCAGGTCCGACTCGCCCTTCAGAATGAGATCGGCCATGATCTTCCCCGTGGCCGGGGAATGCATCACGCCGTGACCGCTGAATCCGGCGGCCACCCACAGCCCGGGGATGCCCGCGACCGGCCCCAAAACCGGATGGTGATCGGGCGTCATCTCGTATAGCCCCGCCCAGGCGCGGCGCGGATCGATTTGCGCTTCCTCCAGACAGGGCAGGCGGCGCGCGCCGCGGGTCAGGATCTTCTCCACGAACTCCGGGTCGAAGCGGGTGTTGAATCCCGGCCTCTCCTCCGGGTCGTTCCATGCCATCAAAAGGCCGCGTCCTTCGGGCCGGTAGTGGAAGCCCGTCTCCAAATCCACCACCATGGGCGATTGATGCGAGACCCGCTCGAAGGGCTCGGTGGGAACGAGCATGCGCCGCAGGGGCTCCACCGGCACATCGATGCCGGCCAGTTTCCCCACGATTCCCGACCATGCCCCGGCGGCAATCACCACCGAGCGGCCGGCGACGAACCCGCGCGTGGTCTCGACGCCGCACACGCCCCGGGAGTCGCGCCGGATGCCGGTCGCCTCGGTCTGGCGCAGCAGCTCCGCGCCGCCCTCCATGGCCTTCAGCATGAACCCGGTCATGACGCTGTACGGGTCCACGAAGCCGTCGGTGGGGCAAAAGCTGCCGCCTGCCAAATCGTCCCACCGGATCTCCGGCGCGATGCGGTGAACGTCGTCGGGCTTGAGAATCTCGACCGATCTCAACCCCAGTTCCTTCTGGCGCGCGTGGTTCGTCCGCAGCCATGCCAGGCGGCCTTCCGTGGCGGCGACGAAGAGGTAGCCTTGCGGCCGGTAACCCGAAGGGTGGCCCATTAACTCCTCGAACGCCTGGAAGACGGGGATCGAATACAGAGACATGCGGATGCTGACCGGGGTCGAGAACTGCGCCCGGACGCCGCCCATGCTTTTGCCCGTCGAACCCTTGCCCTGATGCGTTTCGCGTTCCAAAACCAGCACGTCCCGGCAGCCTGCCGCGGACAAGTGGTATGCGATGCTGGAACCGACGATTCCCCCTCCGATGACAACGATATCCGCCGATCTCACGCTGCCCTCCGACCTTCAAACCCAGACGTTTCTCCGATTCTACTCCGCCCCTGGCGCGCACGGAGCCATTACGGTGATCAAGAATATTCCGGATGCGCAGCCGCGGGCCTGATCGTAGACTCAAGCCAGATGCGGCTTCTAGCCATTATGTGGAAGCTTCTGCGCGGCGAGCGCGGCCAGGACCTGGTCGAGTACACGCTGATGATGGCCTTCCTGGCGCTGGCTTGCGGCGGCCTCTTTCTTGCCTCGGGCGGGAGCGTAAAGAAGATCTGGCAGGGCGCGGACTCGACGGTGGCGTCCGCGGCTGTAACGGCCGGGGCCGCGTCCCCCCTGGATTCCGCGGTTCCGCCGGTTCCCCCCGGCGATGGCGACGGCCACCACGATTGGCGTTAACCCGGGGCTGGCGTTAACCCGCGGCGCGGCATGCGTTTTCGTTATTTCACGAACGCTTGCCGTGTGGCGCGAAGCGTTTTGACCAGCGAGTCTTTCGGGAGCGCGCGGACGATGGGATTGATCAGCCATCCCAAGCCGGTTGGCACGTCGCGCGAAAGCGAGATCGCCTCGCACTCCACATAGACGCCTCCATCGCGTTCCTCGAAGCGCCAGAACGAGTTCAGGCGCCACAGGAAACCATGCCCCTTGCCCGGCGGCAGCTCGCGCTCCGCCGGCGCGCCGGGCTTATCCACCTCCGCAATGCGGGTGCTGTAGGAATTGGCGTAACAGCGCGTGGGGCTCACGCGGATATAATGCACGTCGTAGTTCGTATCGAGCACGATGGTCAGCACCTGTTTCTTGAGCAGGCGCAAAAAAATCGTGAAATCGCCGCCGCGGCGGCTCAGCAGGCGGGAATCGACCACCTCGGGTTTGTAAACGTTCTTGTGGTTATCGTAGTTCTGCAACAACGCCAGCGTCTGATCCAGCGTGACGCCGGGGATGAAGACCGCGCCCACCCAGTCATGGATCAGGCCGTCGGCGATCTCGATATCGCCTTTGTCCACCCAGGGCTCGGCGATGGCGGTTCCCTGCAACACCTGCCGTTTCCGCGCGGGCGATCCGTCCACCCAAAGGAATCCTTCGGCTCCGGCCGCGGCCTGCTTTTCCAGCCGCGCCTCGGCGGCGCGCATGTAAGCCTCGAAGGCCTTCAGCGTCGGCGCTTTCAGCTCCGTCGAGAGGGCGGCGGGCGAGGCGGCGCGCGGCATCGCCGCGCCCAGCGCCAGCAGGCACGCGTGGATCAGAAACCTTCGTATCCGGTTCACCTGTTAACATGATACGGAACTTCATGGCCGAACAGGGTTTCCAGGAAGCCAGCCGCGCTCAGGTGAGTTTGCTCGCGCCGCTGGAGAAGAGGTGTCTGGTGTGGCTGGCGCGCCGCACGCCGGCTTGGATCAACTCCGATCATCTGACCGCTCTGGGCCTGGTATCGCTGCTGGGCGCCGGATTGAGCTACTGGTACGCGCGGTGGAACCGGGCCGGCCTGCTCCTGGTCATCGTGTGGCTCGCGCTCAATTGGTTGGGCGACAGCCTGGACGGCACGCTGGCGCGGGTGCGGCAGCGCCAGCGGCCGCGCTACGGTTTCTACGTGGACCACGTGGTGGACGCGTTCGGCACGTTGTTCCTGATGACGGGGCTGGGGCTCTCGGGGTACATGGCCCACGGCATAGCCATCGGGCTTCTTCTGGCCTACTTCCTGTTGTCGATCGAGGTCTACCTGGCCACCTACACCATCGGCACGTTCCACCTCTCGTTCTGGAAATTCAGTCCCACGGAATTGCGCCTCCTACTGATGATCGGCAACCTGGCCCTGCTGAAATGGCCCCTGGCGCGGCTGTTCGGGCATACCTGGCGGCTGTTCGACGTGGGCGGCGCGGCCGGGATCGCGGGCATGGCCCTGATGCTCGTCATGGCGGTGGTCCGGCACACGCTGCTCCTCTACCGCGCCGAGCGCCTGCCGTGAACGCGCCCGCTAGAATGTAGCTCGGGCCAGAACCTCGACCACGGCTTCGCAGCCTTCGCGGTCCTCCTCGTCGAAACGGGCTTTCACGGGGCTGTCGATATCGAGCAGGCCGATCAGCCGCCCGCCCCGAATGATGGGGACCACAATCTCGGAGCGCGAGGCCGAATCGCAGGCGATGTGTCCCGGGAAGGTATTCACGTCCGGAACCACTACCGTTTCTCTGCGCTCCGCGGCGGTCCCGCATACGCCCTTGCCGAGGGCGATCCGCACGCAAGCCGGCTTGCCCTGGAACGGACCGAGCACCAGTTCACCGTCCTTCAGGAAGTAGAATCCCGTCCAGCTCACTTCGGGCAGCGTGTGATAAAGCAGCGACGAGGTATTGGCGGCATTGGCCACCAGGTCCCGCTCGCCATGGAGCAGGGCGGCCAGTTGTTCGCTCAGTTCCCGGTACAGATCGCGCTTGCCGGCCGCGGAAATCGCCTTCAGTTCGAACACACCTCGAACGTACCACGGCGTTCCCCATTACCGCGGTTCCATTGACAATCCCCGCGCCATGGGATACACGTGACCACCAAGAGGTTTTTCTCGCGCAGCGTGTATACGTCTGCCTGCGAATCGTAAGTGGGGACCCGGCGTGAGCACGGGCCAAATTTTACCAGCTGAAAGGGGATTCATATGCGGTTGTCCGCATTGGGGGCTATTGTTGCCCTCGCGCTGGCGGTGTCGCCAGCGGGCGCGCAAATCGACAACGGGAACATCACGGGCCGCGTTACCGACTCTTCCGGCGCCATAATTCCGGGCGCGCAAGTCACTGTTACCCAAACCGAAATGAACTTCGAGACCGTGCTCCAGACCAACGAGGAGGGCATATACCGCGCTGTGCAGTTGCGGCCCGGCCCTTACCGGGTCACGGTGGTCGCTCAAGGATTCAAGAGACTCGTCCACGCGAACATCGATCTCCATGTGGGCGAGACTCTCGCCGTGAACGCGGCGCTCGACGTGGGCGCGGTCAGCGAGCAAGTGGAGGTAAAGGCCAACGCAGAACTGCTGCAAACTGAAACCTCCTCGACCGGCACCGCCCTGGAAGGCGACTACCTGTACCGCTTGCCCAACTTCCAGCGCAATATCAAGGGCACCATGTTCTACACGCCCGGCCTGACCTATAGCGGTCTGGCCTACACGGGCAACATGAACAACATGCACCTGAACGGCCTGCGCTACCAGAACATCGGCGTCTTCGAAGACGGCGCCCTGGGGACCGTGGGCGATGGCATGACGGTCGATACCATCGAGAACACGATCTCCGAAATCAAGGTGCTGACCACCACCCTGCCCGCCGAATACGGCCACTCCGCCGGGGGCGCCATCTCGGTGGTGAAGAAGAGCGGGACCAACGAGCTCCACGGATTGATCTCCGAATACGGCCGTACGCGCCGCATGCAGCAGCGCAAGTTCTTCGACCGCTACAGGAACTCGCAGGTCACTCCGCCCTACGACAAGCCGCCAGGGCTGGTGGTGCAGAACCCGGATGCCAACCTCAACGGCCCGGTCTACATTCCCCACCTCTACGACGGCCGGAACAAGACCTTCTTCATGTTCGCCGTGCAGCGGTACATCGAGAAGCAGAGCAAACAGCAGGTCAGCACGGTCCCCAGCGCGGATGAATTGAACGGCGATTTCACCTTCGGCGGCATCGGGCAGGCGATCTATGACCCGCGCACGACGCGCCAGGACGCCAACGGCAACTGGTACCGCGACGCCTTCCCGGGCAACAAAATTCCCATGAGCCAGTGGAGCAAGGTGGCCCAGACGGTTTTGGGGATGAACCCCTACCTGCCGGCGAACGCGCCGGGCACCATGACCGCCACGGGCCCCAGCCAGAACATCATGACCGGCCCGATGAAGGTCGTCACCTGGGAAAACTATTCGGTGCGCCTCGACCAGCAGTTCACGCAGAACCTCAAGGGCTACGCCACATGGACCTATAACAGCCGCGTGGAACGCCAGCCGCCATGGACCGTCGCCACCAACTCGTTCTTCGACTACAGCCAGAACAAGAGCCCCACGTACCAGAACACCTGGTCGGCCGGAACGACCTACATTCCCAGCGCGACCACGGTGAACGACCTGCGGGCCAGCTACTACCGGTACAACACGCAGACGCAGTCGATCGCCTACCTGCAGGACTACGCCAGCCAACTCGGCATCTCGGGCCTGCCACAGGATTGCATGCCGGGGATCTGGCCGGGCGGGTTCACCGAGAGCCTCCAGGTCGGCTGCCCCAGTCAGAACCTGCGGGAGATCATCACCGTTAAAGACGACGTCAGCAAGGTCCACGGAACGCACGCGTTCAAATTCGGCTACGAACTGCTGCGCTATCGCCAGGACAACTGGGACCTCAGCAACCCGGATGGCACGTTCAACTACACGGGCACCGGGGGGCTGAACACGAACGGCACGGGAAAGTCGAACACGGGCAGCACGTTCGCCAACTTCCTGACGGGCGCCATCGGTTCGGCGAACTTCAGCCGGCGGCTCAACGCCAACCTGCCGCGCGTGTGGCAGCACAGCTTTTATGCGCAGGACGACTGGAAGGTAACCCAGACCCTGACCCTGAACATCGGACTCCGCTACAACATCGAAACGCCGCCCACGCAGAAGTACGGGCTGATCAGCATCTTCGACGCGGCCGCGGCTGACGATTCGCAGTACACCAGCTACGCCTGCAACGGCTGCAAGGGCGCCTGGACGCACCCCAGCGGGGCGCGCGCCTGCAACTGGGACTTCCGCCGGTGGGATCCGCGCTTCGGTTTGGCGTGGCATCCGCTCCAGCGGTTCGTCATTCGCAGCGGTTTCGCCATGACCCACGAGGACATGCGGGCCGACTACCTGTACACCGACGAGCTGATGAGCGATTCCACCAGCCTCTCGCAGGCGCCCGGCAACCCCTCGCCGCTGTTCTACCTCGACCAGGGCGTGCCGGCCTACTCCTACCCGGCCCACCGCGCCGACGGCTCCGTGCCGTATCGCGGCAACGCCGGCGGGCACTCGGCGAACATCGCCGAAAGCGGCCTGAGGGCTCCGTACACCATGAGCTGGAACTTCGGCATCGAGACCCAGTTGAGCAAGGATTACCTGCTCACCACCGAGTACAAGGGCAGCGCCGAAGTGGGCCGTCCGGGCGGGTACGACATGAACACCTTGCCGTGGGGAATGATTCCCAACCCCAACGGCAGCGGCTGGCTCAATCTCGACGACCCGGCCAACGCCGCCTACCGCAACACCTGGCTCAACAATCCCCAGGTCTCGCGCTTCTGGAACAACTGGGGCGGCATCAGCTACCAGGGCGACAACGGCCACCTGTCGCACCATGAAGGCACGGTGAAGATCGAGAAGCGCTATTCCAGGGGCCTGAACTTCCTGGCGTTCTACACTTACGCCAAGTCCCTGGAAGGCAACTCCGGCAACCCGTACCTGGACTGGGGCCTGAACAAGACCCGCTCCAGCTACGACCAGCGGCACAATTTCACCGGCACCATGACGTACGAGGTCCCGGTGGGCAAGGGCCGCCACTTCCTGAACCGCGGCGGCGTGCTCAACACCCTCGTCGGCGGCTTCGACATGGTGTGGACGTACACTGTCAGCAGCGGCGCTCCGCTGGGCGTGAGCATATCCGGCTCGCCCTACAGCGCGCAGCAATATCCGAGCTACATGCCGAACTACGGCAAC
The DNA here is from genome assembly GCA_020073115.1 of Terriglobia bacterium. Lineage (GTDB taxonomy): Bacteria > Acidobacteriota > Terriglobia > Bryobacterales > Bryobacteraceae > BOG-224. The sequence continues at coordinate 7,101 of JAIQFU010000249.1, forward strand.
GTGCTCCTGGTGGGGGCGCCCTCCCTGCGGGACAACTGGCAGGACCTGGGAAGCGACCGTTTCAACCAGAACAACCAGAACTCCGCCATCAACTGCGGGTACGACGCGTCCTGGAAACAGAACTGGGGCAACAGCTGCATGGTAGTGAAGCAGCCGTTCAGCCTCGGGAACGACAACCCGTACCTGTTCGACCAGCAGCGCATCATCGCGGCCACCTTCTCGGCCTCCAAGGAGGTTCCGATCAAGGAGCGGCTCCACTTCCAGTTCCGGTTCGACTTCCAGAACCCGTTCAAGTGGTACAACTGGGGGGCTCCCGGCACTTCGCTGGCCGTCAACAGCGCCTCGAACGCGAAGAGCTTCGGCACCTACACGCCGGGCAACGAGGCGACCACCGCGGCCTATGGCGGCGTGCCGATCATGAACATTACGCTCGCGCTTAAGTGGTAGTCAGCACCGCCGGCGCCCGAAAGCGGGCGCCGGCGCGGCGCTGGACCGGGCATGCGGGCCCCT
>JAIQFU010000250.1 GCA_020073115.1 Terriglobia bacterium
GACCGCCAGAGCCAGCAGCGCGTGCCCCACATCATTCCCAACCCCTTCGACAACACCCTGCTCATCCAGGGCACGCCGCAGGAATGGGAGCAGATTTCGAACCTCCTGGAGCAGCTCGATGTGCCGCCGCGCCAGGTGCTCATCGAAGCCAAAATCTTCGAAGTGGACCTGAACGGCGCCTTTGCCAGCGGCGTTTCGGCATACCTCAATAAAATAGGCGACAGCAGCGCCGGCGGCTCCACCGCGAATCTTGCCCGCACCCTGCTCGGCAGCTCCACCTCCACCGGCCTGAACCTGACGGCGGCGTCGCATGTGGTGCACTTCGACCGGTGGTGGAACCCGGCCGTGGAGAACCAGGCCACGGACCGCGCCTTCCGCATCGGCCAGACCAAAAATGTGCTCGTTCACAAATTCGTGTGCCGGGGTACAGTAGAGGAGAAAATCGATCAGCTCATGGAAGCGAAGAGCCGGCTGGCGAAGGATCTGCTCGAAGGCGGGGCGGAGCAATTGCTGACGGAACTGAAAGACGAAGAACTGCTGCGCCTTGTGGCGCTCGATCTCCACAAGGCGTTAGAGGAGGCGTGACCGGTGGCTTTTTACGATGAATGGAGACCCTACGTTCCCGTGGCCGAACGGCGGCGGAGTGCGGTGCGCGCGATGGAGAAGCGCCGGAAACAGGGGCATGCCGTCTCGCCGGTGGTGGTCGAAGGCCGCGTCATCGTGAAGACCTTCTGGGGCAAGGCGTGGTGCGAAAACCTGGAGCGCTACAGCGACTTCGCCAACCGCCTGCCGCGCGGGCGGACCTACGTCCGCAACGGGTCGGTGGTGGACCTGCAGATCGGTCCCGGCGCCATTCACGCCTTCGTGAGCGGCTCGGAGATCTACGAAGTCGCCATCGAAATCACGCCTGTCACGAAGGCGCGCTGGCACTCCGTCTGCGTCGATTGCGCGGGGGCCATCGATTCGCTGGTAGAACTGCTCCAGGGACGTTTTTCCAAAGGCGTGATGGAACGGATTTGCCGGCAGGGGGCGGGCCTGTTTCCATCACCCAAAGAGATTCGCCTTTCGTGCAGTTGTCCGGACTGGGCCGACATGTGCAAGCACGTGGCGGCGGTGCTCTACGGAATCGGCGCCCGGTTCGACGAGCGCCCCGAGTTGCTCTTCCGGCTGCATGGCGTCAAGGAAGAGGAACTGATCGCCAAGGCGGGCAAAGGACTGCCTCTCTCCAAAGAGGCGCCGTCCCGTTCCAAGCTGCTCCAGGGCGGTGATCTCTCCGACATCTTCGGCCTCGAAATAGCGGGGCAGGCGGAATCCGAGGCAGGGACATCCGCAAAAGTGAAGGAGCGGACGCCGCGGACGCGGAAAAAAGCCGCTGCCACCAGGAGCCGGAAGCCGGAAAAAACGCACCCTTCGGGGCAGCGCCGGAACGGGGGAGGGGCAGGTCCCCGACCTGCCCCCAAGCGAAAGCGGCAGCCGAAATCCACCTGAGCGGGAACGTCCGGCGGGATTTTGCAGAACGGGATGCGTTCCGGGCCAAGGGACTTCGTTTCAGCTTCTTGCGGCCCTAACGGCGGAAGGATATTCCCTCTCTGCCGCGACAGCCCTTAGCCTCACCCTTGTCCAAGATCTCCGCCGGTGGTAAGCTACCGCCCCAGGGGGTGACCCGTTTGAGCAAACAAGGTGTTTTTCTCCTCCTGCTCCTTTCGCGGGCATTGCTCTTCGGCCAAAGCGACCGAGGAACGATCACCGGTACCGTCGCCGACCCCTCCAGCGCGATGGTTCCCGGGGCTCAGATTACCGTTATCAACACCGAGACCGATCTCCGCTACCAGACGGTCACGACCGGCACCGGGAATTACACCGTGCCGTCACTGCCCTCGGGCAATTACAAGCTTACGGTCGAGGCTACCGGCTTCAACCGCTACGAACAGACCAACATCCGCGTCCAGGTGGCCGTGACCACCCGTGTGGACGTGGTGATGCAGGTAGGCCAGGTGACGCAATCCGTCGAGGTAACCGCCCAGGCCTCCATGCTCAAGACGGAAAGCGCCGAGCAGTCCACGACCGTGTCGGGGGACAAAATCAACGAACTGCCCATCAACTTCGGCATCGGGGCGGGCGCGATTCGCAATCCCCTTTCGTTCGTCCAACTGACGCCGGGCGCGAATATCACCGGGTGGAATACGGTCACGGTCAACGGGATGCCGAGTTACTCGTTCCGCGTCATTTTCGAGGGCCAGGAATCCAGCAGCGGATTGGATGCCCGCGTATCGGACGAGTCGCAACCGTCGGTGGAGGCGATTCAGGAATTCACCCTCCAGACCTCCAACTTCGCCGCCGAGTTCGGCCAGGCGGCCGGCGGGCTCTTTAACTTCACTTCCCGCAGCGGCAACAACCAATTCCACGGCAGCGCGTACGGCTACATGGTGAACGAGGCGCTCAACGCCGGCATCCCCTTCACCAACAACGGCGCGGGCGAGCACGTGCGCCCCGCCAAGAGACTGTGGGACTACGGGTTTTCGTTGGGCGGCCCGGTCCGCATCCCCAAGGTCTACAACGGCAAGAACCGGACCTTTTTCTTCTTCAACCTGGAAAGGTACAGGGACCGCGAGAGCCTCTACAACGGCATCCACACCATGCCCACGGACGCGCTGATGCGGGGCGACCTGAGTTCCATCCTGACCGGCCGCAACCTGGGAACCGACTTCCTGGGACGGCCGATTCTGCAAAACGCCATCTACGACCCGAACACCACCACGACCGATTCCAGCGGCCGGCTCGTGCGGGATCTCTTTGCCGAGAACAAGATCCCCGCAAACCGGATCGACAGCGTTTCCGCCAAGATCGTGGCGCTGCTTCCGAAGCCGCAGAACTCCAACCAGGTGAACAATGTCGCCCTGGCCGGGCCCTTCTGGAAGCTCCAGCAGATCCCTTCGATCAAGATCGACCACAGCTTTGGGGCGAACGCGCGAATCTCGGGCTATTGGTCCATGGAGGCGACCGATAAGCTGAACGGCCAGGACGGGATGCCGCCGGTGCTTTCGGTGGCGCGGGACCAGACCATCCGCAGCCAGACAGTGCGCCTCAACTACGACCACACGCTCTCCCCCACCCTGCTGCTTCATCTCGGCGCCGGGCTGCAGTACTATCACAATCCGGACACCTCGCCACCGGTCAGCACCGGGTTCGATGCGGCCGGGCAGCTAGGCCTGAAGGGCGCTCCGGGCACGGGCTTCCCGCGAATCGGCGCCCTCGGCAACGATTCCTACGGCGGGATGACCATGACCATCGGCCCCACCAACCGCGGCCTGTACATCGATGTGAAGCCGACGGGGGTGGCGCAGATCACCTGGGTACACGAGAACCACACCTATAAGGCCGGGGGCGAGTGGAAGATCGACACCTTCACGAACAAGTCCGAAATCGGCCTCAGCCCCAGCCTGGGCTTCGGCAGCGGCGTGACGGCCCAACCGCTCTACGGCCAATCGCTTCCCAGCGGAACCAGCATCGGCTACAGTTGGGCCACGTTCCTGCTGGGCCTGTACGACAGCGGTTCGGTAGGCAACACCGTCGATCCGCAGTACCGCAAATCGTCGTGGGGCTTCTTCGTTCAGGACACCTGGAAGATCACGCGCAAACTCACGCTCGACTACGGCATCCGCTACGACCTGCAGAAGCCCGAGCGGGAGCTTTGGCGGAGAACCAGCACCTTCCGGATGGATGTGGCCAACCCCAACGCCAACGGCCTGAAAGGCGGCGTCCTCTACGAGGGGCCTGGGGCGGGCAGATGCAACTGCACGCTCGTGCCCACCTATCCCTACGCCGTGGCGCCGCGTTTGGGCGTGGCCTACCAGATCACTCCCCAAACCGTTCTGCGCGCCGGCTGGGGAATCACGTACTCCTCGACTTACCTGTTCAACTATATCGGCGCGGGCAACAGCCAGGGCATGGGGTTCAACACCGTGAACTTCGTCGCGCCGCAGTCCGGCCTGCCGGCCGGCAAGCTGTCGGACGGGCTGGTGTACGATACGGCCGCGCTATATGCCGCCAGCTACGACCCCGGCCTGCTGGTACGGCCCGGCCAGGCGGTGCAAGGGTCGCCCTCCAACGTGGATCCCAACGGAGGCCGCCCGCCGCGCATCAATCAGTGGAACGTTTCGCTTCAGCGCGAACTCCTCAGGGACCTGGTTCTGGAGGGTTCCTATGTCGGCAATCACGCGGTGTGGCTGATGTCCGGCAGCAACATGATCAACTACGACACGTTCCCGCAGGATTATCTGAAGTCCCTGGGGCTCGACATCACCAACTCCACGGACCGCACGCTGCTCACCTCCACCATCACCTCCTCGGTGGCCGTGGCGCGCGGCTTCAAGAAGCCCTACGCCAACTTCCCCGACAGCGGAACCGTCATCCAGAGCCTTAAGCCGTTCCCGCAGTATAGCGGGGTGGGCAGCACCTGGGCTCCGCTCGGCTCCAGTTGGTACAACGCCTTGCAGGTCAAGGCCACGAAGCGCGTTTCGCACGGCCTGGACGCGACCCTCTCTTATGCGTTTTCGAAGACGCTGAACAGTTGGGGAGCCTCCGGAGACCTCTTCAAGCGGTGGACGTTCAAGAGCCTGGACAGCGGCGACCGGCCGCACCTTTTGACGATGAGCATCAACTACACTTCGCCGGCCTACGGGTTTGTGAAAACCAACCGGATTGCCCGCGCGGCGCTGTCCGGCTGGGCCATCGGCACGGTGCTCCAGTATCAGAGCGGGCCGCTGCTTGGCGCTCCCGGTTCAACCAACAGCCTGGGCACGTACCTGCCCGGCGAGAGCACGCGGCAGTTCCGCAATCCCGCCGCGCCGCTTTATCTCAAGGACATCAACGGACCGTTGGACCCGACGCAGGACGTGGTTCTCAATCCCGCCGCCTGGACCGACCAGGGGCCCGGCGTCTGGGGAACCGGGACCGTATACTACGGCGATTTCCGCGGCAAGCGGCGTCCGGTGGAATCCATGAGCATCGGCAAGCGCTTCCCGGTCCGCGGCGAGCGCATGTTCGTCGCCATTCGGGCTGAGTTTTTCAACATCTTCAACCGCATGGAGGTGGTCTCGGACCCGTCTACCGGCAGCCCATCGAACCCGCCCACGCGGGACAAAAACGGCCTGCTCACCGGCGGGTACGGCTACATGAACTACACCGCCGTGACTTCCAACAGCGTCGGCGGCACGCTGCCCGCTCCCCGGACCGGCCAGATCGTGCTGCGTTTCGAGTTCTGAAGGCAGCTTTCCCGCCGCTCCCTTACGGTTGCAGGCAGCGGCCGTAAGGGAGTGGCTGGTCGAGCTATTCTCAAACGCCACACTGGCGCCCGGTTCGCCGCCGGTGGTTCAAGCCCCGCAGGCAAAGAACCACCGGCGGCAAGAACCGGCCGGGGGGGGTGCGCCGGTTATGCGATGGCGGCGGCGGCCAGGGCGCGCTCCTCGATGGGGATGAAGTCGCGGCGCTCCTCGCCGATGTAGACCTGGCGGGGGCGGGCAATCTTCTGCTCGGGATCCTGCAGGAGTTCCTGCCACTGGGCCAGCCAGCCGGCCGTGCGCGGGATGCCGAACAGGACCGTGAACTGCTCGGGCTTGAAACCCATCGCCTCGTAGATGATGCCGGAGTAAAAATCCACGTTGGGGTAGAGCTTGCGCTTGATGAAATACTCGTCGGAGAGGGCGATTTTCTCCAACTCCATGGCGATGTCGATCTTAGGATTGCGGCCGGTGACCTCGAAAACCTCGCTGGCCACCTGCTTGATGATTCGGGCGCGCGGGTCGTAGTTCTTATAGACGCGGTGTCCGAAGCCCATCAGCTTGCGCTTGCCGTCCTTCACCTGGGCGATGAAGCCGGCGATGTTGGCCTTGGTTCCGATTTCGGCCAGCATGCGCAGGACTTCCTCGTTGGCGCCCCCGTGGAGCGGGCCGGAAAGGGCGGCGATGGCGGCGGCGGCGGTGGAATAGGGGTCGGCAGTGGAACTGCCCACCGCGCGCATGGTGTTGGTGCTGCAGTTCTGCTCGTGGTCCGCATGGAGAATGAAAAGCACCTCGAGCGCGCGAGCCAGCACCGGGTTGGCCACGTATTTGGGCTCCGTGCGGCGCCACAGCATGTTCATGTAGTTCTGCGCGTAGGTGAGTTCCGGATCGGGGTAGATGTAGGGCAATCCCAGGCGATGGCGGTAGGCGTAGGCGGCCAGCGTGGGCATTTTCGCGATAAGCCGGATCACCTGCTTGCGGCGGACTTTGGCGTCGGATACGGTGCGCGCTTCGGGATAAAAGGTGGAAAGGGCCGCCACGGTGCTCATCAGGATGCTCATGGGGTGGGCATCGTGATTGAAGCCATCCATGAACTTCTTGATGTTCTCATGGATCATCATATGGTGGCCGATCTCGCAATTCCAGTTAGCCAGCTCGTCGGAGGTGGGCAGTTCTCCCTGCAGGAGCAGATACGCGACCTCCAGAAATGTGCAGTGCTCGGCAAGCTGCTCGATGGGGTATCCACGGTAGCGCAGGATGCCCTTTTCGCCATCCAGGAAGGTCACGGCGCTCTGGCACGAGGCCGTGTTCATGAAGGCGGGATCGTAGGTCATCAGCCCGAAGTCTTCGGGTCCGGTCTTAATCTTGCGCAGGTCCATGGCGCGGATCGTGCCGCGAGAGATCGGAATCGTATAAGTCTGTTGCGTCCGATTATCAGTAATCGTCAACGTCTCGTTGTCCATGCGTACTTCCTCCTGGGTCGCGCCCCGGATGTAGTCCCGAGAAGCCGTGCAATACGATTTCCACACCCGAATGTCGCTAAACTCTTCAATCTGTGGAGCCAATTGACGCATCTGAGATAATAGTGGTTGGGGATCGGGGGTTTTCGCCCAAGCCCTTGGGTGTGGGGAACCCACTGGGCCGGCACAGGAGGGGGAGAAATGCTGTCTACCAAGCTGGTGCAACTGATTCAGGATCACTGGCAGGAAATCGCCTCGCGGCTCATCCAGGCGGTACGAAAACACCCGGATACGCCCAATCTGGCACAACGAACGGACGGGGAGCTTCGTGACTGGTGCCGGGAACTCCTTGCAAACCTGGAGTATCTGCTGTCAACCTCCAAAGACCAGGACGTAAAGCGCCGGTTTCAACTGCTGGGACGGAACCGTTTCGAGGAGAACATTCCGCTGCACGAGGCGGTGCTGCGGGTGCAGTTGCTGAGAGACAAGATCATCGGCTTCATCCACGAGCAGGGGTTCCCCATGACCGCGCTGCATCTGTACGCGGAGGAGGAACTGGAGCAGCGGATGACGCGGTACTTCGACGCGCTGATTTACCACTTGGTGAGGGGGTACGAAGACGCGCAGCACCTGGCGGCGCGGGTAGCGCGGTAAGGATCCTCCGCCCTAGGCATGAGCCGCCGCGGGCTTGGCATGCCCCACCCCTGCAAATCCCGTTCGTTCGGGGCCGGGGGCCCGGCCGGCCCGAGATGTGCCCGGCCCGGCGCCCCACTTCCGGCACACCGTGACAAAAGAGCTACAGTCACGTCCAACACTGCAGCGGATGTGGAGCGGTTCAGGTAATAAGGCGCTAGAATAGCGTGGGTTATGGCCCAGGATGCAGCCGGAGCGGTAGGCGCCCGAGTGAGCCCTCAAGTTGATTCGCTAATTCGGGCGGCCCAGGGCGGGGACCAGGACGCTTTTGAGCGGCTGGTCCGGATGTACGACCAAAGTGTGCTGCGGCTGGCCATGAACCTGTTGCGCTCGCCGGAAGACGCCCGGGACGTGTACCAGGAAGCGTTTTTGCGGGTCTACCGCAACCTGCACACGTTCCGGTTCGACTGCAGCTTCCACACGTGGCTGTACCGGATCGTAACCAACATCTGCCTGGACCAATTGCGCAAGCGGAAGGTAAGGAAAGAGGAATCCGCGGTGGTGGAGACGGCGGACGGCCCGGTGGACCGGATGGATACTTTCGAGGAAGAAGCGGCGCACGCCGATCCGGAGCGCAGCATGTGGAACCAGCAGTTGCGGCGGAGGATTGAGGACGCGCTGGGGGGGCTGACGCCCCGGGAGCGCATGGTTTTCGAACTGCGCCACTACCAGGGAATGCGCCTGCGGTCGATCGGCGAATCGCTCGGAACCACGGAAGAAGCCGCCAAGAACTGCCTCTTCCGGGCCACCCAGAAGATGCGCTCGGTATTGGGAGATTTCGTATGAGCTGCGATGCGGTAGGGAAACTGATTCCGCTCTATTTCTACGGCGAACTGCCGGCGGAGGCGGAAGAGCGGGTGGAAGAGCACCTGCACGCCTGCGCCGCCTGCGCGCGCGAAATGGAGCGGCAGCGGGAGTTTGCGGCGGCTCTGGACCGGCGCACGGTGGAGATTCCTCCTTTCCTGCTGGAAGAGTGCCGCGCCGACCTGATGGCAGCGGTCGAGGCGGGGGCGCAGGAGGAGCCGGAGCGTCCGGCGGCGCAGCGGGTTTCCAAAGGTCCGTGGACCCTGTTCCTGGAGGCGCTTTTCTTAACTTTCGGCGGCTCCACCCGATGGCGCCAGCCGGTAGGCGCCATGGCGCTGGTGGCCATCGGGTTCTTCGCCGCGAGGTTCACCGGGATGAATCCCGGAACGGCTCAGAAGACCCCGTCCGCATCGCCCTCCGACGAAGTCTACGCCACCGTCCGCTCGGTGCAGGCGGAACCCTCCGGGGCGGTGAAGATCGCTTTCGACGAAACGCGCCGGCGGGAGGTATCAGGCCGGATGGATGACCAGAACATCCAAAGGCTGCTGCTGGCGGCCGCCCGCGAGGAAAATCCGGCGGTGCGGGTGGAATCGGTGGGCGTGCTGAAAGACAGAACCGCTTCCGCCGACGTGCGCGACACCCTTCTGAACACGCTGGTGAAC
>JAIQFU010000251.1 GCA_020073115.1 Terriglobia bacterium
GATCGGAAGAGCGTCGGGCCAGACCTCTTTGATCAGGTCTCCTTTATCCACTGCGCGGCCGGCGCTCCGCACCAGCGCCAAGAGCGTATTCACTACCTTTGGGGGCAGCGGGATCAACTCGCCTTCCCGTCGCAACAGGCGCTCGCCTTCGTCGATGCGATACGGCCCGAACTCGTACCCCTCTGCACCCGGTGGCATCGTTCCTAAGCACGTTATCACAGGTATTCGGGCCAGATCACCGCCGCGCTTTGTGGGGTCGAGGCATCCCTCGCCCGGAGCGCCCCTATAATGAAAAGAGGGTGGGGAAATACTTTGTCCAAAACTTCGGTTGCCGCGCCACGCAGGCCGATGGCGCCGCTCTGGAATCGCAGCTTGCCGCCAAGGGCTTCGAGGCGGCGGAAGACCGCGCCGCCGCGGACCTGGTAGTCCTCAACACCTGCACCGTCACCTCCTCCGCGGACGAGGATGTCCGCCACGCCATCCGGCGCGTCCACCGTGAAAACCCGGCGGCCCGCATTCTGGTTACCGGATGCTACGCGCAGCGCGCCCCCGCGGAACTGGCTTCGCTCCCGGGCGTCGAATGGGTGGTGGGCAACTCGCATAAGACCCAAATCGCCGAACTCGTGACCCTGGAGCCCGGGGACGGAGCGCCCTACCACGGCAATATCCACGTCGGCGACATCTTCGCCCAGCGCGATTTCCTCTCCGCCCCCGTGGAGGATGCCGCCGGCGACCGCACCCGCCCCAACCTCAAGATCCAGGACGGCTGCAACAACCGCTGCTCGTTTTGCATCATCCCGTTTGTCCGCGGCAGGAGCCGCAGCGCGCCGGCCGAGCAGGTGGTGGCTGAAGTGCGCAGCCTCGCCGCCCGCTACTGCGAGGTCGTGCTCAGCGGCATCAACCTGGGACGCTGGGGCAGGGAACCGGGCAGTTCCATGCGGCTCGCCGACCTGATCCGCCTGCTTCTAGCGGAAACCGATGTCCCGCGCCTGCGCCTCAGCTCGGTGGAACCTATGGATTTTTCCGACGGCCTCCTCGGGTTGATGGCGGAATCGCCCCGCATCGCCAAACACGTGCACGCGCCGCTCCAGACCGGTTCCGACCGCATTCTGCGCCGCATGCATCGCAAGTACCGCCCGCGCCATTACGCCGACCGCATCCTCAAGGCGCGCGCGCTCATGCCGGACGCCGCCATCGGGGCCGACGTCATGGTGGGTTTCCCCGGCGAGACGGATGCCGATTTCGAAGAGAACCTCCGGTTCATCGAGGCCCTCCCGTTCACCTACCTTCACGTTTTCACGTACTCCGAGCGCCCCGGGACGCCCGCCGCCGAGGCTACGGACTCGGTTCCCATGCCCGTGCGCAAAGACCGCAACCGGGTCCTGCGGGAGTTGGCCGCATCCAAAAACCAAGCATTCCGCGAGCGCATGGTCGGGAAAACGCTTTCGGCCGTGACCTTGCACGAACCGGGCGCCGCGCTCTCCGAGAACTACCTCAAAATCGAATTGGCGCGTCCGCGCGAAGCGAACCGGCTGCTGGACCTCCCCATTACCGCCGTTACCGAAACCGGCCTCCGCGAAGCGTAGGTCCGGGCTCCGCGCGGCCGCCCGGAGTCCTACAGCGCCGATAGCGCCCGAAGGTGAGTTTTGTTATACCAGTAGACCAGCAGGGAGGAAACCAGATGACAAGCAGAAGAGCATTCCTGGTGAGTTCGGGCCTTACCGCCGCCATGTCCCGCTCCGCCGTGGGCGCGGGCGACAGGATCCGCTTGGGCGTGATCGGCTTCGGGACGCGCGGCAGCTACATGGGTCCCGTCTTCGCCAATAACAATCCGGATTGCGAAGTCGTGGCCGTGGCCGATGTCTTCAAGCCCAACCGCGACCGGGCGCTGACGGCCTTTCAGAACCCCAAGCCCATCGCCCCGGCGGGCACGGCGGGCGTCCCGCCCGCGCCTACGCCCCAAGCCGGCGTGCCGGAGACGTTCGTGGACTACCGGCGCGTGCTGGAGCGCAAGGATATCGATGCCGTCCTGATCGCCGCCCCCGATCACTGGCACGCCCAGATGATCATCGAAGCTTGCCAGGCGGGCAAGGACGCCTATTGCGAAAAGCCCCTTTCCAACAGCATCGAGGCCGCGCAGAAAGCCGTCGCCGCCGTGAAGAGCTCAAACCGCGTGGTGCAGATCGGGCTGCAGCAACGCAGTTGGGATCATTTTCAGATGTGCTGCCAGTGGGTGCAGGCGGGCCGCTTCGGAAGCATCTATCACGCCGCCCTGCATTGGCAGGGGCATTATTCCCGGCCTCCCGAGCAGCCCACCGACCCTCCCGCCGACCTCGATTGGGAGCTCTTCCAGGGACCCGCGCCGCGCAAGCCGTACTCGCCCGGCCGGCAGCGTAGCTGGCGCGGCTACTACGATTACGGCGGCGGCATCATCACCGACCAGGGCGTGCACATCGGCGACCTCGTGCACTGGTACATGAAGGACAACCAGACGCGCAGCGTCAGCGCCTCCGCCCAATGGGTGCGCGTCGCCACTCCCAACCCGGAGCAGCCGCCGGACACCTACGCCATCTCCTGGAAATACGACAAGTTCGTCATGACATTCGCCAACACGTTCATGACCCGGCAGGAGTACAACGCCGACCACGGCGTCTTCTTCTATGGGACCACCGGCGCGCTGCACGTCAACCGCACCAGCTATGAGGCCCGGCCGCTTTCCATGGGGCGCGGCCAATCGGGCGCGGCGCCCCGCCCGGGAGCCCCGGAGGCCATCGAGCCTGTCCTCAAATCGTTCGGCTACGTAGGCGGCCCGTCGGACCTGGCCCACGCGCGCAACTTCCTGGATTGCGTGAAGTCCCGCCAGAAGCCGCTCACGGACGTGGAAACCGGCTTCACCTCCACCCTCCCGCTGCTGCTCGGCGTGCTGGCCGTCCGCACCGGCAAACAGTACAACTGGGACGGCAACAAGGCCGTCGTGGCGTAACCACGCGGGGCAGGTCCTCCCGACCTGCCCTTCCGTACTTCTTTACCTGCGCCGCGCCACGATCAGGGTAATATCATCGCGCTGCTCGCGCCCGCTGAACCGCCGGACATCGTCCACAATCGAAGCCACGAGGCATTCCGGCGCCAGTTCCCGGCGCTGGAGCAAAGCCTCCACCAGGCCCTGCTCTCCGAACTCCTCATCCCGTTCGTTCAGCGCCTCCGTAATGCCGTCGGTGTAGAGCGCCAGCATATCTCCGGGATACAGGCGGCCTTGGTCGACCTTGCACTCCCAGCGCCGGAAAATTCCCAACACGGTGCATGTGGAATGGAACCGCTCCAGCGCGCCGTCGCGCCGGAACACCAAACCGCAGAGATGCCCGCAATTGGCATACCGCAGGCGCCCGGAGGCATCGTCGTATTCGCCGAAAAACAGAGTGGCATAGGCGCTGTCGGTGGTGTTCTCGAAAAAAAGCTGGTTCACGGATTCCAGGAAGCGCTCGGGGTGGTCCAACGCGATGGCGCATTGGCTCCGCAGGTTGGCCTGCAGGTTGGCCATCAGGAGAGCCGCGGCGATCCCCTTGCCGGCGATGTCGCCGATCACCAGCCCCAGTCGTCCGCGGCCCAGGTCCAGGAAGTCGTAGTAATCTCCCCCGACATCGCGGGCCTGGATGCACACGCCCGCGTACTCCAGCGTTTGTACCGCCGGCCGCTTCTGGGGGAACAGCCTGGCCTGCACCCGCGTGGCGATCTCCAGTTCCTGGGAGGCGCGCCGTTCGGCCTCTAGCTTTTCGGCCATGGCGCGGCGCTGCGCCTCGACCTCGCGGCTGAGTTCGTCGAAGCCCACCAGCGTGAACGAGTTCCCGTCGATGTCCGTGAACCGCGAATACACGCCGCCCCACACCGGCGCCTGGTCCGAATCCGCGGAGGAGGAGTCGCCCGCCGCACCTGCCGCCTGCCGGCCGTATTGCAGCCGCCGCAGCCGCGGCGTCTTCTGAAAATGAACCCCCCGCTTCCGCCATTCGCTGAACTTGGCGATTACGTCCTCGGTCACGAACACCACCTGGGTGGGCCGGCCGATGAGCGCGTACGCGCTGGATTCGGGCTTGGCCTCCACCAGCGCAAGGACCGTGCCGCCGTCGGGCGGCGCCACCGCCACCCAGCGCCGTCCGGAAGGAAGCCGCGTATCGAAGGCCAGGTGGAACCCCAGTTGGTCCAGGTAAAAGCGAAGGGCCTGCTCCTGGTCGCGAACGAAGATATTGACGGCGTGGACGCTCAGGTAAGGATCCCGCCTTTCGAGGCGAGGCTCGTCGGCCATGCTATAGATCCTACATCTCCCGGAGCCTGTTCGGCCGCTCGGCTGCTCAGGCGTATACTGTTGCTAGGAGCCTTGAGTTGCAGTTGAATCCGAATGAGCAAGCGCTTGTGCACGCCCTGCGTCGCATGCCGCAGGCGGCCGCTGAGGAAATCTCCGCGTTAGCGCGACGCCTTGCCGATCTTGGACCGCGCGCTGAGATCGACTGGTCCGACGCGTGGTCGGATTCCGACCTGCACGATTTCACCGCCGACGCTGCACGGCGAATCGACTCCGACGACCAGGAAAAGACCCGTTGAGCCCGGGCGATCTGATCATAGCGATGCTCCCGGGAGCCGCTGAAACCAAAGTTCGCCCGGCTGTCGTGATCGCCAGTGAGACATACCTCGTCGAGCGGCAGGATGTGCTCGTCGGCATTCTCACAACGCGGATTCCGGCCCCGCTCACATCCAGCGACTACGTTCTGCTGGACTGGAAGGGCGCCGGGCTGCGTGCCGAGTCCTGCTTTCGCGCATACATCTTGACGCTGCACCGCTCCCAAACAACGATCATCGGCCGCCTCAGCCGGGGAGACTGGTCCGAGCCCGCGTCCGGAATGCGTTCGCCAGTTAAACTGGCGGCTACATCTCCCGCCGCCCTTCCAGCGCCTTCGAAATCGTCACTTCGTCGGCGAATTCCAGATCGCTGCCCACCGGGATGCCCATGCCGATGCGGCTCACTTTCACTCCCAGCGGTTTCAAGAGCCGCGCCAGGTACACCGCCGTGGCTTCGCCTTCCACCGTAGGATTGGTGGCGATGATCGCCTCCTCGATTTCCCCCTGCCCGATGCGCTCCACCAGCCCTTTGATCTTCAGCGCGTCGGGGCCGATTCCCCGCAGCGGCGAAAGCGCTCCGTGCAACACGTGGTAGCGGCCCTCGAACTGGCGCGTGGTCTCGATTCCCACGATGTTGTGCGGCTCCTCCACCACGCAGACCACCTTCGCGTCGCGGCCGGGGTCGCGGCAGTACTGGCACAGGTCGCTGTCGCTGATGTTATTGCAGACGCGGCACAGGCCCAACTTGTCTTTTACGTCGAGCACGGCCTGCGCGAGGTGTTCGGCGTCTTCCCGGCTGGCGCGCATCACGTGGAATGCCAGGCGCTGCGCCGACTTCTGGCCGATGCCGGGAAGCCGCTTGAATTCGGTGATCAGGCGGGCGAGCGGTTCGGCGAAATCCGGCATGGTTTAGAACATGCCGGGAGGCAAACCAAGTCCGCCCAGCATGCCTCGGGTCTTCTCCTGGACGCCCTCGTCCACCTTCTTCGATGCATCGTTCGCCGCCGCCACCACCATGTCCTGCAGCATCTCGACGTCGCCCGCCACCTCCGGGTCGATTTTCACCGCCAGCAGGTTTTTGTGGCCGTCCATCTGGACCGTCACCATGCCCCCGCCCGCCGAGCCTTCGACTTTGATCTGCCCGATCTCCTGTTGCAGCTTCTCCTGCATTTGCTGCGCCTGGCGCATCATGGACTGCATGTTGCCGGGTAGTCCTCTCACTTTACGACTCCTTCAGATTTCGAACTTTGTAGACCGTGCTGCCCTGGAACACTTCCTGAAACCGCTGCACTTCGGGGTTGGCCAGTGCGCGCTCGCGAGCGGCGTCTTCGGATGCCGCGGGCGCCGCGGCGATGGGCGCCGCCGGATCCACGGCTTCCGCAACCGTCACGTTCAGCCGCAGCGGTTTTCCGAAGACCTCCCGTACGGCCTCGGACAACACCGGATCGCTAAAGTACAGCTTATAGGACTTGGCGGTAGCGATCTGAAGCTCGCCGCCCGCAACCGCGATCCGCGAGTTCTCCACGGCGTCCGCCAAGTGGTTATGCCCCTGCCGCGAAAGGTGCGCATGCAGTTTTTCCCGCGCGTCTCCCGCCTGAGTGGGGGCAGGTGGGGCAGGCGGTTCCGCCGGCCCGGCGCCTCTTCGCGCCCGGTCCTGTTCGAACGGCGAGGGTCCCGTGCGCTTCGGCGGTGGCTGCGGCGCCGGCCCCGGCCCCGGCCGCCGCGGACCTTCCGCCGGCCCGCCGCCATCCCCCAATTCCGCCAGCGCCTGCTCAATCGGCAACAGTTTCCCCGCTTGCACCAGGCGCACCAGGCCGATTTCCAGGTGAAACCGCGGCTGCAGTGAGAATTGCAGGTCCTTGAACAGTTCCAGGCTCAGCGCCAGGTACCGCGTCAGGTCCTCCTCGGAGAACTGGGCGGCCACCTCGGCCATCTTCGCCCGTTGCGCGGCCGATGCCGCGATCAGCCTGGTATCCTCCCCCGCGATCCGCGCCACCAGCAGATTGCGGAAATACCGCGCCAGTTCGCGGCTGAAGTGCTGGAGGTTGTGGCCGTTGCGCTCCAACTCGTCCACCACGTCCAGCATCCGGCGCGAGTCGCT
The DNA here is from genome assembly GCA_020073115.1 of Terriglobia bacterium. Classification (GTDB taxonomy): domain Bacteria; phylum Acidobacteriota; class Terriglobia; order Bryobacterales; family Bryobacteraceae; genus BOG-224. Next base: position 6,710 of record JAIQFU010000251.1, read on the forward strand.
GCCCGCCAGCGCCTGCGCGACCGTCTCCAGCGATTCCAGCGAGAACGCTCCCAACAGCGACCGCACGTCGGCCGCGATTAGTTTCGACCCACAGCAGGCGATCGCCTGGTCCAGGGCCGAGAGGGAATCCCGGACGCTGCCTTCGCCCGCCTGCGCCAGCACCGCCAGCGCTTCGGGTTCGGTCTCGATCCCTTCCTGCCCGCAGATCCATTCCAGGCGCGCCATCAGGGCCTCGAAATCCACCGAGCGAAAGCTGAAATGCTGGCAGCGGGAGGTGATCGTGGCCGGGATCTTGTGCGCTTCCGTGGTGCACAGGACGAACACCACCCATGGCGGCGGCTCCTCGATCGTCTTCAGCAGCGCGTTGAAAGCTTCGGTCGTGATCTGGTGCGCTTCATCGACGATGAACACCTTGTAGCGGTCTCGCGCCGGCTGGTACCGCACGTTTTCCCGCAGTTCCCGCATCTCATTGATTCCACGGTTCGAGGCGGCGTCGATCTCGATCACGTCCACCGTGCCGCCCGCGGTGATCTCGCGGCAGCTGGCGCACTCTCCGCACGGCGTGGCGGTGGGGCCCTGCACGCAGTTCAAACACCGGGCCAGAATCCGCGCGATGGTGGTCTTCCCCGTGCCGCGCTGGCCGGAAAAGATATACCCGTGCGCGATCCGCTTCAGTGCGATGGCGTTCTCGAGCGTGGTCTTGACGTGTTCCTGGTTGACCACGTCGTGAAATGTCTGGGGCCGGTATTTTCGGGCTATGACCTGGTACATGGGGCGGGCGAATGCCAGGCCCCGGGTGATCCGCGGCGCACGAACCGCACCGCTACCGTTGCTTCCTTCCGGATCTGGCGGGG
>JAIQFU010000252.1:0-8150 GCA_020073115.1 Terriglobia bacterium
GATCGCGTCCGGCTGCATGCGGAGGAGATCCCCACGCTGGCGGACTGCCCGCTGTTCCTCCATCGCCAATATATGCGAGATGAAGTGCTCGTCGGACTGGGAATGCCAGAACTGGTCGGGGCACGCCACACGCAGACGGGCCGGCTCTGGATTGAAGCATACAGAAAAAAGTGAGCGCGGGATCAACTTTGCGCTGGCAAGGTGACAATCGACAACCAAAGAACACCGTTAACCGCGGCGAATCGATCTTATGCGGCTAACCGGCAGTAGCGAGGTTTGATCGCGAAATTCTGAGTATGCCCGTTATGGCCGCAATGCACGTGGCACTCGTGGCACATCTCCATTGATTTCGAATCGTCGGCGCGGCCTCCGTAGTGATGGAGTTGAGTCTTGCGAAACCGAATGCCACAGCACTCGCACCAGCCCGTCTTTTTGGCCAAGGATGAAAAACGGCGGCGTTCTCCAGTGAACGGGCAGTTGCGCGCAGTATGGCTGGTTCGACCGCATTCGGAACAATGCAGTGGCCGCTTTTGCGCTTCAAAGAGGACTTTGTACGCAACATATCCAAGGCCAAAAAGAACCAGCCCGCCGAGGATGATCTGGCCAAGCGTAGGTGATTGCGGGGTGATCTGAGCGCTTACTGGCTGACCTGCGGCAGTGATGCCAGGCCACTGCGATAGACTAGGCCTTGGAACCTGATAAGTGAAGAACGGCCCTGCCCACGAAAAACTTCATTCATGCCTCTGAATCTCCTCCTCTAATGACCGCAGGGGCTGGAAGCCCGATCGTAAGTGGTTGGTCGGCTCCATTGACTGAGGTCAAGCTTCCCGGGCTAATCGATTGTGATTTCGCCCCCTCACTTGGCTCCGCCTCAATTTTGCGCAAAATGGGGTATTCACTTGACTCAGGTAGCCCCTATATCTTGTGGTCGGCTCCGGCGGCCGCAGCAGCCTCGGCGTAGCATTTCACCATCGATTTGTAGGGTACCGGCGCCACCGCCACGGCCTGCTCGGCGAGGCGTAGGAACAGCTTCCCCCTGCTACGCGAATTCCGTCGGTTGAAGCGGAAGGTGAACTCGTCCAGGTAGTAGTCCAAGTGCTCTCGGCTGACCGCACCCTGCACGCTCCACCTCTTTTACGAAGGGCGCCTGCAGATACAGAGCATCACCCACCAGCAGATCGATAAAGCGGCGCCCCAACTGGCCCACCAGATCCTTTAACAAAGCCAGCGCGCAGTGCACTTCGTTCTCCCCATCTTTCCGATCCGGTGGTAGTACTGGATGTCGGTGCGCAGTGCACCATCCACCTTATGTTGCACCTCGCGTTGCATGCAGGCATCGCAGCAGCGAACGAAGGAACTGCAAATTTCGATGCCATCCACGGCGGCCACGATCAAGCCGCGAGACCAGTCCGAGCGCAGCACCCCGTTGCGTTTGAGGCCGCGGGCGATCTCGCAGTGAAGGGCAAAGACCGGCTCTGGCGACTGGCGCTGGAGCGCATAGCCGATGGTGTCGTCACGGATCGGCCCGATCCGTTTGGCCAATGCTCCGCTGCGGCACTCGGCTTCGATTTGCAGCAGGCTGCGAATCTGCATGGCGGCCCCGAGAAAGACCGCGGCAAAGACCTGCCGCCAAGAATGCCGTGGAGACTGGCGGCCCTCTGGGAGCGCGTTCACGCGCTCGGAGAAATCGAACACCTTATCGAGATAAACCTCGAAGCGGTGCCGGGACAAGCCTACTGATTCTCTTTCTCTCGGAGGAGTCTCCTCAGATTGATGCCGCAGATCGTGGCAGCGGCGGCATCAAAACGGTGGCGCATATCGACCTTTTGGCGGACCTGCTCTACCAACTTGGCGGGGATGTGAAAGGTCTTCGGCTTTCCCTCGACCAGCACGGAAATGACGTACTGCGTATGGAGGCTTTTCCCGTCGGCGCAATGGCAGTTGGGCCGGCCGCAACGGCGTTTGCGCTCGACAAAAGAGCCGGGCAGCATTTCGCGGAGCGCGCCGAGGCTGCGGATGAGCCGGCCGCGGGTTTCGAGTTCCGGGTCGCTGGGCATTTTCTATCTGCTCCTAATAATAGGGTCAGATTAGCGGGAAGTCAAGCACTATTCGAGAATTGCAAAAATGACCTTGCCCGGCCCTCTCCAGGGAAAGTACTGCGGGCTAACGACTTGACAGTTCCGGCGTCCCAGGGTTTACGGAATCACTGTGCGTTGTGGTCCGGTGCGTTGTCCGGTGCGTTGGGTGCAGACTAGATAATTGTTCTCTTAATAGTTATACAATGATGATCTCGTCCATTTTGTACTTCCAGCGAAACACCACTGGCGCGGCGTTGATCTCCTCGAAATATTGGTGAATTCGATCGATGAGTTCCTGCTTGCTGGCCACGCGGATTCCTCGCAGCATCGTCTGCGTCATCTTGCTGAATTGATTGATTCGTCAGAAAAATCTGTGGGTGAGTTCCGGCTCGGGCAACTTGCCAAGTGAATGATAGAGGGCGAGTTCGGTGACTCGGAACGTTCGAAATCCGTAGGATTTCCTCATAGTGACTTTTGCCTTGTTGTTGAGGCCCTCGATTACGCCGCTGGAAAACTCTTTCCGAGCGCGAAAGTAGTTGAGAATGAGTTCCCGGTGAGCGCGTAGAGTTCTGGCGACTTTTTTCAGTGGTTCGATCCGAGAGCACATCACTTGGTGGCACCACCGGTCGAGGAACTTGCCCGCCCACGTTGTGGACTCGTAATTCCAGAGGTGGCGGAAGTCTTCCTTGAGTAGGTAGGCACGAACGCTCTGGAGGTTGTAGCGCACCAGATCCTTCAGCTTCAGTTTCTGCTTGGCGTCGAGGTTCTCAGGCCGCTTGAGAAGGCACCAGCGAGACTTCGTCAGGACCGGTTCGTATCCGTCCTGCTTCATGCGGCGGGCTTCGGAGGCACGGATGTCGTCGAGCGCCTTGTTCACCTTGGCGACAATGTGAAAGCGGTCGAGGATGTTGAGGGCCTGGGAGCACTTGTCGCGATTCACACCCAGATAGGGTTTCCACATGTCCGAGCAGACGAACTCGATCTTCGCCGACACCTCCGGGCCGATCATGGCAAAGAACTCTCGGAACGTTTTCACGGTCCGTTCCTTGCCGATCCACAGCAGCCGGGTACAGTTCAGATCAATCTGATAGACCAAGCTCAGATATTTGTGCCCTTTGCCATACTGAATCTCGTCCACGCCAATGGCGCGAATCGGCCCCAGGACGCGATGCTCCAGTCCCCAGGCGACCAGATAGGCCACCGCATCATGCACCTTGTCCCAGGAAGTGCGAAACTCCTCGGCGGTTTCCTTCCAGGAGAGTTTGCGCGCCCAATGCCCCAGGAAATGCATATAGACCTTGGTCGAGGAGTGCTTGCCAGCGCCCCACGGTACTTCTTCGACCACGACCCCGCAGTGTCCACAGTTGACCCGTCGCATGCAATAGACCAGAAAGACCAGATAGCCCCAGAAGCCGATGAACTCAAACCGCCGCGGCGTGCGAGACTGGTCGTAGCCGGGCACCGGTCGATGACAGCCCGAGCAAATGGCAGCGGATCGTTTCCGCGGCCGGACCGGGATGAGGACGGCTTGCTCGTCTTCGGCGAAACGGGCTTGCCCGTAGACAAATCCCGGGATGGGATGGCACTGGTTCAGAATTCTGGGAAGGCGCATGAGGGTCTGGAGATCGATACGAAGATGAAGACGAATTCCGATTCTCTCCCATCGACGCCCCCCGCGCTATTGCCCTACTGCCGCGATTGCCGCGATCTTTCGGAATGGCCGGAACGTTGGATGGGCGAGGAGAAAGATCTTCCGCCAGGCAGAAGACTCGTCGAATACTTCATGCCCTTCCTCCTTCACCTCGCCAAGTCCGGCCTGTCGAAAAGAACCATCCAAAACCACGTCGACAACATGTGGCTGCTCGGCGGAGAGATCATTCGCGACGTGAACGAAGAGCCTCGTCTGAGGAAAGTAGCCGCCGAACAACTCGTCCGCAATGTGATCCACGAGGACGGCGGCCCGCTAATCCACAACGGCTGGGAGGACGAGCAGCGCTCCTTCGACTCCACTTGCCGCAAGTTCTACCGCTTCCTCACTCAACCCACGCGCTGAGCCTGAAAGTTACCCACAGATTTCCCGGACGAGCCAAAAACAGGCGGGCTGAAGCCCGCCGCAGGCTGAAGCCTGCCCCACTGCGCTTGCGCCAAAGGCTTCGCATACCATGCTGGGGCTGACGCCGCCGGCTACCGACAGGACCAGGCCGGCGACTTGCGTCTTTTCGAGAATGCCGCGGGCGTATTCCCGCACTATGTCGGCGGAGCTCGGTTGCTTCCGAGTCAACGGCCCTGTAATCGCAGGGCAGGCACTCGTTCTGATAGTACTTCTGGATCGAGACGGACTTGAACTCGAACCCTTCTGGGTGTAACATGAGATCCGTTTCACAGTGTTTGAACGTTATGGACACGAAGATCGCAGTTGCAGCACCACTCATTCTCGGATTGATTCCAGTTCTGGCGTTCACGCAGGTCCGGGCCCAGCCACACACAACGTCGTACTACGATTCGAGTTCTAATGGCGTCATCACACAGTTCGTGGATGGCGGCTACTGGAAAACCATCGTCACGCTAGTCAACCTCGAAGTCCTGCCCAGCAGCTACACGCTAAAGTTCTACGGGGATGACGGAAAGCCGCTCCAGTTCCAGACGACGGACGGAACCGGCACGTCGATCACTGGAACGTTGCCCAGCTACGGGTCGCACGTAATCGAAACCAGCGGCACGAATCCGGCGTCGACACAAGGTTGGGCGCTGTTGCAGACCAACTCTCGGACTATCGGCGGAACTGTGATCTTTCGCCAGAACGTTCCTGGACGAAATGACTACGAGGCATCCCTGCCGATCACGGCCTATTATTGTGACAAACGGCAGATGGTGCCGTTCGAAGAAACTACTTTGAGCGCCGGAATCGGTCTCGTGAATACCTCGTCATACCAAGATCTGGTGGTCTACGTCACGCTGCGCGGTGAGGACGGTAAAGATTTCTTCGAAGACAACTTCACCCTTAAGGCGTACCAGCACATGGCGTTCAGGCTCCGCGATCGGTACCCGCAAGTGACGGGTCAGCGAGGGGTGGTCGAATTCGGCACGACCGGGTCTGGTCTATGCGTGCTCGGCCTCAGATTCGGCCCCAATTCGTTTACGTCCATCATGCCGCTGAGTTCCCTCAATTGGTAGCCAACTAACCGGGGCAGGGATGCCAGCCTGAAAGCTGACAACTGATAGTTTCTTACGCCAGCGCCAGGGCTTCGGAGAGCGCCAGCATATTCTCTTTGGGCATTCCCGGGCTTACGCCGCCGCCGACCGAGAGGATCAGCCCGGCGCCCTGCGTCTTTTCCAGAATGGCGCGGGCGCAGTCCCGCACCGCGTCGGCGGAGCCGCGGACGCCCATGTCCAGCGGCGGCACGTTGCCCATCAGGCACAGCCGGCCGCCGGTCTTCGCCCGCGCTTCGGCCACATCCAGCTTGTGGCTCCAGTTCAGCACGTCGAAACCCGTATCCGGAAGATCGGCCAGGAACGGTCTGACGTTGGCGTCGTTGTGGTAGACCTTCACCCAATCCGGGGGGAAGGCATCGCAGATCCGTTTCAGGTAGGGGTGCGCGAACTCCTTGTAGGCCCGCCCCGAGAGGAAGCCGACGATATCGTCCAGAACCAGAATGCCTTCGACCGTATCGCCCGCTGCTTCGGCCTGCGCCTTCAGCCAGGCGATAGCGGTATCGGTAGTGTGAGCCAAGAGCTTGTGGACCGCTTCCGGGCTGTCCACGATGTCCATCATGAACTCGGAAACGCCGCGCAGGAACGCCGCCGTGCAGAGCGGTCCGCGCGCCGCCACGGCCGGGATGATGTAGCCGGCGTCGAGGATGCGGTTGCGCTGCGTGCGGTAGCGGTGGAGCGCGAAGGGCATGAGGCCGTCGGTCTGCGGGTTGATCGCCGGGAGGTTCCCGGCGTCCGCAATGCTCCGGAGCGCCGGCGACTGCGCCGGCGGCTGGTCCGGCCAGAAGTGAATCCTGCTGCCGTAGGCGGAGGGCTCGATCGCCATCCCGTACTCCACCCACCACGAAGGGAACATGATGATATCGGAGAACTCGCGCACGATCCGCAGGTTCGCCTGGAACCACGCCTCCGGGTCCAGGTAGTAATCCAGGTGGCCGATTCCGAGGTAGCCGGGGATCCAGGGACTATCGACAATCAGCGCCACCGGCGCGGAACCGTCGGACGCGCGTTTCGCCGCCCGCTTAAAAGATTGCCACTGTTCAGGCCTCATTGGCGTTTTTCCCATTATTGCGCGAATCAAGTTCGAATGCCGAATTAATGTTAGGATTTCGTACATGTATACCTGTAAGGCCCCCTTGCGGGGAGGCGCGCCGTTATCGCTCATTCTGCTGATGGCCGTGTTGCCAGGTCCCGCCGCGGGCCAGCAGCCGGCCTGGCTGAATCCCTCGCTGCCCATCGACCAGCGGGTGGATGCCCTGGTCTCGCAAATGACCATGGAGGAAAAGGCAGGACAGCTGGTGAACACCGCTCCCGCCATCCCGCGGCTTCAGGTTCCCGCGTACCAGTGGTGGAGCGAGGCGCTGCACGGCGTGGCGCGGCAGGGGACGGCGACCGTGTTCCCGCAGGTGATCGGCCTGGCGGCCACGTGGGATGCGGCGCTGATCAAAGACATGGCGGCGGCGACCAGCACCGAAGCCCGCGCCAAGTTCCATGAAGCGTTGCGGCAGTCGGGCGGGCAGACGGGCGGGGGGACGGGCGGCGGCGGCTTTGGCCGCGCCCTGGGGCTCGATTTCTGGGCGCCGAACATCAACATCTTCCGCGACCCGCGCTGGGGCCGCGGCCAGGAAACCTACGGCGAAGATCCCTACCTTACGGCGCAGATGGGCAAGGCTTACGTTACGGGCATGCAGGGCGACGACGCCAGGTACCTCAAGACTATCGCCACCCCCAAGCACTTCGCGGTGCACAGCGGGCCGGAATCCACGCGGCACTCGGTGGACGTGAAGGTCTCGATGCACGACATCGAAGACACCTACCTGCCGGCCTTCCGCGCCACCCTGGTGGACGCCAAGGCGGATTCGGTGATGTGCGCGTACAACAGCATCAACGGCCAGCCGGCGTGCGTCAACACGTTTCTGCTGGACGAAACGCTGCGCGGGGCCTGGAAATTCAACGGCTACGTGGTTTCCGACTGCGGCGCCATCTCGGATATCTCCAATCGCCCGCCGCGCGGGCACGCGTTCGTGGACTCCCTGCCGAAAGCGGCGGCGCTCTCGCTGCAGCGGGGAACGGACAATGATTGCGGCGGGGACGCCCCCGCCTACCTGGCGGCCATGAAGCAGAACCTCATCAGCCCGGAGGAAGTGAACGTCAACCTGAAGCGCATCTTCAAGGCGCGCTTTCAACTGGGCTTGTTCGACCCGCCGGAGATGGTGAAATGGGCCGGGATTCCGGCCGGCGAGAACGACAGCGCGGCGCATCGGCAACTGGCGCTAAAGGTGGCGCGCGAAAGCATGGTGCTGCTGAAGAACGATGGCGCCCTGCCGCTGAAGGCGGGGCTGAAGAACATCGCCGTGGTGGGGCCGCTGGCGGATTCCATCCCCGCGCTCGAAGGCAACTATAACGGCACGGCCTCGCGGTATGTCACCCCGATCGAAGGAATCCGCGGGCAGTTCAAGTCCGCCAACGTGACATTTACTCCCGGGACGAAGTTCCTGCGCAACCCGGTGACAGTCCCCGAATCTTCGCTCCGCACCGACGATGGCAAGCCGGGGCTGGCGGCGGTCTACTTCAACAACAAGGACCTCTCCGGCGCCGTCGTGGCGACGCGCGTGGAGCCGCAACTCGGCCCCGCGTCGGGCCAGATGGGGATGGGGATGGGGGCGCGGCGGCTGCCGGAGGGAGTTGGAACCGGAGATTTCTCGGCGCGCTGGACCGGTTCCGTGACGCCGCCCGAAACCGCCGCTTATGAACTCACCATCAATGGCGCGGGCGGCGTGCGCGTGTGGCTGGATGGCAACCTGGTCATCAACGACTGGACGCAGCGCGCGCCGGCAGGCCGGGGCGCCGCGCCCGACCCCG
>JAIQFU010000252.1:8200-16910 GCA_020073115.1 Terriglobia bacterium
TCCGGCCCAGGCGGCCGCTCCGGCGCCGGGCCGCGGCGCGGGGCGCGGGGGCTTCGGCTTCGCTCCTTCGGGTCCCACCCTGGCCTGGGAGCCGGCGCTGAACAATACCGAGAGCGCCGTGGCCGCGGCTAAACAGGCCGATGCCGTGGTGGCCGTAGTGGGGATTACGCGCGACCTGGAAGGCGAGGAGATGGGCGGCGCCGTCCTGCCGGAAGGTTTCGACCGCGGCGACCGGACCACCCTCGACCTGCCCAAGGCCGAACAAGCCCTCCTGGAAGCCATCAAGGGTACCGGCAAGCCGCTGATCGTCGTGCTGATGAACGGGAGCGCCATGGGGGTGAACTGGGCCAACCAGAACGCCAACGGCATCGTGGAAGCATGGTATCCCGGCGAGGAGGGCGGGACCGCCATAGCCGAAGTCCTGGCCGGCGCGTACAACCCCGCCGGGCGTCTGCCGGTGACGTTCTACCAGAGCGTGGCCGACCTTCCGCCCTTCGACGACTACTCCATGAAGGGCAGGACCTACCGCTACTTCGAAGGCCGGCCGCTATACCCGTTCGGCTATGGCTTGAGCTACACGAAATTCGGCTACGCCAACGCGAAGCTGTCGGCCACGAGCCTGAAAGCCGGCGCCAGCCTCCAGGTGGACGTGGACGTGCGCAACAGCGGCCGCGCCGCCGGAGAGGAAGTGGCGCAGGTCTACCTGGTTCCGCCCAAGCTGGCGGGCGCGCCGCTCCGGGCCTTGCGCGGTTTCCAGCGGGTGAACGTGGGGCCGGGCCGTACGCAGCACGTGCGGTTCACGCTGGATCCCCGCGACCTGAGCATCGTGAACGAAGCGGGCGATCGGCTGGTGGCGGCAGGCGCCTACCGTCTGTTCATTGGCGGCGGCCAGCCCGGGGCCGGAGCGCCGGGAGTGGAGGCGCAGTTCACGATTCAGGGAGAGCAGAAGCTGCCGAGATAGCGGCGTTGTGTAAGAGTGGGCCTCCGACCTGCCATGCCGGCATGAAATCCGGCATGGCAGGCCGGAGGCCCACTCCACTACGTATTCACGCCCGACGCCAGGTAGCCGCCGTCCACCACGATGCACTGGCCGGTGATGAAACTGGCACCCTCGGAGGCCAGCAGCACCGCCGCGCCCACCAGTTCCTCCGGCTTGCCGAAGCGGCCCATGGGGGTGCGCATCAGGATCTCGCGTCTCGGTGGGGAAGACGCCGGGGGCGATGGCATTCACGCAAATCCCGTCGCGCGCCCATTCGGCCGCCAGGCTCCCGGTGAGCGAAAGCAGCGCGCTCTTGGCCGCGCAATAGGCCGCCACCTCGTAAAACGCCACGAACGAGCCCAGGGAAACGATGTTGATCACGCGTCCGCGGCCGCAAACCTTCAGCGGCTCGTAGAAGGACTGGCAGGCCCGCAGCGCGCCGGTCACATTGGTATCGATAAGGGCCGACCACTGCGATTCGGGGACGTCCGCTGTCGGCTGGCGGAGCGTGTAGCCCGCGGCGTTCACCAGAATGTCGACGCCGCCGAGGGCCTTCAAAACCGCGTCCCGCAACGTGTCCAGCGATTCCCGGTCGCGGACGTCGCCGGCGCGCCGGACGGTGCGGCGGCCCAGGGCTTCGATTTCCTTCGCGACGGCCTCCACGTGCTGGATGCGGCGGCCGGAGGGCACTACGTGAGCCCCGTGTTGCGCCAGTCCCACAGCCAGCGCGCGGCCCAAGCCCGACGTGCCGCCGATCACCACCGCCACGCGGCCGGTCAAATCCAGAACATTGCTCATGTTAGAAGGGAATGGCCACCGGCCGGGCGTCGTGCGGGTCGGCCCAGCGGTCGTTGGGGACCAGCGGCGTCCAGCCCGGACGCGCGGGATCCTGGTCGTAAGGATAGCCGCCCAGCCGGAGGTAGAGTTCGTGATACTCGCGAAGCTTTTCGCGGTCGAGCGTCACCCCCAGCCCGGGCTTGTCGGGGACCCGGATAGCGCCGTCTTCGTAGCGCATCGGTCCGCCTTCGATGACGTCGCCGGCCAGATGGTGATAGTGCGCGTCGGCGGCGAACGAAAGGTTCGGCAGCACGGCGCCCAGGTGCAGCATGGTGGCCAGCTGAATGCCCAACTCGCCCGAGGAGTGCACGGCCACGCCAAGCTGAAACGTCTCGCACACGCCCGCGGCTTTCACACAGGCGCGGATGCCGCCCCAGAACGTGGTGTCGAGCAGGATCACGTCCACCGCCGTATCGAGCGCATTGGCGGCGAGTTGCTCGAAATTCACCACCACGGTGTTGGTGGCCAGCGGCACCCGGACCATCTGGCGCGTGCGGCGCATTCCGTTCAGCCCGAAAACCGGATCTTCCAGGTAATCGTTACGCAGGCCTTCGATCGCCTGGCCGAAGCGGATGGCCTGCTCGGTGGACCATACCGCGTTGGGGTCGAACCGCAGCGAGTCTCCGGGGAAAGCCTCGGCCAGCGCGCGGTAGACCTCCAGTTCATAGTCCGGGTGGAACACGCCGCCTTTGAGCTTGTGGGTACGGAAACCGCAGCGGCGCTTCAGCGCGTGCGCGTACTCCACCATCTGGTTCGCGGTGCGCACTTCCCCGGCGCCGGTGCGCGGGTCCGGGTAGCGGAAGAAGAGATAGGAGGCGAACGGCACGGCGTCGCGCAGGCGCCCACCGAGGATGTCGCACACGGGCGCGCCCCACGCCTGCCCCAGGATATCGAGGCAGGCGAATTCCAGTGCGGCTAGAACCTGCGTGCGGTTGTTATAGAGCGAGGCCGTGGGGTTGGCGATGAGGAACCGCATCTCCTCGATCCGGGCAGGGTCGCGCCCCACCAGGTACGATTTCATGGCGCGGAACACCGCTTCGGCCGAGTCCCCGCCGCCACCCATTTCGCCCAGGCCGATGAGGCCGTTATCGGTCTCGACCTCCACAATGGTGCGCACGAACCGGCCCCAGTGGCAGCCGTTGGCGTGCCGCAAGGGAGCTTCCAGAGGGACCGTCACAGTTGTGGCGCGGATGTCGCGGATCTGCATTTAGTTTTATGCTACAACAAAACCCGGGAGCGCGAACCGCAAGCCGTTATCGCCAGCCAAGGCGGGACAGGAAACCGGCTCTCGCGTTAAAGCCCTCCAGCAGCCAGATGTTACTGCTGCTTTTCCCGATGGTATAGACAAAACTCTTACCATCCGGGCTGAGGCTGTAACGGATGCTGGGAGTCATGACATCCACGGGACGGAGTTGCGCGCCCAGGTCGCCTATAATTCTTTCCGTACCGCGTTTTAGGTCGATGGAGAACAACAGATTTCGGTCCGCTTGACTTCGGATGCCATATACCAGTTTGCCATCGGCGGAGAACACGTAGTGGGCGCTGCCGCGCGCGCCCAACCGCATCACGGCGGCTGCATCGGGCGAGATCAGTTCATCGGCGAACGCAATCCACTCGCCGGTGGGGGACCACGATGGTATCAAGATGGGCTGGCCCGCGCTGTTGTTTGGGTAGGATTTGAGGAGCACGGGAGTCGCCTGACCCGTCGTCCTGATTTTCAGCAGGTCAACAAACAGGCCCCTCTCGCGCATGTATGTGAACCACCCTCCGTCGGGGGACCAGGAGCCGGGGTACTCGGGCGTATCTTCATTCGTCAGCGGGACGGCAGGGCCGCCCGTTGTTGCCGAAATCCAGAGACGTGATCCCTCCGCGCCCCCCCGCTTATAGATGACCCGATCGCCGTTGGGAGAAAGAGCCGGGCCCATGAAGAAGTTGGTAGTGCCCGCCGCGAAATCGCGGGCGGTTACGATCGGCCGGTCGGAGTTGCCGGTTCTAAGCCAGATCTCCAGCGGACCGTTGCGATCGCTGACGTAGACTAGGGCTGTCTCCCTCAGGGCCCAGGCAGGCATCATCTCGCTGCGTTCGGTGGCGATCAGAAGCTTAGGTGGAGAACCGTCCAGACCTGCTGAGATTATGTCGCAATTGTTAGTGCGCTCGGAAAATACCACTTTTCGTCCATCGGGAGATACATCGATCGACTGGATATTGCCGTTTTCACTGAGAGCCAGGCGCCCCTTTCCGGATACCGTGTCGTAATACCAAAGCCGCGGCGAGCCGAGCACGACGGCCAGGGACAGCAAGACATGACGGTTGTCAGGCAGCCAGCTAAAGAATGGAGGGAAACCCGCCGAGGGCAGGTCCCGGAGCACACGCCGCGGCGGGCGCTTCGGATCGGCTGGGTACGGCATGAGCCAAGCCTGCCGGTTATGGCTAACCCAATCGTCGAAAATATAGAGCATGCTTTTGCCGCCGGGAGAGAACCTGAGTCTCGGGACATTGATGGTCTCGGCGGTCGCAAATGGATCGGGGGAGTAACGTTTCAGCGGCGAACCCAACGGAGAACTGACACAAAGTGTCCAGAGTTTGCGTTCGCTTTGGCAAGGTGTTACGCCGGTCTTTCCATCTGGTGAGACCGCGAGAGGCAAGTCAAACTGAAAAATGGAATCAATGGGTAGCACCGGTTCCGGATCGCCGCCAACTGCAACCACCGACCAGATCCCGGCAGGCTGACGCGGACTCGCGAACAGGATCCGGCGGTTATCGGGACTCCAGGCCAGAGGCTGCGTGCTTTCCGGGATGTGCGTGACCTGCGACCGCACCTGAGAGTCCAGCCGCCGAACAAAGACCTGCAATGAGCCGACTCCGCCGTCGGGACGCGCGCGGTACGCCACGGACTTTCCATCCGGCGACCAAATCGGGCTGTCCTGACTTCCCGGCTCGAAAGCAAACGGGATGAGACGGTACTGCGATTGGTCTGGAATGTCCGTAGCTGTCACGAAAATCCCCGCGGCGAACGATAGGAGCGCGAAGCCAAGGCTCGCGCCGAACCAAGCCCAACGGCGCCGGGTGGAGGGCTTGGCGGGGGCAGCCTCCAGCGGGGCCGCTTCAGCCATGTGGTCGCGCAACCAAGTCAGTTCCTGGCAGAGGTCTCGAGTGGATTCGTAACGGTCGGGCAGGTCCTTCGCCAGGCAGCGCTCGACGATCCATTTCAACGGCGCCGGGACGGGGCGCCCGATGGGTGGAGCTTCGTCGTTGAGGATCGCAACCATCGTCTCCAGCGGACCGGGCCGGTCGAAGGCCTTCCTGCCCGTGACCATCTCAAAAGAATCAGGCCGAAGGAGAACTGGTCGGAGCGGTGGTCCAGCGGCTGGCCCCGCGCCTGCTCCGGAGACATGTACGCCGGCGTACCCGAGATTTCACCGCCGCCGGTCAGCGTCGTGTCGTCCGGCTTCAAGCGGGTGTGCCGCGCCAGGCCGAAGTCCAGAAGCTTGACGTGCCCGTCCGGGCTCACCATGATGTTGCCGGGCTTCAAGTCCCGATGGATCACGCCCGAGCCGTGCGCCCTGGCCAAAGCGTCGGCGATCTGCACGGCATAATCCAAAAGCTTGCGAACCGGCAGGCTCCTGGCCGGGATGATCTCGCTCAGAGGCTTGCCCTCCACGTACTCCATGGCGACGAACTCCACGCCGTCCTGGGAGCCGACCTCGTAGATACTCACAATGTTCGGATGAGTGAGGGCCGATGCCGCCCGCGCCTCGCGCATCAGCGTGTGCGTGGTCTCTGCATCGGCGAGACGCTCGGGCCGCAGGACCTTGAGCGCAACCGGCCGGCGCAAGTGCGCGTCGTAGGCCCTGTAGACGACTCCCATCCCGCCTTCCCCGATTTTCGCCTCCACCCGGTAGCGCGAAAGCATGTCGCCGGGGCGGAATTGCGGCATTGTGGCCGCCAGCAGGGCCGGCGCCGGGCTTTCCAGGCTCTCCTCGCCCTGGGCCAAAAGGCGGTCGACCTCGGCGCGCAGGGGCCGGTCCCCGCCGCAGGCCGTATCCAGCCATTTGGGCCGCTCCGATTCCGGCTTTTCCAGCGCGACGCCGCAGACCTGCTTGATTTGGGCCCAGCGTTCCGGGGTCATGATAATCGCCGCTCCGCCAATTGGACGCGCAGCCATGCCCTGGCGACCGCCCAGTCGCGCTTCACCGTGCGCGGCGAGATATCCAGGGCTCCGGCGGTCTCCTCCACCGAGAGACCGCCGAAATATCGCAACTCCACGATCCGCGCCTGCTGCGGATCCAGCGCGGCAAGATGATCGAGGACTTCGTGGACCGCCAGGATCTCCTCTGTCCGGTCTGCGCCTTCCCGCGGGTTGAGGCGCTCCTCATGCAGCGTGATCGCGGCTCCGGCCCGCTTGCCCGCGGCGCGCTGCCGCGCGTAATCCACCAGGACGCGGCGCATCACCTGGGCCGCCAACCCAATAAACTGGCCGCGCTGCTCCCACGCGGCGGCATCCTTCCCCGCCAGCCGCAGAAACGCCTCGTGCACGAGCGCCGTCGGCTGCAAGGTATGGCCCGGGCGTTCGCCTCGCAGGTAGTGGCCCGCCAGGCGTCGCAGTTCCTCATATACCGAGGGGATCAATTTGGCCAACGGATCCCGGCGCCCCGACTTCATCTCCGCAAGCAGGATCGTGGCCTCTCCACCCGTTCTAGCCATGGCGACTTAGGCCGTCCTCACAGGATCTTAGCGCTTCTTTAAAGGTTTTTGACCCCGTTTTTCTGCTTTCTGCGCTTTCAGACCGAGGAGTAAAAGCCATGCAGCCAGTCTCAAACGCGAAGTCGATTCTGTTGAACCGAAGGCGGTTCGTTCTGGGCGCGGCTCCCCTCATCGCGCCCGCGGTTCTCTCGGCCGGGGCGCCCGGCGGGCCGTCGCGCTATGCGTCACGCTTGCGCTTCACGGCGGACGGATCGACCACCTTCAGTTACGTGGTATTCAATCCCTCCATCCCGTTCAGCATCCCGCCGCTCCCGCAGAACGCGGATATCCGCGTCCGCACCATCTTCCCGTACCAGGAGCGCGACGTTCTGTACAACCGGGTTTATGTCGCGGACCTGACCGACCCCACCCATACGGAGATGTTTCCGGTTTCTGAGTTCATGGTCGCGGTGGAAGACATCGATGTTGGCGACACTCCGGCCAACACCCTCGCGTTTTTTGGCAGAGTCGTTGCGAACCCCGTTTTATCGCCGTTTGGCGTGATCGTCGGGCGCGTTTGCTCCATGGGCTGCCAGTTCACCGAGGGCAATCCCGCGAGCTTCGAGTTTATTGGCGGCTACGTCGCGGCGAGCCATGCCACCTTCGTCCCAAGCGCCACGGGCGAACTCTACATTCAGAGGCCATGGCAGTCCTTCTGAGGTCCCGGCCGGGGATGAGCCGGCCAATGCGGGGTTCAACGCGCCGTCGCTGACGGCGGCCACCCCAAACCCAATCGCAGACAAGCGTGAGGCGCATTGCCGCCGCACGCACGGAGATCGCACCACGCAGACAAGACGCAGATTCCTGGCGCTGTCCGGCGCCGGCACGGTTTTGGTTCTGCTCCTGCTTGCCGCGTCCGCAATGGCGCAGCCTTCCGGCTACGCGTTTACGCGGATAGCGACGCTGGGCGGCAACCCGTTTCTCAGTTACTTCGAACCCGCCGCCGTCAACAGCCGCGGCGACGTACTGTTCGCGCCCGATCTGGCAACGGGAGGCGAGGGCGTGTATCTGTGGCGCCGCGGACTGATGACCGCTATCGCCGAGGGTGGCCAGCCCTTGCCGGGAGGCGGCACGATGGGATATACGTTGTCGCCGGTCGCGATGAATGACTCCGGTCAGATCGCGTTCATCGCGACGCGCGACGGCACGGACTTCCCGCCCAGTCCGCTCGGGATCAACGCCGGCGTGTACCGCTACGATCCGTTGCGCGGGGTCACAGCGGTGATGGTTCCCGGCGGCGAATTCCTGGGCGCTTATTTCCGCGCCGGCATCAACAACCTCGGAAACATCGTGTTCCCCGGGATGATCTGCGCCGACGCCTCCACCTCTTTCAACAGCCTCCCGTCGACGGCATGCGCTTCCAACCTTGTTACGTTCGCCGTCTACAAAGCGGACGCTCATGGGACCGTTACCACCGTGGTCAAGCCGGGCGATGCCGCTCCGGGCGGACGGCAGTTCGATGCCGCTTACCTTCCGTGGATCAATGACGCCGGCGATGTCGTCTTCGCCGCGCATCTGTGGGGTGATGTCGGTCCGCTCGCCGACAGCGTGTACGTGAAGCGATTCGCCACCGGCCGCATCGAAACGGTCGCCCACGCCGGAGACTCTTCGCCGGTCGTGGGAAGGACCTACGCCGTGGCGTTCGGGGCCGTACTGGACGCCGCCGGAAATGTCGCTTTTATGGGCGGTCTCTCGGGCGGCGGCGAAACCGCCGTGTTCCTTTATTCCGCAGGCAAGACCATCGCTATAGCCCAACCGGGCGACCCGATGCCCGGCGGCGGAATCTTCCGGACCACAGGCAACTACAATCAGAACGTCTACATGAACAAGGTGGGAGACATCGTGTTCACGGGAACGCTCGACAACGGCGACCAGGGAGTGTATCTGTGGCGCAAGGGGCGCCTCTCCCTCGTCGCCAAGACCGGGACCGATACAGGCTTCGGCACGATTTCGACCATGGATGAATATTTCAGCGGCATAGCCAATATCCAGGTCGCCCTCAACGAGGCGCGGCAGATCCTCTTTTCCGCCCAATTCGCGGAGGGCGGTGGCGCCCTGATCCTGGCCACTCCGAGCTAGAGATTCCGCCAGGGGGGCAGGCTGCCGACCTGCGGCGGATTGCCAACCGGCCCAAGCGCGCGGCCGATTGGC
>JAIQFU010000253.1 GCA_020073115.1 Terriglobia bacterium
GGCTCCTGGCTCCGGGACTGCTGCTGGTCTACCGCCGGCGCCGCAAACTCACGTAGGGCCGCGCTCCGGGCGGCCGGGACAGCCTGGAAGCTGTCCCGGCGCGGCCGGAGGCCGTTTCTACGCGCCTGCCAGGATCTGTTCCACGTCGTTTCTGTCTACGTCCATGATGCGCTGGATACCGCTGATCCCGGCGGCTTCCGCGGTCAGGGCGGCGATATCGTTGCGGGAAATCAGGTCCACGGAGAACTTGCGGCTTCCGGCCAGGAGTTGGCGCAGGCCCTGCGCCAACCGCTCGTAGTAAGTGTAGAGGCCGAGCGCGCCGGCGGGCAGGGTTTCGAACATGTTGTCGCCCAATTCGCGCCGCAAAGCCGCAGCAGTGACGAAGATCTCGTCGCGCGAGGAGCCGAAGCGCTCGACGTAGACCGGCAATTGCCCTTCATCGATCGCCCGCCCGATGGTCTTGCCCACCATGGCCGCGGCGATCGGGGCGCGCGCCATCCCCACCATCTTCACGAACGGAGCGCCTAACGCCAGGCCCTTGAACATCTGGTCCTCGAAGGTGAAGCCCCCGGCCACGACCAGCGCCGGAAGCCGCTTGCCCGCATCCGCCAGCCGTTTCGCGTACGTGTAGAGCAGCGAGTGTAGTTCCACCGGCGGGATGCCCCACTCGTTCATCATGCGCCAGGGGCTCATGCCGGTGCCGCCGCCGGCGCCGTCCACCGTGAGCATGTCCACGCCGTACTTGGAGCTGAAGACGATGGCGCGCGCCAGGTCGGCGGGGCGGTAGGCGCCGGTCTTCAAAAAGACGTACTTCGCGCCCGCTTTGCGCAGTTCCTCGACCCGGCGGGCGAAGGACTCCTCGCCCACCATCCCCACCCGCGAGTGGCGCTCGAATTCCTTGAACGCGCCGCGCTCGAAGGCCCGGATCACGACCGGGTCGGTGGGGTTCGGCAGCACGATGTAGCCGCGCGCGTAGAGCATCTGCGCTTTCTTGAGGGAATTGATCTTCACCTCGCCGCCGATGTCCTTCGCGCCCTGCCCCCACTTCAATTCCACGGCCTCGACCCCGAGCTTGGAGATGGCGTACTCCTGCACGCCGAGGCGGGTGTCCTCGACATTGGCCTGCACGATGATGGCGCCGTATCCGTTCCTCTGGAAATCCTTGTAGAGGGAGACGCGGCGCTTCAGGTCGGCGGTCTCCACCACGCGCCCGTCCTGCATCACGGCCTCGGGATCCATCCCCACCACGTTCTCGCCGATGGTCAGGCCCGTTCCGGACAGCGCCGAGCCGATGGCCAGGCCCTCCCAGTTGTTCTTGGCGATGTTGGTGGAGCCGATCCCCGGGATGATCCACGGATACCGGAACTTCAGGCCATCGCCGCCGCCCACCCGCACTTCCAGGTTGACCGCGGGGAAAATAGCCTTGTCGCTGTCCTCGGCTATCCCGTGGGCGCCCACCGCGGTTCCCATGACGTTGAAGTGCGAATAGTCCACGGGATAGATCTTCTCGCCCGCGGTGGTGATGACGCCGAAGGGCTGGGGATAGATCACCTCGTGGCCGCGAAAGGCGGACTTGCCGATCTCGCACATGCCGATGCAGCCATCCACGCAGGTCACGCACATGCCGCTGGCGGGCACGACGGATCCTTCGGTCCGGTTCTTGGTAAGGGTGGCGGCCGACGAATTCACTTTCGAAAGCGACATGCTGACTCTCCTTTTACTCAGTCTTTTCGGATCTCGCACGCGGCGCAGGGCGCCATGTAGCACATCAAATCATCGAAGCCCGGCTTTTCGAGGCACGGCGCGGACAGGTTGGCGCAGCCCCCGCAGATGGCTTTTTCGGGCTCGTTGAAAGTGCAGCGGAGCTGGCAGGCGGGGCACACGTACATGCAGCCCCCGCACAGGCGGCAGACTTCCGACGGCTCGTCGAACGGAGTCCCCACGCTGCGGCGCTCCCCGCGCCCGCGGAACCCGATCGCCTTGGCCATCATCTGCTCGGCGCACATCCGCACGCACAGGCCGCACAGGATGCAGGTCTCGTGTTCCTGGCGAAACCGCTGGCGGCGCACGTCGTGGGCGGACGCCAGGTCCTGAATCGCCTTGGACTGCGGGCAGGAGGCCAGCAGCAGTTCCAGGATCATGCGGCGGGCGCGCACCACGCGCGCGGAGCCGGTCCGCACCTTCAACCCTTCCTGGGCGGGATAGGTGCACGAGGAAACCAGCTTCGCGTTCGGCGCGGAGCCGATCTCCACCACGCACAACCGGCACGCGCCGTAGGGCGTGAGGCCATCCATGTGGCAGAGGGTGGGAATCTCGATCCCGAGGAACCGCGCGGCTTCCAGCAGCGTGGTTCCCGGCTCCACCGTCAGGGGCAGTCCGTTGATGCTCAGCGTAATCATGGTTCACCTCGACGGAACGGCGACGATGGCGTCGCCCGCAATCGCGTCGAACTTGCAGACGTCGGCGCAAGCGCGGCACTTGATGCACTTGGACTGGTCGAGGTTGTGAGGCTCTTTCCTCGGCCCTGTGATCGCGCCCGAGGGACAGACGCGCACGCACAGCGCGCAGCCGGTGCATTTTTCGGCTATGACGCGGTACTGGAACAGGCTCCGGCACACCGTGGCCGGGCAGTATTTCCGCTCGATGTGCGTCCGGTACTCTTCGCGGAAATAGCGCAGCGTGCTGAGCACGGGGGTGGCCGCGGTCTGCCCCAATCCGCACATGGCCGTGTCCTTCACCACCGCCGCCAGCTCTTCCAGGAGGTCCAGCTGCTCGGGCTCGCCCCGGCCGGAGGCGATGTCGTCGAGGATCTCCCACATACGCTGCGTGCCCTTGCGGCAAGTGAAGCACTTCCCGCACGATTCGTCCTTCAGGAAGTTCATGAAGTAGCGGGCCACGTCCACCATGCAGGTGCTCTGGTCCATGACGATCATGCCGCCGGAGCCCATGATGGACCCCGCCGCGGCCAGGCTCTCATAGTCGATGGGCAAATCGAACATGGAGGCCGGAATACAGCCGCCGCTCGGACCTCCGGTCTGCACGGCTTTGATTTCCGACCTGCCGGAGGGGCCGCCGCCGATTTCGTTGACGATCTCGCCGATGGTCACGCCCATGGGAACTTCCACCAGGCCGGTGTTCTTCACCTTGCCTACCAGGCTGAAAATCTTGGTCCCCGTATTGCCGGGAGCGCCGGTCCGGGCGAACGCGGCCGCGCCGCCCGATACGATGAGGGGGATATTCGCCCAGGTTTCCACGTTGTTGATCACCGTGGGGCGGCCCTCGATGCCCTTCTCGACGGGATAGGGCGGCCGTGGGCGCGGCTCTCCCCGCTCGCCTTCCACCGACCGCATCAGAGCCGTCTCTTCCCCGCAGACGAACGCTCCGGCGCCCTTCACGATGCGGATATCGAAGTGGAAGCCCGTGCCCAGGATGCCGCTCCCCAGCAGGCCGATTTCGCGCGCCTGGCGCAGCGCGATGATCAGGTGCTTGATGGCGAGAGGGTACTCGGTGCGGACGTACACCACGCCTTCCGCGGCCCCGGTCGCGTAGGCGCCGATCAGCATCCCCTCAATGACGCTGTGCGGATTGCCCTCCAGCACGCTGCGATCCATGTAGGCGCCGGGGTCGCCCTCGTCGCCGTTGCAGACCAGGCACTTGGGCCGCCCGTTGGGCTGATTCGCGAGCAGTTCCCATTTGCGCCCCGTGGGGAAGCCCGCGCCTCCTCTCCCGCGCAGCCCCGACGCCTTCACTTCCTCCACCACCCGGCTTGGATCGCCGCTCCACAAAACCTTGGCGAGAGCGGAGTACCCTCCGTTCTCGATATAGGTGTAGATCCGGATAGGATCGACCTTCTGATTGCTCGCCAGGATGGTCCGCGTCTGCGCCCGGAAGAAGGGAATGTCGCTTTGCTTCTGCACGCGGCGGCGCGTTCCGGGGTCGCGCCAGAGAAGATCCTGCGCCACCTCGCCGTGGCCCACCGCGTGCACCACGCGGGCCATTTCCTTAATCCCCAGCTTCGGGTAGAACGTGCCATCCGGCTCGATCACCGCCGACGGCTCCGCCTGGCAAAACCCGTGGCATCCGGTGACGCGCAACGCGATCCTGTCCGCGAGACCGTTGGCCAGGATCTCCCGTTTGGCGATGCGGATCAGGTCGTTGGCGCCGCTTGCCTGGCCGCACGTGCCGGCGGAAATCACGATCACGGGAATCTGGGGGTCGCGATCCGCCGTGATGCGCGCCGCGAGCGCCCTCAACTGCTCGATCGAATTCAGCCGTTCCATCACTGCCTCCGATTCCGCGGCTCAAAACACCTGGCCGCCGATGTCGAGTATGTGTCCCCGGCAGCCGCGCCGGGAGCAGATCTGCACGATGCCGCCGCCGCGGACGATCATCGGTACCATGGGGGTCTCGCACACCGGGCAGTTGGCGGAGCCGGTCAGGTGGGCATGGCAGTGGGGACAGAAGAAATCGGCCACCGTGTCCATGGGAATTTCGTGGTCCGACTCCACGTTGAAGCTCCCATACAGCGAAGAGAGCCAGATGTGCCCGTGCACGCTGTTGAACGCCAGCGTCACCCGGATGGAGGGGTGGCCGTCCACCAGGTGCTCCGCATCCATCAGGCTGTGATTACAGCGCGCGCAGCTGACCTCGACGGGGAAGATGCGCTGATCGGTCTTCACCTCGACCCTGTCCAGGCCGGCACGCGCCCGCTCCACGATTTCCTTCACTCCCACGGGGCTCACGTTCGAGAAGTAGTGGCCGTCCACCACCACGATGGGCCCCAGGGCGCAAGCTCCCAGGCAGTTGACCGTTTCCAGGGTGAACTCGCGGTCGGCGGTAGTCTCGCCCGCCGGGGCGTCCAGTTGGCGCGAGAACTCGTCGGCGATGATCGGCCCGCCGCGGACGTGGCATGCGGTGCCCAGGCACACGGAGCACAGGTGCTTGCCCCTGGGCTTGAGGCTGAACGAGCGATAGAAGGTCGCCACGCCGTAGACGTCGGTCAGCGGCCGGCCGGTCTTTTGCGCGACGGCCTTGAGTTGGTCGGCGGGAAGATACCCGTATCGCGCCTGAATGTCCTGAAGCAGCGAGATCAGCCCGCCGGGGTTGGGGTCCGTAGCCATGCAAGCCCTCCGCCAGCGGATATTAGCACCCGGTAAACCCACAAACAAGTGGTTGTTTGTCGGATTAGGGGCAGGTTGCCAGCTGCGGCCGATTGCCAATCGGCCTTGGCCCGCCTACGAGGTCTTGCGGGAGGAGTACTTATTCAGCGTTGTCAGCAGCTTGCCGGCCGCCGCCGGGGGCTTCGCTCCGCTGCCCAGGATCTGCTTGCTGGTCCACGGCTGGCCGTACATGACCTGGTTCTCGTCCAGGTCGTTGCGCAACGTCGCGCCTTCCAGCGACACCCCCGCGAATAATCCGCGCGAGCGCGACCACGAAAGGATCTCGGCCGTCATCAGAGCATCGGTCTGCGCCGAAGCGTTCCGTCCTACCGGCCCCGCCGCCACGCTGGCATCGCCGCCCAGCGTGAACTTGCTCGTGGTGAGCCGCTTCATTCCCCGCGCGTTCATCACCAGCAGCACCACGTCCGTTGCAGACACGCCGATCTGAAGTCCGAACCCGCCGCCTTCGATCCGCACCGCCGCGGGCGGCCCCCAGCCCTGGCCGTTCTCGTGGCGGCATATGGCGAAGCCGCGGCCGTACTTGGCCCCCACCACGAAGGCCGCCTTCTTCATGCCGGGGACGAGCACCATGCACTGCGAGCGGTCCAGCAGTTCCTGTGGGATGCTCCGGTCCGGCGCCGACATTACCTCCGAGAACAACTCGGCTGCGTCGTCCAGCCTTTCGGCCGTTTTGCTCTTGTCGTCCGCGGCGGAGAGCGGCGCACAAGCCAGGGCTGCCGCCAAAGCGAAGCTCAGATAGCGCATTCCTCCATGTTAGTACCGCCAGCGGCGCCGGCGCTCGTTTTCCGGCGCCGGTTCTTTGGATGCTACTACTGGTTCTCTATCTCCACCGGGTCGAACTCCTCCCTGGCCATTTCGTACCGCCCGCAATTCGGGCAGACGATCTCCACCCGGCGTTTCTCCTCATCCACGAAGCGCCACTCCGCATCGAGTCCGCACCGCGGGCAGACCATCTCGTGTTCGTCTCGCTCCATCCGGTTCATCGCCGCACCTCCTCGAAATGCGCCGCAAACCACTCCCGGGCCAGGCTTGCGACTTGCTCCAGCGCTCCCGCTTCCTCGAACAAATGGGTCGCCCCGGGCACGATGTCGAGCCGCTTCGCGCAGCGCAACTGCGCCATCGCCTCGCGGTTCAACGCGAGCACGTCCGTGTCGGCGGCGCCCACAATCAGCAGCGCCGGCGCCCGCACCCGCCCGAGCGCCGCTCCCGACAGGTCGGGGCGGCCCCCGCGCGACACCACCGCCCGCACTATCTCGGGCCGCTCCGCCGCCGCTACCAGGGCCGCTGCCGCCCCGGTGCTGGCGCCGAAGCAGCCCAGCGGCAGTTCCCGGGTGGCCGGCTCGCGCCGCAGCCAGTCCGTCGCCTCCACCAGGCGGCCCGCCAGCAGCCCGATGTCGAACCGCAGATGCCGTGTTCGCAGATCCACCTGCTCCTCCGCCTCCGTCAGCAGGTCCAGCCGCAGCGTGCCCAGCCCGCCCTGCTGCAACACCGCCGCCACGTACCGGTTGCGGGGACTGCGCCGGCTGCTGCCGCTGCCATGCGCGAACAGGACCATACCCGCCGCCCGCGGCGGGACCGCCAGGTCCCCCGCCAGCCCGACGGGCGGAATTTTCACCTCGCGTTCGGTGATTGCCGGAGTCATGCCGTTCCTCCTCGGCCCACGCGCTCGTGCGCGGCGCGCTCGAGCAGTTCCCGCACCTCGGCGTCGGTGGTCTGCGCAAAGTCCTCGTACCAGGCGCCGACCGCGTAGAAAGGTTGGGGGGTCGTCAGGCAGAACACCTGGTCCACCTGCTCGCGGAAGTCCTCGCAGGCCTGAGGGGACGCGACGGGAACGGCCACCACGAGCCGCCGGGGGCTCCGCAACCGAACCGCCCGCGCCGCCGCCAGCATCGTGGCGCCGGTGGCCAGGCCATCGTCCACGAGCACCGCCGTCCGCCCTTCGATGGCGGCGGCCGGCCGCCCTTCGCGGTACAGGCGCTCGCGCCGGGCGATCTCCTCGCGTTCCCGCGCGGTCGCGCGTTCCACCGCCTCGTTCGGGATTCGCAGTTCCCGAATGATGTCCTCGTTCAGCACGCGGATGCCCCCGCTGGCGATAGCGCCCATGGCCAGCTCTTCACGCCCGGGGGCGCCGAGCTTCCGGACCAGGAACACGTCCAGTTCCGCGTGGAGGGCGTGCGCAATCTCGAATCCCACCGGGACCCCGCCGCGCGGAAGCGCCAGCACAACCACGCCGCTGTCCTCGATTTCACCGCCGAGCCTGCGGCCGAGGATAGCCCCGGCTTCCACCCGGTCGCGAAAAAGCGGACTCGGAAACATCGCGCGCTCCTCTGTGGGC
>JAIQFU010000254.1 GCA_020073115.1 Terriglobia bacterium
GTGGGTCTGGTCGTGGGAGGATCGATCACCATCCCGCACCTTCGGAGCGCCTACCGAATATGGGAAGAGTTGAAAAGCAAATGAGAAGTATCGGACCCACGCTGATCCTATTACTGGTCTTGGTTGGAGCCGCGCAGGCCGCAGACACGCTCAAGACCCCTTAGACGCGGACCTTGGCGGTTTGGGAGATGGCGCCGGGGGTCAGGGCGTCGTTCACGATGGCGGACTGTTCCTGCTGGTGGCGCTTGCCGGAACCGGTGGCGGGGCTGGCGCTTTCCGGGCGGCCGACGTACCAGACGTCGCGGCGCGGGGCGGCCACGAGCGTCTGGAAGTGCTCGCGGATGAAGCGCCAGGGGCCCATGTTACGCGGCTCCTCCTGGGCCCACACGATTTCGGCGCCGGGGTATTGCGACAGGATCTCGCCCACCTGTTCGGCGGGGAAGGGGTAGAGCTGTTCGAGGCGCACGAGCGCCGCGCCGGCGGCGCGCTCGCCGCGGCCGGCGAGCAGGTCGTAGTAGATCTTGCCGGAGCAGAAGACCAGCCGGGAAGGGGTCCCGTGGAAGGGCTCGGGCAGCACCTCGCGAAAACCGGCGTTGGTAAAGTCCTGGAGGTGAGAAACCGCGTGCGGGTGGCGCAGCAGGCTCTTGGGGGTAAAGATGACGAGCGGCTTGCGCACGCCGCGGCGGTCGTGGCCGCCGTACATCTGGCGACGCAGGACGTGGAAGTACTGGGCGGGGGTGGTGCAGTTGACGATTTGGAGGTTATTCCCGGCGCAGAGGGTCAGGAAGCGCTCGATGCGGGCGCTGGAATGCTCGGGCCCCTGGCCTTCGTAGCCGTGGGGGAGGAGCATGACGAGCCCGCTGGGCTGGCCCCACTTGGATTCGGCGCTGGAGAGGAACTGATCGATCATGACCTGGGCGCCGTTGGCGAAATCGCCGAACTGCGCCCGTAGAAGGCGAGGTGCCGCTGGCTGAAGGTGCCGCGGCCGGAATCCTGCCCGCTGAGCCGGACGGCCGTGCCTTCGAGGACCAGCGTGCCGAAGGCCAGGGCCTCGCCGAAAGCCCAGTCGATGGGCGCGTCGTTTTCGAGGCCGCCGCGGCGGCGCTCGATGAAGGCGCGGAGCTTGGGGTGCAGGTGAAAATCGTCGGGGAACTGGGTCATGCCGCGGATGACGCGGTCGAGCACGGGCCGGTTCACGGCGGTGCGCGGGCAGAAGCCGGCGATGTCTTCTCCGGGGACGGCGCTGAGCTCCTGGACCTCGTAGCGCTCGGTCCCCTTCTGGGCGGCGTCGTAGGCCTCCGAGAGGCGCCCGGCGGCGGCTTTGCGCAGGGCGGCGACATCGCCGGCCGAGACCACGCCTTCGCGCACGAGGCGGCGGCCATACAGGACGGCGACGGAGGGGTGCTCCTTGATCTTGCGGTAGAGGAGCGGCTGGGTATAGCTGGGGTCGTCGCCTTCGTTGTGGCCGTGGCGGCGGTAGCAGATCATGTCGATGACCACGTCCTTCTTGAACTGCTGGCGGTAATCGAACGCGATTTCGAGGGCGCGGATGGCGGCCTCGGGGTCGTCGCCATTGAGGTGGAAAATGGGCGCCTGGACGCCGCGCGCCACATCGGTGGAATAGGGCGACGAGCGCGATTCCTCGGGAAGGGTGGTGAAGCCGATCTGGTTGTTGATGACGAGGTGGACGGTGCCGCCGGTGGAGTAGCCATCGAGCTGGGAGAGGTTCAGGGTCTCGGCCACGACGCCCTGGCCGGCGAAGGCGGCGTCGCCGTGGACCAGCACGGGGATGACGCGCTCGCGGCGCGTGTCGCCGAGGCGGTCCTGTTTGGGGCGGACAATGCCTTCCACCACGGGGTCCACGGCCTCGAGGTGGCTGGGGTTGGGGGAGACGGAGACGGCGATCTCGCCGCCGCTTTCGCAGCGGCGCACGCCGGTGGCGCCGAGGTGATACTTCACGTCGCCGGAGCCTTGGGTGCTGGCGGGGTCGATCTCGCCCTCGAAGGAGGCGAAGATCTGCTTGACGTCCTTGCCGACGACGTTGGCGAGGATGTTGAGGCGGCCGCGGTGGGCCATGCCGATGACGATTTCGTGGACGTTATTGCGGGAGGCGCGCTCCAGGAGCTCATCGAGGATGGCGAGCGCGGTTTCCGCGCCCTCCAGGGCGAAGCGCTTCTGTCCCACGAAGCGGGAATGGAGGAAGTGCTCGAACTCTTCGGCATCGATCAGATTTTTGAGGATGCGGAGGCGCATTTCCGGCGGCAGGGGCCAGTTATTGGCGCGCGGCTCCATGCGGCCCTGGAGCCAGCGTTTCTGCTCCGGGACCTGGATATTCATGTACTCGCAGCCGATCTTGCCGCAGTAGGTCTGGCGCAGGGTTTCGAGGATCTCGCGGAGGGCGGCGACGGGTTTGGGGCTGCCCTCGCCGATAGCGGCGCCGAGGGTGCCGGTAAGGAACTCGCGGTCGAGGTCCCAGATGGTGAGGCCGTAGGTTTCGGGGTCGAGCTCGGGGTGGTAGCTGGGCTCGGCGCCGAGCGGATCGAGGTCGGCGATGAGATGTCCGCGGACGCGGTAGGCGTTGATCAACTGGATGATAGCGGCTTCCTTGGCGATCTCGGCGGTGCGGGAGGAGGCGACGCCCGGCAAAGGGGCTCCGAGGGCGCCCCGGTCCTTCTCCCAGCGCACGGGCTGGTGGGGCATGCGGAGGTTGGCGAAGATCTCGTCGTAGAAGCCGGAGGCGCCATCGAGCAGGGATTGAATCCGACCGAGGAACAGGCCGGATTCGGCGCCCTGGATGACGCGGTGATCGTAGGTGCAGGTCAAGGTCATGACCTTGCTGATGCCGAGGATGGCTCGGGTTTCGGGCGCGGCGCCCTGGTATTCGGCGGGGTAATCGATAGCGCCGGTGGCGATGATGGCGCCCTGGCCGGGCATGAGCCGCGGGTTGGAGGCGACGGTGCCGACGGTGCCGGGATTGGTGAGGGAGATGGTGGTTCCCTGGAAGTCGGCGGGTGTGAGCTTGTTGGTGCGGGCGCGGGCCACGAGATCATCGAAGGCGGCGAGGAACTGCTCAAAAGTCAGGGCGGCGGCGTTCTTGATATTGGGCACGAGGAGGCTGCGGGCGCCATCCTTGCCGGCGACATCGACGGCGATGCCGAGGTGGACGTGGGGATGCACGGCGCGGAAGGGCTGGCCGTCTTTTTCGGCGTAGGCATGGTTGAGCCCGGGCATTTCGGCGAGGGCCTTGACGATGGCCCAACCGATCAAGTGGGTGTAGGAGACCTTGCCGAGTCCGGTGACGGTGCGGTGCTGGTTGATGATGCGCCGGTTCTCGTCCATGACCTTGACGGCGATGGTGCGCTGGGAGGCGGCGAGGGGGATGGAGACGCTGGCGGCCATGTTTTCGGCGATGCGGCCGGCGGCGCCGCGGAGGGGCTGGAGGGCGGAGTCGGGGGGAGTGGAGCCGGGGGGCAGGGCCGCGGCCTGCGCCGGCGGCTGGGCAGGGCGGGGACCTGCGCCACCTTGCTCGAACACGCGTTTCCAGCTTTCGTCCACGGCTCCGCGGTCGTGCAAATACTGTTGATATAACTCGTCTTCGAGCCAGCTATTAACGCCCATTTGGGAATCGGATGAGGACGGCATGGGAGGAATGCTTTCCTATGAACATGATATCGTGGGCGGCCGGGGCGGGTTGGCAACCCGCCGCACAGTCGCAGTTCGCCGCGCCCGCTTCGCGGACGCCGGTGAGGACAGGCGAATCGCCTGCCTCACCTTCTTGTCAGCAGGTTAGGACAATCCGGCGCGGATGCGCTTGGGGAGCGCGGCCAGCACCAGATCGTAGGACGTGCGGAGGCGGCGTTTGAGCTCGGCGGCGGGGAGGGCGTCTTCGTGCTCCAGGGCCACCCAGTGGGCGCGGGCGAGGTAGGGGGCGGGGATGATGCCCGGGCGTTCGGCGAGCTCGGCGAAATCCTCCGGCGAGCATTTGAAGGAGAGGCAGACCCCGGCCGGCTCGAGGGCGGCGATGGCGAAGATTTTGCCGGCCACCTTGAAAACCAGGTTGTCGCCCCACTGGACGGATTCGGTGACGTGGGGGAGGCGGCAGCAGCGGCGGAGCCAATCGATATCCATAGGTGAAACCAAAAGAACCGGTGGCGCAGAGCGACCACCGGCGGTACAGATTCAAACCTCCAGTTTCCAGGGAGCGCGGTACTTCGCCTTGAGGAAAGGCCTGGCGTCGCGCTGCCGGACGGTGAAGGCCTGGTCATCCCAATCGAGGGTCATGGCGTGGCGCAGGGCGAGGTTGGAGAGGAGACAGGTGGTGGTGGTGCGCACGCAGGTTTCGATGTCGCTGGTGGGCTTTTTGCGGGAGTGGATGCACTCCAGGAAGTTGCGCCAGTGGGGGACGTTCATATCGCCCAAGGAGCGGGTGTGCTCCTGCACGGGCGCGCCGTTGCGGTCGTTGGGGTAGACGGCGTAGCCATCGCGGTTGACGAGGAGGGTGGCTTTGGAGCCGTGAAACGCGGTGCCGTAGCCGGTGTTGTAGAGCTGGGTGGGGTTGGCGGTGCGGCTCTCATAGCAGGCGACGAACCTGGGGTAGCGGTAGGAGGCGAGCATGGTATCGGGGGTTTCGCAGTTGTCCTGGACGTAGAACTTGCCGCCCTGGGCGGAGATGGAAAGCGGCATGGCCTCATCGAAGGCGAGCTGGACGATATCGAGGAGGTGGACGCCCCAATCGGTCATGGCGCCGCCGGCGTAATCCCAGAAATAGCGGAAGGTGGACCAGCGGTCGTCGGCGACGCCGAAGCGGTTGGGGTTGAAGGGCCGCTTGGGGGCGGGGCCGAGCCACATGTCCCAATCCAGGCCGGGGGGCGGGGCGGAATCGGGCGGGTTGCCCCAGCCTTCCTTCTTATCGAGGCCGGCCTGGAAGGTGCGGCAGAAGGTGATCTCTCCCAGGTCGCCGCTTTTGACGATGGCGGCGGCTTTTTGGAAGAAGGCGCCGGAGCGCTGCATGGTGCCGCCCTGGACCACGCGGTTGTACTTGCGGGCGGCCTGGATCATTTTCTGGCCTTCCTCGACGTAGACGCAGGCGGGCTTTTCGACCCAGACGTCCTTGCCGGCCTTGCAGCCTTCGACGGCCATATAGGCGTGCCAGTGGTCGGGGGCGGAGACGCAGATGGCGTCGATGGACTTGTCGGCGAGGATTTCACGGAAGTCCCGGACGGGTTTGGGGTCGAAGCCGAGTTTCTTGGCCTGGGCCTGGGCGCGTTCGAGGGCGGGCTGCCAGACGTCGCAGACGGCGGCGATTTCGAAGCCGGGGACCTTGGCGCAGTAATCCATGTTGCCGGAGCCCATACGGCCGATGCCGATGAAGGCGATGCGCACCTTATCGTTGGCGCCGTGGAGAGCGCCGGTGAAGAGGGAAGTGGTCAAGGCGGCCGCGCCGGCGGTTTTGAGGAACTCGCGGCGCCGGGGGGGAATTTCGGTGGTCATTCTCATTGTTGTAGCAGGATTGGGGGCTGCGGGGAGGGGCGGATACAGGGCTGCAGACGGGTTCGGGACGGCAAAGCGAGGGCCGCGAAAAAGTGTTCGATTTTGGGACTGGGTTCGTCTGGTAATTTCTGCGCGCGCAGTCCGCGGCGAGGGTGCACGGGAGTGGCGGCGATTGGCGCGAGAAACGGCGATGGGGCGTGATGACGACATATCCCTCCGCTTCCAGGGTACTACACGAGGCGTCGGGTATAGCTGGTAAGTCAATGATTCTACATGGAGAAATGGGGTGTGACCGAAGCAGCCGATTTTTTCAATTTGCGGCGCCGAGCAGCGGACAATGTGAGAAAATGTATACAAGCGTACTATTCACGGCCGAGAGATGCAGGTCTGTCCAGAGTATCCGAGGCGTGGCCCCAAGGCGCAGCCGTTCGTGCCGCACGGCGATATGCGCTACCCTTCTCCCATCTTCAGCGAACCGCTTTGCGTGCTGGAATTCCTGGCGCTGCGGATCTCGCCCGCGTACCACGGCTCAGGGATCCCGCACGGAGACGGGTCGGCGGTGGTGGTGATTCCCGGGCTGCTTTCGATGGATCTCCACCTCTTCGAACTGCACGGCTGGCTGCGGCGCATCGGATACCGGCCGTATTATTCGGGCATGGGGGTGATGGCCGATTGTCCCGACCAACTTTCGCGGCGCCTGGACGAGACGATCGACCGCGCGTACGCGGACACGGGGCGGCGGGTGCACCTGATCGGGCACAGCCTGGGCGGGATCTTCGCGCGATCGGCGGCGGTACGAAGGCCGGGGCGGATCGCATCGGTGATCTGCCTGGGCTCGCCGTACCGGGGCCTGGCGGCGCACGGCCTGATCCTGGCAGCCGGCGACGCCGTACGGAGCTGGATCCGGAGCGCGCGCGCGGAAGTCCCGCGGGAATGCGCGTCGAGCCGGTGCCATTGCGCGTTCGGGCGGTCGCTGGGCCGGCCGTGGCCGCGCTCCGTGCGGCAGACCGCCATTTTTTCGAAGTGCGATGGGGTGGTGGACTGGCGGTACTGCTTGAGCGGGAAGCCGGAGATCGATGTGGAGGTGGTGGGGACGCATCTGGGGATGCCGTTCAACGCGCGGGTATTCGGGCAGATTGCGGAGCGGCTGGCGTCTGGCAGGAAGTGAAGGGCCGGCGCGGTCGGGCTTGGCCGTAGGGGGCCTTTCTCAGGGAGAGTGGGGGTGAGTGCTCCAGTGCTCCTATGTAGCCGCCGGGAGCCGGGGCGCGACCGCGGAGCGCACCCGTTCAGCGAGGGCGCGGCCCTCGGCAGCCTCGGCGGCGTCCGGCTCGTAGGGCGCCCCAGGATAGCGGAAGAGCCAGGCATACCTGGAGAGGGCATACGCCGGTTCCAGCGCCGGACCAAGAGTGGGATCGATCTGCATGCAGGCCTGGCCCAGATCGTGAAGCTGGTGGGTCTTGCGGAACGGCGTCTGATTCCACGTGAGGAACGCTTTCAGGTATTTCCTGGCGGCCTGCTGAGAATGGAACAGGGATTCGGCGGGCAACGCGGCAGCGCACAGATCGGCAAGCCTGCGATCGTTCTCCGCACGCCGAACCCACTGGCGCGTTTCGTCAAGCCGCCATTCGGCTGGAGTCATATAGCAGTCTACCTTCGCGTTTGACGGTGGCCGGAAGAGACGCCACGACGTAGGCGGCCCGCGCATCGAAGCCGGTTTGGCGCCAGGGAATCACATCGACGGGGAGAGGAATCCCCGCCAGTAGGCGGTACACGCCGCCTCCGCGAAAGATTTCAGCCGGCGCGTCATCCGAGACCACGACCAGGAAATCCAGGTCGCTATCGGGGCCGCACTCGCCGCGCGCAGCGGAGCCGAGATGGCTTCGCCGCGATTCAATGGGGCCGCGACCGTGCGGTCGCGGAAATAGCGCTTCTCGGGTTTCTCCAATCAAGTATCGCGCTTCAATGGACCACGCCTAGCGTGGGATACACACCAAAAACTACCACTCTTGCTGCCTGCAGTCAACTTAGCGATACTTGTTTGGAGAAAAATACAGGATTGTCCTGACTTGACATGCACCGAACGCCACTGGCAATATCTTCCTATGTACTTCAACATGACTTAGCGATACTTAATTGGAGAACAAAAGCAGGACAATTGACCGGCTACGGGCGTGCGCCAACACTGCCGAACTGGCGGCACAGCACCCGAGCCAAGCATAGCACCGCCGCCGGTATGAGGAGCATGCGATGAAGTTCTTTCGACAACACCGACCGAACGGACACCTGCCCGGAGTCACCGCAGATTTCAGTCCGCGGAGGCGGCGCGTTGATTGCGCCCGGAGTAAACTGAGGGCCCTGTTCAGTCTGTTCAGTTTAAGGGCTTCCCCTGAAGAGAGCGATCTGCTAGGGTATACACGCTCATGAATTATCATGATTTCTTTCTCGCCGCTACTGGCGGACGCGAGCCATTCCGGTTTCAAGAGCGGTTCCGGGAAGAACACGGGAATCTCGTTGTGCTCAGCGCCCCCACGGGGTTGGGTAAAACGGATACCGCACTCATCTCGTTCCTGCACCGACTGGCAACCCGGCCGGGAAACCCAAAGCGTTTGGCCTGGTGTCTACATGGGCGGGCGCTGACAGAGCAGATTGCCGATGTTGCCGAGGGCCACATTGGCCGCCTGGTCGCAGCAGGCATGCTGCAAGCTGTGCCGGTCTACCGGTTGCTGGGAGGCAGCGCGGATAATGACTTGAG
>JAIQFU010000255.1:0-2459 GCA_020073115.1 Terriglobia bacterium
TTATCAGCGAGGAAGCCGCCCGGGCGTTCGGTTACGACCCGGGGGCGCACGTTCGCGTGGCCAACCCCATCGCTTCCGACCAGGCGCTAATGCGGACCTCGCTGCTGCCGGGGCTATGGAAGAACATCGTCGAAAACAGCAAGCGCAAGGACGCGTTCCGGCTGTTCGAGGTCGGGCTGGAAATTCACGGGCGCGCCGAGGGTCTCCCGAACGAGGTCCCGCACCTGGTGGCCGCGATTTATGAGCGGCAGGGCGACGGCGTGGCGGGCCTGTTCGAGATCAAGCGCGCGGCCGTGTGCCTGATGCCCGGCGCTGAGGCGTGCCCGGCCGAAGCGCGCCCTTTCGAGCACCCCGCGCGCGCGGCGGACATCGTTTGGCGTGGTGAAACGGTAGGGCGGATGTTCGAACTGCACCCGCGGCTGCTCGAGACGGGCCGCGCGGCGATTCTGGACCTGGACCTGGGGCTGGTGCGGAAGCTGAGCGCGGTGGAAAAGAAATACGCGCCGATCCGCCGCTACCCTTCGAGCGCTTTCGACCTGTCGGTTGTGGCCGGGCTGCGAGAGCGCGCCGGCAAGCTGGAATCGAACCTGGCTTCGTTCGCGGGCCCGCTGCTCGAATCCATCGAATTCGTCCGGCAATACTCCGGCGCGCCGCTGCCGGAGGGCGTGAAGAGCGTGTCTTTCCGGTTGACGGTGGGCTCGCCGGAACGGACGCTCTCTTCCGAGGAAGTAGGCGAGATCCGCGCGCGGATTATCGAAGGGATGCGCGGCCTCGGCTACGAGCTCCGCGTGTGAGCACGCTCCGCGCGAGACCGGGCGGATGGGTCCGGCGCCAGCGCGGGCCGTGCCGCTGGTGCGGCGGCGACGTTCCCACCGGCCGGTATACCTTCTGCAGCGAGGCGTGCGTGCACCAATGGAAGCTGCGCACGGATCCGGGCTACCTGCGGGCCGAGGTTTTCGCCAGAGACCACGGCGTTTGCGCGCGCTGCGGCCTGGATACCGAGCGGCTGCGGAAGAACAAGCGGAAACTCGATTTCGCCGCGCGCCGCGAGTTCGAGAAGGAATGGGGGAACCGCCGCCATCTCTGGGACGCCGACCACGTTACGCCGGTGGCCGAGGGCGGCGGAGAATGCGGCCTGGAGAACATGCGTACCCTGTGTCTGAAGTGCCACCGGGAAAGCACGGCGGAGTTGCGGAAGCGGCTGGGTAGAGCCTGATTGTGGCGTGGGCTTTAGCCGGACCCAGCGGGTCCCCCGTCCACAATCGTGGGGACACCCGGTCCCTGGGTTCGCTGGAGCCGGCTGTCGGCACGATTGCCGACACGGCAGGCAGGAATGCCCACGCCACGTTACCGGTACAACTGAGCCTGTTGGCGGGCGATTGCGTCCCAGCTATAGCGCTCGGCCCGCCGCCTGGCCGCAGTTTCGAGCCGGCGCCGCTCGGCGGGGTCTCCAAACAACCACGCGATGGCTTCCGCCATCTCCGCGCCGGTCTTCACCTGGATAAAGTCTTGGCCGGCATCCAGATCGAGCCCGTTGACGCCCGCCGGCGTGCTTACCACGGCCTTTCCCATCGCCATGGCTTCCAGGATTTTGATATTGGTGCCGGCGGATGCCACGAGCGGAGCCACCACCACGGTCGCACGCGCATACGCCGGACGAACGTCCGCGACGAAACCCTCCGCCTCGATGCCGGGGCGCGATAGATCCAGCTTCACCCGGTCGCGATACCGTTCCAGGAAATAATCGGGACGCGCTCCGGCGATGACGTGCAGGGTGGCGCCCTCCAGCCGCGGCCAGACTTCGTCCAGAAAGAAGCCGAGGGCGAGCAGATTGGGGAGGTGTGCGAAGGACCCGATGAACAGCAGGCGGCGGGGCTCGGGCTCCCCGTCCGAGGGCCGAAAGCGGTCGAGGTCCACGCCATTCGGAATCGCCACCGCCCGCGCGCCGACTCTCCGGCGGTCCTGCTCCGACATGGCGATCACGGTGTCCACGGATTGCCAGGCCTGCGTCTCGAAGCGGCGCCACAGTTTGAGCTGGCGGCGCAGTTCCCAATCGTCCTCGAGCCGCAGGAGTTGCTCGTAAAGATCGAAGGTGATATCGTGCTCCACCAGCAGCGTACGCGCCGGCGCGCAATCGGCGGCGTACTGCGCCATTTGGGTGAACTCCAGTTGCGCCACGGCCGGCCGCCACTTGCGCACGGTCTGGCGCAGGGCGGCGCGAAACGGCGCGGAGGAGAACTCTTCCACAACATCGGGCCGGCCCGTGAAGGGCAGGGAATGGCTGCCCGGCCGGCGCACCAGGACCGTCTCGACGCAAAGTTCCAGAAGCTGCGGGGGCGGAGGCGCGGCCCCTTCCGTGAACGCGGCCAGCAGGATGTCGAAGTCGTCCGCGGCGCGCCGCATCAGGTTGTAAATGCGCACCGCGCCGCCATGAGCCAGGGGGAAGGGAACGTACGGGC
>JAIQFU010000255.1:2510-9975 GCA_020073115.1 Terriglobia bacterium
CGGCCCCGCCGGTAAGCGCGAGAATGCTTTCTTCCGGTTGGTCCACGGGCGGCTCGGGACGGTGGACGATGGCGATTGCGGCGGCGGGCTTCAGGGCAAGGCGGGCAGGCCGGGGTCCGGCCCCACGAAGGCGCGCGGCCGTTTGCGCCCAGAGGCGCCGGAAGAGTCTGCCATCCGACACAGCTCGAGCCAGGAACTTCAGGTAGTTGGTTTCGAGGACCAGCTCCAGTTGCTCGTTCGTGTAGTAGCGCGATGTGGTCGCCCGGTGCCGGTGCTCCACCAGCGCGCCCGCCACGTAGACGCTGGGCCAACCGCGTTTCCAGGCGCGGTAGCCGAGGTCGAGATCCTCGACGTAGGCTGGTTCGTACGCTTCGTCCACGCCGCCCAAAGCGCGCAGTTTGGCTGCGTCGAAGAGCGAGCAACCGCCGCTGCCATAGAGGACGTAGCTTTGATCTTCGCCGGGGAGCGGCTCGTCGCAGCGGATGGGGAAATCCTGGGGCGCGGCCTGGGCCATGACCGTTTTCCCGGTTTCCTCACGGCGCACGCCCGCGGGAAAACGGATCTGCGCCGTGGCGCAGAAGAGGTCCGGAACGCGGCCGAAGGCGTCCGCCAGCGCGGCGAAGAATCCAGGTTCCACGAGCATGTCGTTGTTCAGCAGGCAGACGTGCGAATGCCGCGTGCGTGCGATGCCGCGGTTCACGGCGCGAGCGAAGGAGAGCGGTTCGGCGGCGACTGCCACCTGGACCTGCGGCCACGCACCCCGCAGCCAGTCTGCCGTGCCGTCGTTCGAGCCGTTGTCCACGACGATGATTTCGGCGTCGAGGGCGGCGAGGCCGCGCACGATTCCCGGCAGTTGCGCATCCAGCAGGGTCTTGCCGTTTCGAGACGGGATCACGACCGAAATGCCGGGGCTGACGGGCGGAACCCGCTGTCCCACCATCCTTCTCGCCGGCGCCGCGGCGTGGAGAAAGCCGGCGAGGCGCGCGGCGGCGTACCAGCGCAGCGTTCGCCAATCGGCGGCGCGGGCGGTCCGGAGGGTCCAGCGCGCCAGGTTTTTCAGCCGCCAGACGATGTGCCGCAGAATGGCCGGAAGGCATCGCGGGCGCAGCATGAAATCGTTGAGGTTCTCATTGAACGCCAGGAAGGCCCGCGGCGAGAGCAGCAGGGCCATCAGCCGCATCCTGCGGAACGGCACGTCGGGCACCAGCATGACCCCCGCCAGCCGGATGCTCTTGCCGGAGAGGGCGGCGCGTGCGCGGCGCCAGTTCCCGGTGAAGCCCCCGCCGGTGCGGTACGGAATCCACTTCAGGTCCGAATCTTCGGGAGGGAAATCCGAGACCACCCAAAGCGGGAGGTCCGGAAAAATGGCGCGCATGCGTTCGAGGAGGCGGCGGTTCAGGTCGTCCGTCCCCGAGGCGAATGCGAGCTTGATCTTCGGCTTCAACTCAGACCAGGTCGGAGAGGCTGAAGGCGGTCCCGCCTCCGTGTCCCCACATGGCCAAAGCTTGCAGGCAGAAGGCCGTGGATACGGGGTTGACGTAGGGCAGCCAATCCTCGCCCTTCCGCCCGAAATAGAACCCCCCATGCACCCGCGGATCCGCGGAAACGGCCTGGAAGCGGGCCGCCTGCCCGGCCTCGTACTCCGCCGCGTCGCGGTCCAGGGGCGCGATGCCCGCCCGGTCCGCCAGCAGGCGGATGCGCAGCAACTGCGCGTAGACATCGGAGCGGACGAACCGCGGGGCGATCTCGCGGAGAAAAGCGGCGGCGCGCGGGATGCCGCCGCAGATGGCCGTGGCGCAACGCTTATCGGCGGCGCGCGGCAGCAAGCCTTCCAGAAAATACAGGAACGGATGGAGCCGGTCCATCACTTTCAGCGGGTCCGGCTGGCCCGGCAGGAACCCGCCATAGGTTGCGAGGGCGGACTCCAGGGCGCGTTCATAAGGTTCGCGGAAGCGGAACTCTCGCGTGGCCTCCGCCAGGTCCCACCATGCCATGGCGGATTTGAGCTGATAGCAGCCCGGGCAGGTGGACCAGCGTAGCGCGTCGCGCAACGCCGGCGTCTTCCCGGGGAGTTGCAGGATGGGATGGATCTCTCCGTTCACGGGCGCGAAGTGGAGCGCCATCGATTCACCGATGCGGACCGCGGCTTCCAGAAACTCGCCGTCGCGCGCCGCGCGCCACACGGCCAGAAGACCGCGGACCACAATGCCGCAGTCGAAAAAGTAACTGTACGCGGGCGGGTCCAGCTCGAACGGCAGAATCCGTCCGCCGGGATCCCACGCCGTGCGGGCCAGAAAGCGAGCGGAACGCACGGCGGCTGCCAGGTACGCTTGCTCTCCGGTGAGCGCATGCAGGTAGGCGAACGCGCTGGCGGCGTAGCCGGTGATTTCAATCGAGACCGCGTGATTGCGCTGCAAATCCGCGCGGTAATAGCGGGCTACGCCGCCGTTCGATTCCTGAATGCCGGACTGCAGCAACCACTGTCCGGCGCGAGAGATGTGAGCCGACAAACCGATAGTTTATCAGTACCGGCGGCGGTCGGTTTCCGCCACCTCTTCTTTCCTGACCGGCGACAGAAAGAAACCGGTGCCGAAAGACGGCCGCCGGCGGTACGCTTCACAGCATCAGGATGCCCACGGCCAGAGTGACGGCTGTGAGCGGCACGCCCGCTTTGGCATATTCCCAGAAGGAAATGGGCGCCTCGCGCCGGGCGCGCTGCGCTACGATCAGGTTCGCCACGGAGCCCAGGAGGGTCAGGTTTCCGGCCAGGGTCGACGCCATGGCGAGCGTGAGCCAGGCGTGGGCGGCGTCCGGGAGATGCGGCACGAAACCTTTGAAAACGAGCACCGCCGGGACATTGCTGACCACGTTCGAGAGCAGCGCCGCGAAAACGGCCATCGGCCCCGTGCGCTCCAGGTGGTAGCGCGAGGCCCTCGCGAAGAGGTCCGCGGCGACCGGCGTCTTCTCCAGCCCGGCGATGACGATGAAAAGGCCGATGAAGAGCGCGAGCAGACTCCAATCGATTTCGTGGTAAACCTTCTCCGGCTTGACGCGCCGTGTGATCAGCAGCAGCGCGCCGGCGATCAGCGCTACTTTGGGCACGGGCCACCCCACGAAAAAGAGGATGATCATGGCCCCCGAGACCGCCAGCGATTTGAACATCAGCATGCGATTGACGCGCACCGGCCGGTGTTCGAGGCGGAACTCGTTTTCCCGCCGGAACTCGGCCCGATAGACGAACGCGATGACGGCGACGGTTAGGACGAGTCCCACCGCCGCGACCGGCGCGAGCGCGGCGCTGAAGGTGCGGTAGCCGATCTGCGAGAAACTGCCGATCATCATGTTCTGCGGGTTTCCCGTGATGGTGGCCACGCTGCCGATGTTCGACGCCATAGCCACGGCGAGGAGGTAGGGAACCGGATTCCGGCGCAGCCGCTGGGTGATTTCGAGGACCAGCGGGGTAAGCACGAGGCACATGGTGTCGTTCACGAAGAAAGCCGAAAATACGCCGGAGACCAGCACGATGCCCGAGAGCAACAGGAGCGGCCGGTGCGCGTGCTCCACCACCCACGCGCTCACCAGCGTGAAGAAGCCGGAGAGCCGCAGGTTAGCGACCACGATCATCATGCCGAACAGCAGGATGATGGTGTCGTAGTTGATGGCATGGTAGGCTTCGTCCACGGTGAGGACGTTGGCGGCAATCATGAGGGCCGCGCCGATGATGGCCGCGCCCGTGCGGTCTACGCGAAAGCCGGGGAGGCGGCCGATAGCCAGCACGATGTAGGTTCCGGCGAAGATGAGGAGCGCGGCCAGCATGACAACCCATTGTGGCATTGGGCCGCGCGAGGACGAAGAGTACACCGGCCTCGCCTGCCGTCGACTCGAGGAGTTCAGCGCCGTCCGCAGCCGCTCAACAGAGCCGCCGATGGGTAGGGAGCCGAGGGATGCTAACGTCGTGACGCGATTTGGATCGCATCTCCCTTAAGCCCCGGCGCACTGGCCGTAAGGGTGAGAGCGCCCGCCGTTCGTGAGGTTCTGAGAACCACGAGCGCTTTTCCGTGGAACAGCTTGCGCCGATCGCCCTGGTACGGCTCCTCGCTGTTCAAGTCCGCGTTTCCGACGGCGACGATTGCCCCCGGGCCCTTGAGACTGAAGGTCACCTGATGTTCCGCGTTGGGGTGCGGCTGACCGTTTCCATCCACCGCTTCCACGGTAATGAACGAGAGGTCCTGGCCGTCCGCGCGAAGCGAAGTCCGGTCGGCGGTAAGGCGCACCCGGGCGGGTTCGCCCGCGGTTTTCAAGACGGTTTCCGCAATGGGTTTGCCGCCCTGAATGGCGACCGCCTTCAAGACTCCCGGAGCGTAGGGCACGCTGAAGGTCGCCTTGAACTTCTCCGCGGGAGTTGTGGGCTTCTCGCCGATCAGCTTGTCGTCGAGATAGAGGCGCGCCGCCTCACCCCTGGAATAGATTTCCACGTCGAGCGGCTTGCCCTCCATGCCGGGCCAGGTCCAGCTTGTGTAAACGGGGTAAACGCCCCACCGCGTCACACGCAGTTCTTTGCCTTCGGGCGCGGGCTGGCGAACGCCGAGGAATAGCCTCTCGCCGCGGTCCCACACGATGTTCCGGTAATGCGCGTTCGCCCTGCGGTTTCCGCAGATGTCTACGTCGCCGCAGTCCGCGCCGTGACAGGGGTATGGAGCCCCGTACCCCTCCCGGGCGGTGTCTTTCGGATCGCGGTAGTACCATCGTCCGAGGCCCGATTCGCCCAGGTAATCGATGGCGGTCCAGACGAAATCGCCGACAATGTAAGGAAACTCGGCCGCCATCGCCCAGTAATTGAATGTGTCCTGAGGGTAGGACTCCGTGCAGGCCATGACCCGCGATGGCACGCGTTTGTGGTCCTCTACGTGGTTGTTCAGGTTGTAGTTGTAGCCGCCGATATCGAGCGCCGAATAATACCCGTCCGTGTTGCTCCACTTGCCGAGGACCAAGTTCAGGGCCGCGGTAATGGGCCGGGTGCGGTCCAGACCTCGCAGGTAATCCGCAATCATCTTCGCTTCCTCAGCGCCGAGCGGCTCTCCGCGCTCCGGGACCTCGTTGCCGATGCTCCACATCACCACCGAGGGATGATTGCGGTCGCGGAGGACCATGGCATCGATGTCGCGCTGCCACCAATCCTTGAATACCACGCTGTAGTCGAACGGGTTCTTCCCTTTCGACCAGCAGTCGAACGCTTCGTCCATCACCAGCATCCCCAGTCTGTCGCAGGCATCCAGGAACGCCGGCGATGGGGGGTTGTGCGATGCCCGGATGGCATTGAATCCCGATTCCTTCAGGATTTGGACCCGCCTTTCCTCGGCGCGGTCGAAAGCGGCGGCGCCTAGCGGACCGTTGTCGTGGTGCACGCAGCCGCCGGTCATTTTCACGGCTTTGCCGTTCAACAGGAACCCCTTCTCCGCGGACCACTCGATGCTGCGGATGCCGAACGGCGTGGATACCTCGTCAACCACCTTGCCGTCCTGCGTCACGCGCGTA
The DNA here is from genome assembly GCA_020073115.1 of Terriglobia bacterium. GTDB lineage: Bacteria > Acidobacteriota > Terriglobia > Bryobacterales > Bryobacteraceae > BOG-224. The sequence continues at coordinate 8,046 of JAIQFU010000255.1, forward strand.
ACCGCCCGGTAAAGGTTCGGGGATTCGGGCGCCCAGATCGCGGGCCGATTGACGGAAATCTGCTGGCTCACCTCGGCCGAGCCGCCGGGGTCCACCGCGGCGCTGCTGTTCGATTGGCCTACGGCGGCTCCGGACCGGCCGTAAACGGTCGTCCGCAAGGCGACGTCCGATTTCTTGGCGGATTCGTTTATAACCCGGGTCTTGATCGAGACCGTGGCCCGCTCCGCATTCACCTCCGGGGTGGTCACGAAGACTCCCCAGGGAGCCACGCGCACCGGGCCGGTGACGTTTAGCCAGACGTGCCGATAGAGTCCCGAGCCGGAATACCAGCGGGAGTTTCGCTGCTTGGATTGATCCACCCGGATGGCCAGCACGTTGTTGGCGCCGGGCTTTAGATGCGGCGTGAGATCGTGGAAAAAGCTCGTATACCCGTACGGGTGCATGCCCAGCTCGTGGCCGTTGATGAACGCGGCGGCGTTCATGTAGACGCCTTCGAACTCCACGCCGACGCGTTTGCCGCTCCACGCGGCCGGGACGGTGAAAGTCCGCCGGTACCAGCCCACGCCGGCGGGAAAGAAGCCGCCGCTGCCGCCCATGGGACTCTGAGGGTCGATTTTGCCTTCGATGCTCCAATCGTGCGGCGCGTCTACGGTCCGCCAGGCAGCAGCATCGTAGGAAGGGGATTCGGCGCCTGCCGGGTCCCCCAGGAGGAATCTCCAGTCGTGGTCGAACAACAGCCGTTCCCGTGGCGGTTGTTGCCGGCCGGCGGCCTCGGCGGGCCCTAAAGCGCCGGCAACGGGCAGGATGGCGCAAAATGTTCTTCGGTTCATGTCAGGGAGGCGTCGGTACGGTCGATGCCCCTTCGTCCAACAGCTATTGTCTCACTCCAGGCCGCAACCGCCCCGCTAAACGGGACCATGCAGATGACCAGCAGCATACCCAACCCGAACGGCTCCGCCCTCACCGGCATCGGATTCAGCGACAAGATGCCCGCCGGCTAGAACGGCCCGCCAGTTCAGCGCCACGTTCAGTGACAACGCGTCGGTGGAGTTCTCGCTGATGATGAGGAAGCGGTTGCCGTCGGGCGCCAGGTCCCAGCTCATCGGGCCGGTGCGGATCCCGGTGTCCACCATTTCCGTCTGGAACAAAGGGTGGGGAGTGCCGGACTGGAACACATGCCCCGTGTCGACCTCCACCGACATCATCTTCGAATCAAGCGAAATGTAAAACAGCTCTTTGCCATCCCGCCGCCAGCGCGGCTGCACCCCGCCGCTTCTGGACACCAGCCATTTCCCACCGCCTGCGGACGGGGGGAACGGAATCACGTAGATCTCGCTCTGGCCGGACTCGTTCGAGGTGTAAGCGAGCCAATGTCCGTCCGGAGAAAACTGCCCCTGGTCGTCCGTCCCCGGGGTCTGAACCACGACAAATGGCTTCCGATCGCCAGTTACCGGAATCGCGAGTAAATCCGCCCCGGTTCCCGGGTTGATTTGCGCATAAACGATGAACTCTCCATCCGGTGACCAGCTTTTGGGGACGGCCAGCTTGTTCCGCGGAACCAGCAATTCTTCGACGCCCACTCCGTTGGCGGGCTTCCGGCAAATGCCGGCTCCAAGCTTGTCATACGCGACATAGCGCCCGTCCGGCGACCATATGGGATTGAAACTGGTAGGCGGCCCAAACGTCAGCCGGGTCGCCACTCCCCGCGCGAATTCCAGCACCCACGTGTCCCCCCCGCGGTCGCCCACGAGCCGCTTTCCATCCGGCGAAATCATGGCCACTTCACCAGCATCGGGGAAAGCGCCGAGAGTCCTGCCTTGACGGTCCCGCCAGACATACTGCCGGCCGCCACGGCGCCCGAACACGTAAGCCAGCGTCCCCTGTTCGGAGGTCGCGGCCAGCCAATACGGGTAGATGCCCGCGGCAATCC
>JAIQFU010000256.1 GCA_020073115.1 Terriglobia bacterium
CCGGCGCGCGAAAATCGTCGGAGGCCGTATAGGAGGGCGACGGCTCCCGGAGCGTGTCGCTGGCGAGCTTGATTGTGCTCCCCACGGCCACGATGTGCTCCAGATCCACCGCCCCGTGCACCAGCCCTCGAGAGTGGATATACCGCAAGCCCTCGACCGCGGCGTTCCACGTGTCCCTGGACTCCGCCTCATCCAATGGCCCGTGCTCCAGCGCGCTGGAGAGAGTCTCATCCGGCAACTCGAACACGGCGAACAGAAACCGGCGCCCGCCCTCCTCCGCGCGTCCGAAATCCAGAAGCGGCAGGAGATTGGGGTGGGAAAGCGCGGCGGCCCTGCGCCACCGTTCCAGCTGCTCCTCCGCCTCGGAAGGAATCTCCGGGATGAGTTTCAGAGCCGCGCGGCGCCCCAGGTGGGAAGTCAGGAAAAAATCCTCTGATCCGCCGCCTCCCAGCCAACGCTCCAGACGGTGCCGCCCGTCCAAAGATACGCCGAGTAATTCGTTCCTTACGGTTGTCATAAGTTATTCGCAAACCCTATCCGAAAATCCGGTGTCGCGGCCCGTACGCGTAAAACTTACCCGGCGCCCCCGCGCAAGAAATACATTCGATGGGGCGAATGTTTTGGAAAGACGTGTTCCCTGCATGTGGCCCTCCAGGTGCAAAACACTTGTGTTTCCAAAACCCAGGCACCGAAGGGAGAACCGACGTGTGGAACAAACGTAACGACGAGGGCTACGCGCCCAAGCCCCAGAACGAGGACGGCTTCCCCGCCCCGCAGGCCGCGCCGGCGCCGCCCGCCGCCTCCGCCCCGCCCCGGCCCGCGCCGCAGGCCGTTCCGCGGCAGAACGCGACCATCGGAGCTTCCATGCACATCAAGGGCGAGATCAGCACGCGGGAAGAACTGCTGGTGGACGGCGAAGTCGAAGGCGCGCTGGAATCGCACAGCCTCCTCACCGTAGGCCACAACGGCAAGGTGCGGGCCAACATCAAGGCGCGGGAAGTCGTCGTCTTCGGGACCGTGCGCGGCAACGTCGAGGTGACGGGTAAGATCGCCATCCGCGAGCAGGGCAGCCTCGTGGGCGACATCAAGGCCGCCGGGATCAGCATCGACGACGGCGCTTACTTCAAGGGCAGCATCGATATCGCGCGCCCCGAGCCCAAGGTGATGCCGAAGCCGCACAACGAGCCGGAAGTCAAAGCGCAAGCGTCATAAGGTTTGCGCCTCACTGCCGACGGCCGCGTCCGGCGGCCGCCGCTCTGTTCCCGGCGCAGGGCTGCAACGCGGGGACTGGCTCGAATTTCGCCGTCTTTGCGAAACTTCGCGCGTGTACCCGGTCTGCCTTGTCACGGATCGTGCTGCGTGGGATTTGCGCCAGAAGCGACTGCCCCGTATTAAAATGGCCTCGCGTGCTCTCGCGATGCCTCCCATTTCTGTTGCTGGCCGTCTCGGCTCTCGCGGAACCGCAGCCCCAGACCTACACGCTTCCCCCGGAGAAACTCGCCAAGGCCATAGAGTACGCGCGGGCCCGCAACCGCCTGCATTTTGCCGCCACGGCCTACGGTTTCGCCGTGCTGGCCGGCGTCGTGGGCCTGAAGATCGCCCCGCGGCTGCGCTCGCGCGTAGAGAAATGGACCCGGCGGCGGGCGTTCCAGGCCTTTCTGTTCACGCCCCCGCTCCTCCTGGCGGTCGATGCCGCCATGCTGCCGGCGGCGGTCTACGGACACCACCTGTCCCTGAAGTTCGATCAATCCATCCAGGGTTGGGAGTCGTGGTTCTGGGACTGGACGAAGGCCGAACTCCTTACCTTCCTCATCAGCGCCATCGCGGTGTGGCTCCTCTACGGGGTGATTCGGCGCAGCCCGCGGCGGTGGTGGTTCTACGGGTGGCTGGCTTCCGTTCCGCTGACGATCCTCCTGGTGTTCGCCGCGCCCGTCCTCATCGACCCCCTGTTCGACCGCTTCGAACCGCTCTCGGCCCGGCGCCCCGATCTCGTGGCCGCGATCGAAAAAGTGGCCGCGCGCGGCGGGCTCTCCATCCCGCCCTCGCGCATGTTCGAAATGCGCGCCAGCGAGAAATGGAAAGCTCTCAACGCCTACGTCACCGGCGTGGGCGCATCCAAGCGCGTGGTGGTCTGGGATACCACCATGCGCAGGATGACCACCGGACAGACGCTCTTCGTCTTCGGCCACGAAATGGGGCACTACGTACTGGGGCACGTCTGGCTGGGAATCGGCGCCGCGTGCGCCGCGCTGCTGATTGGCCTTTACCTCGGATACCGCTTCCTGAGATTGGCCGTGGCCCGCTGGGGTGGCCGTTGGGACATCCGCGGCGTTGAGGACTGGGCCTCCCTTCCCGTTCTCATGCTGGCCCTCGCTGTTTTGAGCTTCGCCGCCGAGCCCCTGGAGAACTCTTTCAGCCGGAGGCTGGAGCACGAAGCCGATATCTACGGCCTGGAAGTGATCCACGGCATCGTGCCCGATTCCGCCCGGGTTGCGGCGCGCTCGTTCCAGATCCTCGGCGAGGTTTCGCTCAGCGATCCCCATCCCGGGCCATTCGTCGAGTTCTGGCTCTATGACCACCCGCCCGTCAGCGAGCGCGTGCGTTTCGCATCGGAATACGACCCGTGGGGCAAAGGGGAAGAGCCGAAGTACGTGAGGTAGGGTGGCCAGGGGCTAAAGCCCACTGCGGTTTAGCCCCGGATGGCTTTACCGTCTATTCTGCTTTCCCCATGAGCCGCGCCACTTTCTCCATCAGTTGCCGCGACGTGTACGGCTTCTGTAAGTAGGTGGCCACCTGGGCGTGCTTGAACCGCGCGCTGGCCAGGCGGCTGTCATACCCCGTGGACACGATGACCTTCACTCCCGGACGGGCCGCCAGGATCTGGCCGATGGCTTCTTCGCCGCCCATCACCGGCATGGTGAGGTCCAGCAGCACGAGCCCGATCTCGGGATGCTCCCTGGCCTGCCGAATGCCTTCCAGTCCGTTCGAGGCCAGGAGCACCTGGTAGCCCCGCATTGCGAGGGCGGCTTGGGCCAGCCGGCGCACCATCTCCTCGTCGTCCACCACCAGCACGGTGGCGGAGGCGCGGGAATCCGGCGCTGCGGGCGTCGTCGCGGACTGGGACTCCTCCACCGGCGCGAAGACCACGCGCAAAGCGGCGCCCTGCCCGGGCGCGCTGGTGACGTGAATGGAGGCTTTGTGAGCGCGGGCGATCCCCGCTACCGCGGCCAGCCCCAAGCCCCGGCCCATGAACTTGGTTGTGAAAAACGGGTCGAACATGCGCGCCTTCGTTTCCGCGTCCATGCCGCAGCCCGTATCGCGGACCTCCAGGTATACCGGGCCGTCCTGCTCGCGCCCGGTCACGACGTTGATGTTCCCCGGGTCTTCCCCAACGGCCTCGGCGGCGTTGCTCACCAGGTTCAGAACGAGTTGCTGGATCTGGCTGGGATCGGCATTGACCTCGGGAAGGCCGGCGGCCAGCTTGAATTCCACTTTCACCTTCTTCGGGACCGTCGCGTCGATCAGCTTCTCCATCTCCCGAATCAATGTAGAAAGCTCCAGCCGCTGCACGTGGTGGCGGGCTTTGCCGGCGTATGCCAGAAGCTGTTTGGTCAGATCCGCCGCCCGCTGGCTGGCCCGCACCACCTCGTCCAGGCGCTCGCGGATGGCCGGACCGGCCGATTCATCGTACAGCGCCAGGCTGGCGTTGCCCATAATGCTGGTTAGCAGGTTGTTGTAATCGTGCGCTACGCCGGCCGCCAGCGTCCCGATGGTCTCGAATTTCTGGCTCTCCCGGAACTGCTCTTCCAGACGCCGGGTCTCGGTGATGTCGCTGACGATGCAGACGGCCCCGGCCGCGGAGCCCGCGTCGTTCAGGATGGGATCCACCGTCACAGTCAGAAGTTTGCCCTCGTATTCCATGTCGACGGTCTCGCGCCGCAGGCTGTCGAGCACCCGCAGGAACGGCAGTTTATCCGGCGCCACGCCGCGCCATAGACCGGGGCACTCGGCGCCGGTCAGTTCCGCCGCCGTGCGGCCCAACAGCCGGACGAATCCGCGGTTGCAGCGCTGAATGCGCCCTTTCCCATCCAGCACCGCGACTCCGTCGTTGATGGCGTCGAAAGTGGACTGCCACTCCTGCGCCATTTCCCGGGCCGAATCCTCCGCGCGCCGCGCCCGCAGCGCCGAGTTGATGGTCGCCACCAGGACTTCCGGCTCCACCGGCTCGGTGAGATAGCTCTCCGACCCGGAATCCAACCCGCGGGCCATGTCGGGCCCATTCACGAAGGAAGCCGTGATGTGCAGCACCGGGATCCGGGCCGTTACGGTTTCCGCCTTGAGCCGGCGGCAGACTTCGAAGCCGTCGATATCCGGAAGGTTGACGTCCAGCAGGATCAGGTCGGGTTTTTCCGACGCGGCCAGCCGCAGGGCGTCCGCCCCTCCGCCCGCTTCGATCACCCGGAAATCGTGGTGCTCCAGCATGCGGGTCACGGCGTAACGGCACAGGTCGTTGTCATCGACGTTCAGAATTACCGGTTTCATCTGGGGGAACATAGCAATCTCCGAGATTCACGCGTCTACGATGCGGCTCCATTGACAACTCCGCCCAGCGCTCCGCGGATCCGCTCGCCCGCATCGGCGCTCGACAGGACGTCTTTCGAAAACACGGCCACCGCGTTCTGGCCCAGCGAAGCCGTTTCGCCGGCAGTCAGCGATTTGGAGGTCATGATGACCACTGGAATGCGCCGCGTCTCCGGGTCCAGTTTCAAATCCTTCAGCACCTCGAATCCGCTGACATCCGGCATCTTTAGATCGAGGATGATGGCCCGCGGATGCTGTCTTTTCGCGAGCGCCAGTCCTTCCGCCGCACCCGACGCCTCCGCGTATTTCAGGGACGGTCCCAGGCATTGGCGGATCAGGTAGCGCGAGACTTCTTCGTCGTCGATCAGCAGCAGGTCGCAAGCCGGGGAAACGGCGTCTTCGGCGCCCCCTCCCGCGTAAACCAGCGGGATCTCGGCGAAGAATTGGGAGCCGCGCCCCAACTCGCTCTCCACCCCCACGCGCCCGCCCAGAAGCTCCGCCAGCCCTTTGGATAGCGCCAGGCCCAGGCCCGAGCCCCGCACGTTCTTCTGGATGGGCGTGTCGATCTGCGCGAACTCCCGGAATATGACGTCGAGGTGCGGCGGCGCGATCCCGATACCCGTGTCGGTGACCGAAAAAACGACCGTATGGCCGTCCGCGTTCAACCGGGCGCTCACCCGCACCTCTCCCCGCTCCGTGAACTTCAACGCGTTCGATACGAAGTTCCGGAGGATCTGCGACACCTTGGATTCGTCGGTGTACAGTTCGGGAATGCCGGCCGGCTCTTCGAAGATCAGTTCCACTTCCGGCTTGACCTGCAGCGGGCGCAGAACGCCGCGCAAGCCGCCAAAGAGGCTCGCCACGTGGAATTGCGCGGGCCGGACCACCGTTTTTCCGGCTTCCACGCGCGCGAGATCCAGCAGATCGTTGACCATCTCCAGCAACGTCTCGGCCGATTTCCGGATGAAGCTCACCTGTTTCTTCTGTTCCCCGCCCAGGGGTCCGTCCGCTTCGTCCCCCAGCAGGCGGCTGAGCGCCATGATGGAGGTCAGCGGCGTTCGGAACTCGTGGCTCATGTGTGACAGGAACCGCGATTTCATCTGGTCGGCCCGCCGCAGGCGTTCGGCCTTCTCGTCCAGCTCCGCGTACAGCGCCACGACCCCGCGATTGGTGTCTTCCAGCTCGGCGTTCAACCGGGACAGCTCCTGCTGCCGCGCGCGCAACTCTTCCATCAGGCGCAGCAGGTCGCGGTTTTCCTGGCGCAGTTCCTCCAGCAGGTCGCCGGAGGCGGACTTCGTCAGCTCGCCCGCGATTTTCGCGAGCCGCTGCGGCGTCACGCGGGCCGACTTCGCCGGCAGCCGCTTCCCCAGGCGCACAGCGGTCCCGCGGCCCGGCTCGGACCGGATCGAAAAATCGTCCATCAGCCGGCGCGCCCCGAGAATGCCCAGCCCCATGCCCGTCGCCGAGACGTACTCGCCGGCGAGGATCTTCTTCACGTCTGCAATCCCGCCACCCTCGTCCGAGACGGTGATGAGGTACAGCCCCGCATCCTGGTCGAGCGCATACTCCACCTTTCCGCCGCCGGCATAGTGGAAAGCATTGCGTATAATTTCGGATACGGAAGTCGCGATGCGTGTCTGATCGTTGCGGTCGAACCCCAGGAGTTCGGCGATCCTTCGCGCGCGCGAACGGGCGGTTACGACGTCCTCTTCGGTCCCCACCACCACGGTGCACAAGGGCGCGCTCATCGCATCCCCCCCTCACGGAGGGCCAGGACGGTCGCGTCGTCCCGGCCGCGCCTCCAGTCGCGATAGATCACTCCCGCGATCAATGAAACGTCCATCGAACCCAGCCCCTCGTAGGCGTCCATCGACCAGTGCGTGGCGATGCCATCCGAGTATACCAGCGTCAACGCGCCGGGCGGCCATTCGTACGTCGCTTCGCGCACTCTCCGGATGTCGTGACCCACGATGCCGGGGTGCGAGATCATCTGGCGCGAATTACCGCCGGAATAGACTGCGCCGGCGATATTCCCGATGCCGGCGAAGCGGATCTCGCGGCTGGCGCAGTCGAGCCGCAGCACCGCCAGCGCCGCGCCCCGCATGGCCCGCAGCGCGCCATGAATCGCCTTGACGATCTCGACCGGAGCGCGCCCGTACGCCTCCCCGAACGCCTCCTCCGCGGCCCGTGCGCAGTCGGCCGCGGAGGGGCCGTGACCCAGGCCATCCACCACCATCGCGGCGATAAAGCCGGCGCCCTCGCGCACCGCCCAGCCGTCGCCGCAAACCTCTTCGCCCGGCTTGGGGACGCATACCCCTCCGGTATGCGTGGGCCATGCCTCCTCGTTGCCCGTCCCCCCGGTCCGGAGGCGCGCTACGAGCGCCGTGCCCTTCTCCACTTCGGTGTAGACGTTGCACTCCGAAGAGAGCCGCCGCACCGCTCCCAGGCCCGTCCCCGGACTCCCCGCCGTGGAGTATCCGTCCTGGAAACAAAGCGCCGGGTTGCGCATGCCCGGTCCCTTGTCGAGCGCCAGAATCTCGAGGCCGGCCGGGCCGCCTCCGTCCAGAGGACTCAGCAGGATCTCGCCGCCCCCCGCGTGCTTCACGAGGTTGCTGGCGCATTCGCTCACTACCACGGCGGTCCGCCCGGCGTCCGTTTCGCCGAAGCCCAGGCCGGCGGCCATGGCCGTGGCGCGGCGGCGGGCCTCCCCCACCTGATCCATCCCCTCTACCTTCACCGAAACACTAGTCATTTCCGGTCAACTGCGTAGCGCTTCAGCGCGCTGCCGCGGCCTGCCTACGACTTCCAGCGCGTGATCGTCACTCTGGTCCCCTCGCCGACACGCGAGACAATCTCGAACTCACTCGACAGCCTCTTGGCCCC
>JAIQFU010000257.1 GCA_020073115.1 Terriglobia bacterium
TGGGCCACGGCCTCGCGCGCCGCATGCAGTGCGAATTCCGAGGTGCGGTCGAGCAGGGGCAGGAACTGGCCGGCGGCGGGGACGTGGCGCAGGATGCCGACTACCGCCGCCTGCTCGATCGCAAAGACGTGGACGCCGTCATTGTGGCCACCTGGGACAACCTGCACTCCCAGATCGCCGCGGACGCCTGCAAAGCCGGCAAGGACGTCTACGTGGAAAAACCCATGACCTCGCTTCCCAAACAGGGCCAGCCCCTGGTGCGCGCCGTTCGCGACAATAAGCGCGTCCTGCAGGTGGGGACCCAGCAGCGCAGCATGGCCAACTTCATCGAGGCCAAACAGAAGTTCATCGATAGCGGCCTCATCGGCGAAGTCAATATGGTGCGCACCGTTTGGAACGGGAACAGCGGCTATCTCACGCCCGTTCCGCCCGGCATGGAACGCCAACCCGATGGGCTCGATTGGAACGCCTGCCTGGGCTGGCTCCCCAAAATCCCCTGGGATCCCAAGCGCTACTTCAACCGCTTCGCCTACTGGGACTTTTCCACGGGCGGGCAGACCGGCGGGCTTTTCGTTCACATGATCGACGTCGTCCACTGGTACCTCAAGCTGCGCAAGCCGCTCTCCGCCGTGGCCGGAGGCGGCATCTACCAGTACAACGATGGGCGCGACACGCCGGACAACGTCAACTTCATCCTGGAGTACCCGCAGAAGTTGAACGTCACCTTCGAAGCCACCATCACCGACATGTCCGAAGACTATGCCGACATCGTGTTCATGGGCACGGGCGGACGGCTCTCCATTTTTCGCAAGGGCTACACCTTCACGCCGGGCCAGGGAAAGAAGGGAACTGGCATTCAGAAAGGGGGCGGCGCGCCGGAGACCGGGCACATGGCGAACTGGCTGGAATGCGTCCGCAGCCGCAAAGACCCGGCCGTACCGGTGGAAGAGGGCCACTATTCCGCCATGGCGTGCCATCTCGGCAACATGGCCTACCGCGAAAAGCGCCTGGTGAAGTGGCAGAACGAGTGGGACCTATGAGCATGGAAATCGGCATCAACCTCGAATACATCCGCTCCGAGGACAAACCCTTCCCCGTGGCCGTCGAACGCGCGGCGGCTATGGGCTACCGCTTCGTGGAACCCATGGTGCATAACGGCCGCGAGTTGCTCAGTGAGGCCGGCTATTTTCATTCGTTCTCCATGGACGACGATCCCCTCGAAATGAAGGACGTGTTGGACCGGCACGGCGTCCGCGCCTCCGGCTTGAGCGCGCACTGCCCGCTGATGCGGCCGGAGATCAGCGTCCCCTACCTGCAGAAAGCCATTCGCTTTGCGGCGGCCATCGGCGCGCCGGTGGTGAACACCGACGAGGGCATCCGTCCCGCGTGGGTCTCGCCGGAGGAAGCTTTCCCCGTCATGAAGTACACCCTGAAGGCCGTGCTGCGGATCGCGGAGCGCTACGGCCTAACCGTGGGGATCGAACCCCACCAGGCGATTTCCGCCACGCTGGACGGCCTTCTGCGCATCGCCACCCTGGTGGATTCTCCGTTTCTGAAAATCAACTACGACACGGGCAACGCCTACCTTGCGGGAGAAGACCCTTACGCCGGTCTCCAGGCAGTGGCTGGACGGCTCGTGCACGTGCACGCCAAAGACATCGCGCTCCAGCAATCCCAGGCCGAGCGGGGCGCGGTTACCGGGACTCCCGTAGGCTGTGCCTGCGGCGATGGCGTGCTCGATTGGGCGCGTATCGCCGCCATCCTCCGTGACGCCGGCTTCCATGGCGTGCTCTCCGTCGAGTGCGGAACCACCGGGCAGGCCCGGCGCAGTCTCGCACACCTGACCGATGTCTTCGCGCGCGCCGGAGTCGCCCATGCATAATTGTGGCGTGAACATTCTTGTTCGGGTGCTCCCTCGGCGCGCCGGCGATCATGCCGGCATCCGTCCCCTGCCACGTCGCGGCCCGACTGCCGGCGGGGCGGTGTTGTTTTCTGCAATCCTTCTTCTCTTCCTCTTCCCCTCCCCCTCCCCCGCTCAGCCCATCACCGCCAGGTTCTTCCACCCCAATACCCTGCACGCCCTCATCCTCTCCGGCCGCAATAACCATGACTGGCGCACCACCACTCCGTTTCTGAAGCAACTGCTCCTCCGTACCGGCCGATTCGACGTCCGCGTGAACGAGGAACCATCCGGCATGACCGCCGGGACGCTGGCCGCTTACGATGTCCTCATCCTCGATTACCAGGGCCCGCGCTGGGGCGCCGGCGCCGAGGCGGCCGTCGAATCGTTCGTCCGCTCCGGCAAGGGCATGGTGGCCGTGCACGCGGCCAGTTGGCCCTTCAGCGGCCTGGTGGTGCTCGGCGACAACCACGTGCGGACGGGCATCGTGGAACCGCCCTGGCCGCAGTATGCGGCCATGATCGGAGGCGTCTGGTCGGAAGACGAGCCCAAGACCGGCCACGGAAAAATGCACTCCTTCCCGGTCAAATTCATCGACCGCGCGCACCCCATCGCCGCCGGGTTGGCGCCGACCTTCATCGCCACCGATGAGCTGTATCACAACATGCGCATGCGCCCCGAGGCCAAAATCCTCGCGACCGCATTCGACGATGCCGCGTACGGCGGGACCGGCAGAGATGAGCCGATCCTCTGGACCGTGCAGTACGGCAAGGGCCGCGTCTTCCACACCACCCTGGGGCACGACGTGGCGGCCATGATGGAGCCTGGCTTCGGCGCCACCTTTACGCGCGGCGCCGAATGGGCCGCCACCGGAAAAGTCGCTGCCCCTCTCGCGCCGCAAACGCCGCCCCCCCTGCGCGTCCTGGTGGTCACCGGCGGCCATCCCTATGAGACATCGTTCTACACGCTCTTCGACGGCTACGACGATATCCACTGGTCCCATGCCGTCTCCAACCACGAGGCGTTCCGCTCCGATTTGCGCGACAAGTACGACGCCCTGGTCCTCTACGACTACACCAGCGAAATCGCCGAAGGCGAGCGCCGCAACCTGCGGGACTACCTGGAATCCGGCAAAGGCCTCGTCGTCATGCACCACGCCATCGCGGATTACCAGGGTTGGCCCTGGTGGTATCGCGAGGTGGTCGGCGGCAAGTATCTTCTGAAACCCGAAGGCGACGCGCCGGCCAGCACGTACAAAGAGGGCGTCGAGGTTTTCGCGGAAGTGGCGGCGCAGCATCCGGTGACGGCGGGCGTGGGACCGTTGCACTTCGAGGATGAGCTCTATAAGGGCCTGTGGATCTCTCCGGAAGCCAAGCCGCTTCTAAAGACGGACAGCCCGCTCGCCGATAAGACCCTGGCCTGGGTAAGCCCGTACCCCAAGGCCCGGGTTGTGTACATCGAGCCCGGACACGGCCACGCGGCGCACCGCAACCCCTCCTACCGCAAACTGGTCTACAACGCTATACGCTGGACCGCCCGCCGCGATTAATCTGTACGCGCGTAAACAGAGCCGCGGCCGCAAGAAGCGGTCATCCGCGATGGCTGTGATAAACTTCGCCACGTATGAAGCTGTTCGTTCTCGCCTTGCTCGCGGCCAGTGGCGCCTTCGCTCAGAAAGTCGAAATCGAGTTCGACCAATCCATCGATTTCTCCAAATTCAAAACCTTCGCCATCCGCGATGGGCGCCTCAGCAGCAGAAACCCGTCGCTGAACAGCGATCTCGTCCGCAAACGCATCGACGCCGATATCCGGAAGTTCCTGGAAGCCCGGGGCCTCGAATTCACCCCCGCCGGACGCAGCGACCTCAATATCCGTTACACCCTCGGAGCCGCCGCCAGGGTCCAGAGGGAGGTCTATCCCGCCGGCTGGCGCGGATGGGGAACACGCGTGGTGAGAGTTCCGTACACCGAGGGCACGCTCGTGATCGACCTTCGCGACCCCGGCACGCGCTCCCTCGTTTGGCGCGCCATCACCCGAGCCGATAAAAGCAACGCGGCGCAAATCGAAGCCCGGCTCGACGACATGGTGAAGAAGTCTTTCGAAAAGTACCCGCCGAAACCCAAGCCGTGACGGCTCTGGCGTTTCACCCGTGTTGTTCCGTGGCCAGTTGCTTTTTTGCGTGGCCCCGCCCTATTCCACCGGCGCCGGCGCGGCATTGCTCGTCCGCCCGCCCACGCGAATCGCCAGTGAAATCGGGGTTGCCGCGGGGACATCGGCCGGCAACCGGAAGCGGACGATGTCCACTCCCACCCGCCCCGGGGCGGCGAACGCGCTCTCGGCGGCGATCACTGCTTCGCCGGCCAGAACGCTGATGCCGTCTACGGTCTGAAACAGCGGGTCCGCCGGCGCGGCCAGTCCTTCCAGGCGCGCCGGAGCCAGGGGGCCAAGCCCGGTGGCGTAAAGACTCAGCAACTCACCCCGCCGCGCAGGCGCCTCGGGCGTGACCAGCGTTCCATCTTCATGCAGGGCCAGGGCCAGCAACTGGTCTTTCACACTCTGCTGGAAGAGGCCCGGAGCATTCCTCACCACCGTGAACTCGGCGCTTACGTCGCCCAGTCCCTGCGAGTTGATGGTCAACGTCTGCGGGCCTGGCGACAGGTCCGAAGGCAACTGGAGATTGATCTGGCCGGGCGAGACGAAGAACAGCGGCGCCAGGCGGTCCCCCACCTTCGCCGTGACTCCCGCCAGGGTCTGGACCAGCGGGCTATCCGGGCCGACCGCCGTGTCCGCCCCCAGGCTGGCGCCGAAGACCGACACCACGGAGCCGGCCGCGACCTCCGGGGCCGGCGTCGCGCCGGCGCCGTTCACCACCCCAGCCGGCGCGATATACGGGGTCTGGTCCAGCAGCGCCCGCACCACGCGCGGCGCATCCATGCGGACTGCGCCCGGAGAATCGGCCCCGCTCAGATCGCCCCCCCACTGCCGGAAGCGGTAGCCGGGCAAGGCCGCGGCGGCAATCTTCACCGTCGTCTGAGAATCGTAGTAGCCGTCGGGCGACGCCGGCGCGATCGTCCACGAGGCCCCTCCGGCCGGTTCGGATACCGCCGACAGCCGATTCATCGTGCGGTAGTTCGCCCAGATGGCTTGGGGATCGCCGGTCAGCGCCGCTACCCACTCGCCGCCGCCCGAAGGCCCGGAACCCGTCCAGCCCGTGAAATCGGCCCGGCTCGCCTCGCCTGACGGCAGCATCGCCGGAGCGCTCACCCGAACTTCCGTCCCCGCCGGGCGTTGCACGTCGCAGGGCACGGCGCAGTCGGTTCCATCCACTTTCACGCTGAGGCCCGCAACCGTGCCATATACCGTGAGGTGTCCCACCGGTTGGTACGTGGCGGTGACCCAGGTATCCTGATCCGGAACCGTGAACTCCTGCGCCGCGGACGCGTCGTTCGACCAGCCGGAAAAGCTCCACATGCGCCCCTGGCTGTCGGTCTGCTGCGCCGGGGCCGCCAGGCGGTGCATGTCGCCCGCAAGCCACCAGAAATAGTACGGCGGCGGCGCATCGTGGCCGTCGATCGTCAGCGTGAGACTCCGCGGCGAGGTGACCACGTTCACCCCGATGGCCCGCGCATAGGTGGCTACGATGTCCAGCCCCCCGGGCTGCTCCGCAACCGTGTAGGAATGCTGCGCCGCGCCTCCATCGCTCCACGCCTGGAAGACCCACGTCTTACCCCATTGGTCCACCTGCGGCGAGAGCACGTCGAGCGTATGGGTAGTGCCCCACCCCCACTCGGCGGCCCACGGCGTCGCGACCGCCCCTCGGTCCACGAGCAAGCTCAGGTTCGGCGGCGAAGTCGTGAACTGCACGGGGCGCGCGGGCACGAACGACGGATAGAGCGTCACCGGAGCCTTCAAGGGAAAGGTATTCAAGCCCGTCACGGCGGGCTGGTTCCTTCCGGCGAGCCACCCGGCGAACGCATAGCCCGGGTCGGGTACGGCCTTCAAAGCCACCGTCCCTGCCGGAAGAAAAAGCTTCTGATCGGCGGAAACAGTGATTCCGTTTGCCAATACGCTTCCATTCCCCTGGCACTGGCCCGCTGAAGCGCACGTAAGAAAACGGAATGTAATCGCATATTGCGTCTCGAATGTTGCCCGATATTCCTTTATATAAGGACTCGCCGTAATGGAAATCCGGTTTCCCCCCGCCACTGCGGCCGGTTCCCAACCCGAGAACACGAACCGGGTCAGCTCCAGGACGTCGTACTGGATCAACTCCTCCACCACCAGCGAATGCGATGTGCCCGCCGGCCATAAGGCGCTCATCGCGTGCTGGTAGAACTGGTTGTCCACCTTGAAATTCAGGCCGTCAGGCACGGTGATGACGCGCGTCGCCGAATCGCTTTGCGCGCGGTAGAGGGGAGCGAACGGCCCCGACATACAAATGAGAACGAAAACCGGTCCGGATTTTGCGATCAATTTTTTCATGGCCGCACATTCCTGCCGCCGCTACGCCCCTTCCCGGAGCGCGCGGACAGCCCTTTTCCACGTGGGCAGTATAGGCGTAAATCCACGGAAATACACGGCTAACTTTGGTAATGCAGAGTCTATTAGCCATTTCGATCATTGATTCCATCCTACCCGCGGCATTTAATCGTAACGTCGAAGACCATCCTATGCGCTGGAAACCTTGCCCGATTTCGATTGCTTTCGCGGCGGCTCTGCTAGCGGGCGCCGCGTCCGTGCGCGCTGCCGCTTTCGGAAGCGTGGTCCCCATCGGAGGCCACGTCTCGGATTTCGCGCTGGACGAGTCGCGCGGTATCCTCTACATCGCAAACTTCACCGCCAACCGGATCGAAGTGATGTCCACCGCGGACCGCTCCATCCGCAGTTCGATGAACGTCCCGCCCCAGCCCGGCGCCGTCGCTGTTTCGCGCGACGGGCAGTATCTCATCGTGGCTCACTATGGCAACTGGGCGGATGGCGACCCGATGAGGAACCTGATCACTCTCATCGATCTCCCCAGCGGCGCCCGCCAGACGTTCGTCACGGGCGAACCCCCGCTCGGCGTGGCGTTCGTTCCCGATGCCTCGGGGAACTTCTCGGGGCCCCGCTACCGCGCCCTCATCGTGACCACCACGAGCTTCGTTCTGCTCAATCCGGTCTCCGGCGCCATGCAGGTGCTGACCACCTTTGCCGACCTTAGTCCGCAGTCGCTGCCCCTGTCTGCCGTCACCTTGCCTTCCAAAATTCTCAAGACGGCGGTCACCGCTTCGGGCGACGGCTACGCCATCTGGGGGATCGGCGACGGCGGGACCGGCTCGCAGGTCGTGTTCTGCTACGATGTCCGCGCTTCCAGGGTCTATGCCCTGCCGACGCAGTCCGCGCCGCCCCTGCTGCCCCGCGTCAGCGTAAACACCGACGGCACCCAGGCCATGATCGGCTACGCCATGTTCGGCGCCAATATCGCCCGCATCACCGGCGGGCTCGTCCCGCGCTTTCAAAATGGCGTGGTGCTGGCGCAGTACCCCGGCGCGGTCGCCTCGCCCGCGCCCTATACCCAGGCGGCCACCCTCTCCGTGATGGACGCGGACAACCTGACCCTGCGCGACCGCCTCATGATTCCCGAAAATATAGTCGGCCGCGCCAGCCTCAGCGCCGACGGCAAAAACCTCTACGCCGTCTCCGATAGCGGCATCATGGTCCTGCCCGTCGGCTCCTTGAATCAGTACGCCCGGCTCACGGTTTCCCAGGAAGATCTCTTCGTACAGGCCAACTTCTGCGACCGGCGCGTGCTCACCAGGACCCTGACCATTACCGATCCCGGCGGCGGCAATACCGATTTCACCGTCGCCGTGGACCAGCCCGGGGTTTCGGTCTCGCCTACCTCCGGCGTGACGCCCGCCACCATCCAGGTGCGCGTGGACCCGAACGCGTTTCAGGCCCAGACCGGCTCCACCTCCATCCCGCTGGTGATCTCCTCCCGCACCGCCGTCAACGCCCCGCGCGGTGTGCGCCTGCTGGTCAGCAACCCCGATCCCGACCAGCGCGGCACCGTCATCCCCGCCTCCGGCAGGTTGACCGACATGCTGACTGACCCGCAGCGCAACCGTATCTATCTCCTGCGGCAGGACAAGAATCAGTTGCTGGTCTATGACGGCGGCAGTTATGGCCTGATCGCCACCCTTCGCACCGCGGCCACCCCTAATCGCCTGGCCTTTTCCATCGATCGCAAGTACCTGCTGGTGGGCCACGACAACGCCCAGGCCATCTACGTCTTCGATCTCGACTCCCTGCAGCCGGCCGATCCGGTCCTGCTCCCCTTCGGACAGTATGCGCGCTCCATGGCGGAATCCAACGCCGCCACCCTGGCCGTGGTTCGCGAGGGTCCGGGCGCTGCCGGCCCGTGGATCGGAGCCGCGGCCGGCGCCGCGTCGATCGATCGCATCGACCTGCCCGCGCGGCAGGCCTCCAGCCTGCCCACCCTCGGCATCTGGAGCAACTCCGTTTCCGCGGACGCGGCGCTCGCCCCCGCGCCCAACGGCGCCTCCATCCTCCTCGCCGAGCCGGATGGAAACGTCAAACTGTATTCCGCCTCGTCGGACACCTTCGTCGCCGGGCGCAAGGACCTTCCGTCCCTCAAGGGGGCCATCGCCGCCTCCAGCTACGAGTCCTACGTCATCGGCAATAACGTCCTGAACAAAGCGCTCGTGCCCGTCGGAACGCTCGACAGTTCCACCGGAGCGACCTCCGGCTTCGCTTTCGTCAACCAGGGCGGCTTCCGCACCACGGGAGCGTCCTCTTCCGGCCCGGGCGCCATTCAGAATCTCGCCACCCTGGAAACTACCGCGGCCAAAACCGCGCGGATGGTCGAGGCCCCTCTGATGCCCGGCTCGGGTATGATCTTCACCCGCACCGTGGCCCCTCTCGTCCCCGGCGCCTCCGTCGCGGCCCTCACCACTTCCGGCTTCACGGTTCTCTCCTGGAACTACGACGCCGCCGTGGCCCCGCCCGCCATCGCCTCCGTGGTGAACGCCGCGGATGGGACCAAACCGGTCGCCCCCGGCGGCCTGATCAGCGTTTATGGCCAGCAGATGAGCCCCGTCAACATGGCCACCAGGCAGATGCCCCTGCCCACCGCGCTGGGCGAATCGTGCGTCACCGTCAACGGTACGCCCGTGCCCCTGCTGTTCGTCTCCAACCAGCAGATCAACGCCCAGTTGCCGTTCAACGTCTCGGGCGCCGCGGTGCTCAATATTCGCACCCCGGGCGGTACCAGCGATAACTACTACTTCACCGTCAGTTCCGCCGCCCCCAGTATTTTCCGTTCCGGCGCGGCGGGTCCGCTCACCGGGCTGGCCACCGTGGTCCGCTGGAACAACGGAGAGTTGGTGACGCCCGCCAATCCCGTGCACCCCAACGACATCCTGGTCGTTTACCTCACCGGCATGGGCGTCACCACGCCGGAAGTGGAC
>JAIQFU010000258.1 GCA_020073115.1 Terriglobia bacterium
TCGCGCCCGCCGCGGCGGCCGACTGGCGGACCCTGGCCGACCGCCAGATCGAGTTCTACGCCGGTGAACTCGGCTACGGCAATCCTTGCCGGCTGACCGAAGACGCCGCGGCGCGGAACCGCGCGCGGGAATACCTGGGGCGGGTGAGGGGCATCGATCGGATTTACAGCGCCGTTTTAGCGAGCGTGGCGCCGGCGGCTCCCAAACCGCAGCGCCTGGCGGACCTCGCGCCCAACTACCGGCAGGCGCTGAACGGCCCGGCGGACGTGGATGCGGTCTACACCCGGGGGGCCTGGGACCTGGTGCGCAAGGCATCCAAGGACGCCGGGTCGGGAAGCCTGGGCGAGCCCTGCGTGGTGGGGAACGTGGGGGAAGCCGACCGCGCCAAGCCGGAAGCCGGCCTGGATAGCGACATCCAGCGGATGTACATCTCCGACTATACCGAGCGCTGGCGGAAGTATTTGAACGGGTTTTCCGTCTTGCGTTACGAGAGCGCGGCGGATGCCGCGCACAAGCTGGAGATGCTGTCGGACCACAATTCGCCGCTGCTGGCCGTTTTTGCGCTGGTCGGCGGCCAGACGAGCTTCCCGCAGGCCGCCGCGCAGCCTGGATTGCTGGAGAAGGCGCCGGTTCTGGGGGCGTTGGTCAAGAATGCGGAGAAGGCGAAGCAGAACGTGGTGGGCGGAACGCAGGCGGGCCCCGCGCAGATCGCGCGCGTGTTCCAGCCGGTAGACTGGGTGGTGCCTCCCGGCAGCCAGACGTGGGTCAGCGAGAAGAACAACCCATACGTCGACGCGCTGGCGCAGTTGGGCCAGTCCATGCAGGCGATTGCGCGCGGCGGTTCCACCCCGGACCCCGCGGTCTATCAGGCAGCCGAGCAGGCCTATGAGAAGTCGCTGGAGGCGGCGCGCCAGATCTCCCGAGGGTTCGAGCCGACGGGGGTGGAGGGGCTGGATGGAACGGTGGAGCGGCTGCTGGCGGAACCCATTCTGCTGTCCAAGCGCTTCATCGTCACCGACATGGATAAGGCCGCGGGCGAGAAGGTAAACGCCGGGTTACGCGCCTTCTGTGCGAGCGCCCGGACGATCCTGCGGAAGTACCCCTTCCAACCCGCGTCGGCCGAAGACGCATCGATCGACGATCTTTCCGCGCTGTTCGCGCCCGGGACGGGAGCGGTCTGGAAGTTCCAGGCGCAGTCTCTGGCGGACCTGGCCGTGAAGGACGGATTGCAGTGGAAACCGAAAGACCCGGCGAAAAAACCGCAGGCAGCTCCGGAAATGCTGGGTTTCCTGAACCGCGCCCAGTTGATCGCCGATGCTTTCTACCCGCAGGGCGCGACCCAGCCGCAGTTGACCTACACCCTCCGGCCGAAGCTGGACAGCAGTTTCGCCAACTCGGTTCTCGAACTGGACTTGGATGGCCGAGCGTACCAGTGGACCACGGGATTGCAGAAGCAGTTCACGTGGCCGTCGCCGGCGGGGACCAAGGACCTCGGAGCCGTGGCGCGCATCCGGACCGGACCCGTGGTTTTCGCCTTCGCGTCGCGCGGCGGGCCCTGGGGCATCTTCCGGATCATGGCGGACGCCGAACCCCGGCCGCTCGGGGCGCGGACGGTGGAATGGAAATACGTGCGGGGCGGAACCGGCCGCCAGGAGCCCATCCAACCCGCGCCCGTGCGCCTGGAGATCGTCGAGTTCCCCGGCGGGGCCGACGTGTTCAATCCGAAATTCTTCGAAGGACTGCAGTGCCCCGTAAGGGCGGCGCAATAGCGCGAGTACCGCCGGTGGCCGGTTGGCGCCACCGGTGCTTTGGGGCTGACTTCAAGGCACCGGTCGCAAAAGGCGACCACCGGCGGTACCCGGCACGTGCGATTTGGTACTCTCCGGGGACTTGTTAGATAAGGAGAGTGACTTTCGGAATTCGATCTCGGACCCTGAAACCACGAAACTTGTAAGTGCACTTAACGGGTGACAGGCGGCACGATGAATAACACCGCCGGGATTTACTTCTTAACGGGCGCGTGATAGAGTTTTTGGACGTCTGTTCGACTCGCTGGGGAGGGGATAACCAAATGCCTAAAGAAAGTCTTCAAAAGAAAGTAGGCCGGGTCCGCCCGCCCAGGGTGCATATCACCTATGACGTGCAGGTCGGAGACGCGATCGAAAAACGCGACTTACCCTTTGTGGCGGGGGTGCTGGCGGATCTATCCGGCATGCCGGACAAAGCGCTGCCCCCTATCTCGAAGCGGAAGTTCGTGCAAATCGACCGCGATAACTTCGACGACGTCATGAAAAAGATCGGCCCCCGGCTGGCGTTCAAGGTTCAGAACCGTTTGAGCGAAGACGACACGAAGCTGAACGTGGAGCTCCGGTTCCAGGGAATGGAGGATTTCCAGCCGGCCAACGTGGCTCGCCAGATCACGCCGCTGCGCAAGCTGCTGGAGTTGAGAAGCAGCCTGGCCAACCTGCGCAGCAGCCTCATCGGCAACGAGAAGCTCGACAACCTTCTGCAGGAAATGGTCTCGAACGAGGAGATGCTGCGCCAGGCCGGCGCGGAAGCGGGCGTTCATGCCGGAGAGGAAAAGGAGAACTGAGCCATGGGTCCGGAAGCCAAGCCTGTAGAAGAAATCAAGCCCGCAACGGAAATAGCGGAGCGGAGCCTGCTCGACCGAATCGCCGAAGAGGGCCGGATCGGGCAGACGCCCGAGGAGCGCAGAAACGGAAAGCTCTGGCTCAAAGACCTCGTCCAGGACGTTATGGCGGGGCAGATGACAGTATCCAACGACACGGAGGCGATGATCAACAGCCGCATCGCCGACCTGGACGCGCTCATCTCCCGGCAACTGAACGAAGTGATGCACTCCGAACCCCTGCAGAAGCTGGAGGCATCCTGGCGGGGCCTGCACTACTTCGTGCAGCAGACGGAGACCTCGTCCAACCTGAAGATCAAGCTGCTGAACGTGAGCAAGTCGGATCTGTTCAAGGACCTGGACAAGGCCGTCGAATTCGACCAGAGCGCGATCTTCAAGAAGATCTACGAGGAAGAGTACGGAACGCTGGGCGGCAGCCCCTTCGGCGCGCTGATCGGAGATTACGAGTTCGGCCGGCACCCGCAGGATGTGGCGCTGCTGGAAAAGATGTCGGGCGTGGCGGCTACGTCGCACGCCCCGTTCGTCGCGGCCGCGAACCCCTCGCTCTTCAATTTCGAGAACTACACGGAACTGGCCGGCCCGCGAGACCTGGAGAAAATCTTCGACAACGAGGCGTACCTCAAGTGGAACATGTTCCGCAAGAGCGACGACGCCCGGTACATCGGGCTCTGCCTCCCGCACGTGCTGATGCGGCTGCCGTACGGCAAGGACACGACCCCGGTGGAGGAGTTCGATTACGAGGAAAACGTGGACGGGCGCGACCACTCCAAGTATCTCTGGGGGAACGCGGCATACGCCTTCGCCGCGCGCCTGACCGACGCGTTCGCGCGGCACGAGTGGTGCGCCGCCATACGGGGCGTGGAGGGCGGCGGGCTCGTGGAGGGCCTCCCCGCGCATACGTTCATCACCGATGACGGCGACGTGGCCACCAAATGCCCCACGGAGATCGCCATCACGGACCGGCGCGAGAACGAACTCTCGAAGCTGGGCTTCATTCCGCTGAGCTACTACAAGGGGACCGACACGGCCGTTTTCATGGGGGCGCAATCCGCGCAGAAACCGCAGGTTTACCTCGACGCCGACGCCACGGCCAACGCCCGGCTCTCGACCCAACTCCAGTACATTTTCGCCTGCTCCCGCTTCGCCCACTTCCTGAAGACGATGATGCGCGATAAGGTCGGGAGCTTCATGTCGCGCGACCAATGCGAGACGTTCCTTAACAGGTGGATCTCGAACTACGTGCTTCTGGACGATATGGCTGCGCAAGACCTCAAGGCGAAGTTCCCGTTGCGGGAAGCGCGCATCGAGGTGGCCGAGATTCCGGGCAAGCCGGGTTCGTACAATGCCGTGGCATTCCTGCGGCCTCATTTCCAGTTGGAGGAACTGGCGGTTTCGTTACGGCTCGTAGCCAAGCTGCCAGCGGGTAAGGGTTAAAGCAACACATCACAGCTTATCGAGCGCAGCTTGCGGCATGCGCCGCCGGCGGAGGGGGTGCTCTGCCCGTGGTTCGGGGAGGGCGGATCTGGTGTGACATCAACCATTCGAGGAGGGAGTTATGGCGTTCAACGCGTTCGCAAATTTCGGGGATATCAAGGGGGAATCCACGGATAAAGACCACAAGGACTGGGTAATGATCCTGTCCTACGACCACGGAGTGACCCAACCGGCTTCGGTCACGCAGAAGACAGCCGGCGGGCGCAGCGCGGAGGCGGTGAATCATTCCGAGTTCAAGATCGTAAAGCTGGTGGACGCCGCCACGCCGAAGCTCTACGAGGCGGCCTGCAAGGGAACCCACATCCCGGAGGTCACAATCGAGGTGTGGCGCGCCGGCGGCGACCCGCTGAAGTACCTGGAGGTCAAGCTCAAAGAGGTGTTGATCAGCGGCGTGGTGACCAGCGGCAACCCGTCCGGCCAGCACGGATTCCCGACGGAGACGGTGAGCCTGGTGTACGGCGCGATCGAATGGACCTACACCAAGCAGAAGCCCGACGGAACCGCCGGCGGGAACGTGGCCGCGAAGTGGAATGTCTCCCAGGGAGCCGCCGCATAAGGAGCGGACCCGACCTTCCGGCCGGAGCGCGAAATGCCTACCGCAGCGTTGTACAGCGACGACCTCCTTGGTCCGATCTCGGCCGACCAGCCGGCCGGAGCGGACCTGCGCTGGACCCCGGAGTGGGACCGGATCAAGGAGGCCCGGCGGGCGGACGACGATCTCGATGCGGGGAAATGGGCCAAGAAGGACCGCAAAACGGCGGATTGGGGACTCGTTCGGGAACTCTCCACAACCCTGCTGCGGGAGCGCACCAAGGACCTGAACGTAGCCATGTGGCTGACGGAGGCGGGCATCCGGCTGCACGGGTTTTCCGGGCTGCGCGACGGTCTGCGCATCTCCCGCGAACTCATGGTCCGCTACTGGGAAAACGGCCTGTTCCCGGCAATGGAGGACGGACCCGAAGATCGGGCGGGCCCGTTCGAGTGGCTGAATAACAAGCTCGTCGATGCCATTACGGCCATTCCCCTCACTGCCCGTTCCGGCCAGGGGAGCGACTACAGCCTGATGGACCTTCAGGACGCGCGCCGCACCGGGTCGGAGGCGAGTTGGCGGATGGCGGACGGCGAAATCGACGAACGGAAGAAGAAGGACTACGACAAGGCCTTGACCGAAGGGCACGTGTCGCAGGAAATGTTCGAGCGGGCGGTCGCGGAATCGCCGCGCAAGGCGATCGAAGAGGTGTACGCGGACTTCCGGCAGGCGTGCGAGGAGTTCCGGGCGCTCGAAAAAGCCGTGGATGAGAAATTTGGCGAGGCGGCGCCGAACCTCTCCGCCTGCCGCGGGGCTCTGCGGGACATCGAACAGGAGTTCGTGCCGATTCTGGAAAGAAAGCGTGCGGAAGAACCGGACGCCGCGCCGCCGCCGGTGCAGCCCGGAGCCGCGCCGGCGGAGTCCGCGGCCGCCGCCGGGCGTCCCGCCCAGGTGTTCCGGTTTCCACTTTCGGTGGAGGCGGGGGTAGGGGCCGCGGGCAGTTCCTGGGAGGACGCCGAGGCTCTCGTGCGCTCCGGCGAAGTGGAGAAGGGGCTCGCCGAAATGACGCGGTTGGCGGCCGGCGAAACCAGCGGCAGGAACCGTTTCCAGCGGAAGCTGCTGCTAGCGGAAGCGTGTCTGACGAGCGGGCGCGAGCGGCTGGCGCGCATGGTCCTGGAGGAGTTGGCGGAGCAGATCGACAAGCTGCAACTGGAACAGTGGGAGTCCTCCACGCTGATCGCGGGCGTCTGGATCCGCCTCTACCGCCTTTACAAAAAGGGCGGTGAGTCGAACGAATCGGACCGGGCCGCCAAGTTGTACGAGCGGCTCAGCCGGCTGGATCCGTGGCAGGCGCTGGCTTGCAGCGAGGGATAGGCCATGACGCCGCGCGATGAGGTTGCGCCCTTCCAGTCTCTCCTGGACCACCTGACGGACCTGGAACCCGACCGGCGCGCCGAGGCGCCGCCATCGCCCTGGGAGCTTCGCCGCGAAATGAAGGCGGCACTGTGCCGCGACCTGACGGACCTGCTGAACGTGCGCCGCGCGGACGAGCCGGTGGATCCGGTCTACAAAGAATCCGCCGAATCCATCCTGAGCTTCGGGGTGGCGGACTTTACCTCATACAACCTCAAGAACGGTATCGAGCAGGAGCGGGTGCGCCGTTCCATTGAACAGGCCATCCGGCGGTTCGAGCCGCGGCTGAGCGGAGTGACCGTGTCGCTGGAGCCGCCGGACCCGCTTCAACCGGTACTCCGGTTCCAGATCTCGGCCCTGTTGCGGATCGACCCCGGGGCCGGGCCGGTGATCTTCGATGCCGCGCTGCACCGCGACTCCCGCCGCCTGGCGGTTGCCGGAGACGGGCTATGAGGGACGAACTGCTGCCCTACTACGAGCGTGAGCTGACGTTTGTGCGGCAGATGGCGGCGGAATTCGCGGAGAAGTACCCCAAGGTGGCCGGCCGGATGCTGCTGGAGGCCAACCAGTGCGAGGACCCCCACGTAGAGCGGCTGATCGAGGCCTTCGCCCTGCTTGCGGGGCGCGTGCACCACAAGCTGGACGACGAGTTCCCCGAAATCACCGAAGCTCTGCTGGACGTGCTTTACCCGCACTACCTCCGGCCTGTTCCGCCGCAGGCGGTCATGCAGTTTCAGCCCGATCCCGCGCAGAGCGCGGCGGGGCGCACGGACGTACGGGCCGGGGTAGCGCTGCACAGCCGGCCGGAAAACGGCCAGTTTTGCTCGTTCCGCACGGCCTACCCGGTGACGCTCTGGCCTTTGCGCGTCACGGGCGCTTCGGTGACGGCCGCCAATCGGCTGGGCGGCGCGGGCCGGGCGGACTCCGCCGCGGTGGTGCGAATCCAGATGGAATGCACGGGAGGGCTGCGGTTCGGACAGTTGCCCGTGGACACCATCCGGTTCTACCTCCACGGCGAAAGCGCCCTGGTGAACGCGCTTTACGAATCTCTCTTCGTGGATGCGCACCGCGTGGGGGTCCGCGCGCTCCCGGCCGGCGCCGGGGCGGCGCAGGCGCTCCTGCCGGCCGGCTGTCTTCGCCAAGTGGGACTTACACGCGATGAGGGCGTGCTTCCTTATTCGGACCGGAGCTTCGTAGGCTACCGCCTGCTCCAGGAATATTTCACCTTTCCCGAGAAGTTCCTGTTCGTGGACTTGACGGGGCTGGACCGCCTGGCCAAGACGACGGGCCAAACGCGCGTGTGCCTGGCCGGGGGCGTAGCGTTCAACTGCGTCGCCAACGGGTCAGCACCGGCAGCAGAGCACGGAGATCTATTCGGTGGATCGCGTGGCTTCGGCGGCGCCGTACCTGGAACAGCCGAAGTTATACGAGCCGTTCTACGCCTTGGGCCACGGCCGCGACGAAGCGGGGAAGCGATTCTGGTGCGCGCACCGCCGCCCCTCCCTCCGCCCGGGAGACAACGGGACGGAGGTCTACCTGACGCTGGTGAACCTCGACTTCGAGGCGGCGCTGCCCGCCGACGAAACGCTCACGCTGCACGTGACCTGCACCAACCGGGACCAGGCGGCGCGCCTGCGATTCACGGGGGAATACGGCGAAGTGGAGGCGGAAGGGCTGGCGCTGTTGCGGGCGCGGTGCATCCGCCGGCCCACACCGACCGGGCGGCCCCCGTTGCGGCGCGGCCTCGAATGGCGGCTGATCTCGCAGCTGTCGCTGAATTACCTGTCGATCGTCGAAGGCGGCCGGGAAGCGCTCCAGGAGATTCTCCAGCTCTATAACTTCTCCGACGATCCGGCGCTGCGCAAGCAGATCGCCGGCATTGCGGAAGTGAGCAGCCGCTCGGCGGTGGCGCGGGTGGCTTCGGAGACCGGAGTCACATTCTGCCGCGGCACGGACGTGACGGTGGCTTTCGACGAGGAGCAATACGTGGGCAGCGGAGTATTCCTGCTGGGCTCCGTGCTGCATCGATTTCTGGCGTTGTACTCGGCGGTGAACTCGTTCACCCGCCTTACCGTGAGAACCAAGAAAGGAGCGCTCAAACAGTGGCCGCCCCTGGCCGGCGAACAGGCTCTTCTTTAGAGGAAGCGCTGTTCGCACGTGGCTGCGAATTCGATTTCTTCCAGGCGGTACGCCTGCTGGCGCGCCTCGCGCCGCAGCGCGCGCCGGTGGGCAACTCCGGCCGGCCGGCCGACGAGACGGCGCGGTTCGGCGCGCAACTCACCACGGCGTTTCCGGCGAGCGCGGTGCATGAAATCGTCCCGCCCGAGGATGGCGGCCCGCCCCGGGTCATGGTCGCCTTCCTGGGGCTGACCGGGACGCAAGGCGTGCTGCCGCTTTTCTACACCGAGCGGATGCTCGCGCGGAGAGCGGCCCGGGACAACGCCATGGCGGCGTTCTTCGATATCTTCAACCACCGGTTCGTGTCCTTGTTCTACCGGGCCTGGGAGAAGCATCGTCCGGCGGAGCTTTACGAACTGGCGGCCGTCCGGGACCGGCGGCCGGACGCGTTTACCCAGTATCTTTTCGACCTGATCGGGATGGGAACGGCCGGGTTGCGCGGCCGGATGCGGGCGCCCGACGAGGGCCTCTTGTTCTACGCCGGGTTGATCGCGCAGCGGCCGCGCTCGGCGAGCGCCCTGCGCGGCGTGCTGCAGGACTATTTCTCGGTTCCGGTGGAAATCGAGCAGTGCATCGGAAGCTGGTACGACCTGGAGGAAGCAGACCGGTGCTACCTCTCGCCGGAACTGGAGCGGAGCCAACTGGGGGAAGGCGCTTTTCTGGGCGACCAGATCTGGAACCAGCAGGCGCGCTTTCGGATCCGCGTCGGGCCGCTCGGGTTCGACCGTTTCCGCGAGTTTCTTCCGGACGGCGGAGCGCTCGGGCGGTTGCGGGAGCTGACGAGGTTCTTGACGGGGCGGGCGATGGTGTTTGAAGTCCAGGTGGTGTTGCGCGCCGGGGAAGTTCCGCCCTGCCGGCTCGACGACAGCGGCTCGGATGCGCCGCGCCTGGGCTGGATGGGCTGGCTGAAAGCCGGCGAGTTCGCCGCCGACGCCGGCGAGGCGGTGTTCACATACACGGATTAGGGTGGGGCCTCTGGAAATGGCATACACGCAAACCAATCGTCGCATTGCGATCTCGACGCCGCTGGGCCCGGACGCGCTGTTGCTCCGCGGGTTCACCGGTTCGGAAGCAATCTCTCATCCCTTCCAGTTCGAACTCGACCTGCTCTCCGAAAACGACTCGATCAAGTTCCAGGACATCGTGGGGAAGAACGTGACCATCCGGTTGTTCGACGACCAGGGCGCCGAGCGCCACTGGAACGGATTCCTCACCCGGTTTTCCCAGGGCTCGCAGTCCGACCGGCTGACGGAGTACCGCGCCCGGATGGAGCCCTGGCTGTGGTTCCTCACGCGCAAGGCGGACTGCCGGATCTTCCAGAACGTGGCCGTGCCGGAAATTATCCGGCAGATCTTCGTGGAACTGGGGTTTCAGGACTTTGAGTTCCGGCTGTACGGCCAGTTCGAGCCGCGCGACTACTGCGTGCAGTACCGGGAGACGGATTTCAATTTCGTGTCGCGGCTGATGGAGGAAGAGGGGATCTGCTACTTCTTCCGGCACGGCGACGGAAAGCACACCCTGATCCTGGCCAACGACCAGGCGGCGCACGATCCCTGCGACGTGCAGAGCGTGGCGCGCTACGATACGCGGCCAGGCGCCCTGGCGTACGAAGACACGATCACCGGTTGGAGCAGCCAGGAGGAGTTCCGCACTGGGGGCTGGTCGCAAACGGACTACAACTTCGAAACCCCGGGCGCCAGCCTGGCCGTCACGGTGAACGGCAGGAACCGGTACGAATACTACGATTACCCGGGCGAATACATGGTCAGGGGACAGGGCGACCGTTTGGCGCGCATCCGCCTGCAGGAGCAGGTGGCCGACGCGGTGGCGTGTCACGGCGAGGGGGGGTGCCGGTATTTCACCGCCGGATTCCGGTTCACCCTGCAGGACCACTACCGCGCGGACCAGAACCAGGAATACCTGCTCACCG
Source organism: Terriglobia bacterium (assembly GCA_020073115.1). Taxonomy (GTDB): domain Bacteria; phylum Acidobacteriota; class Terriglobia; order Bryobacterales; family Bryobacteraceae; genus BOG-224. The sequence continues at coordinate 10,195 of JAIQFU010000258.1, forward strand.
CCATCCACCACGCCGCCACGCAGGGCGGCAGCTACGAAGTGTCGTCGAACGGGGAGGATCTGACCTATCACAACAGCTTCGAGTGCGTCCCTTCGTCCACGCCTTTCCGGCCCGCCCGCGTCACGCCCCAGCCGGTGGTGCACGGCTGCCAGACGGCCCTGGTGGTCGGCTTCCTGGAAGGGGATCCGGACCAGCCCATCATCGTGGGCCGCGTGTACAACGCGGAGCAGATGCCGCCGTGGGCGCTTCCGGCGAACGCCACGCAGAGCGGCTTGTTGACCCGCAGCAGCAAAGGCGGTTCCGCGGCGAACGCCAACGCCTTGCGCTTCGAGGATAAGAAGGGCAGTGAACAGGTCTGGTTTCATGCCGAAAAGGACATGGCGACGGAGGTGGAGCACGATAAAACCCTCTGGGTGGGGCACGACGAAGCCTGCGTGGTGGATCATGACCGCACGAGGGTTGTCAAACACGACGAGGCCATCACCATTCAAAATGACCGCCGGATGGAGGTGGACCGGGACAAATCCGAGAAAGTGCTGCGCGACAAGTCGATCAACGTGATTCGCAACCACCACGAGAAGATCGACGGCAGCATGGATATCATGGTGGGCCGCACGCTCACGGAGACCGTGGCGAGCAACTATNNNGTCCGTGGCGATCAACTATTCGGAAACGGTGGGCGGCGCCATGGAGATCACGGTGGGCGGGTTGATCGCGATCACGGCGGGCGCGGCGCTGGCCGAGACCGTGGGCGCACAGCGCGCCGAGATGGTCGGGGGGGCGAGCTCGGAGAGCGTCGGCGGCAACAAGTCGATCGACGTGGGCAAGGATCTTTCCGAGACGGTGGCCGGCAACCACATCGCCGACATCACGGGGGATCACAAGGAAACCGTCGGCGGGCAGTACACCCTCTCGGTCACGAAGGAGCTGAGCATCCACGCGAAAAAGATCGAGCTGGTGGCCGATGATGAGATTGCCATCAAGACGGGCTCGGCGCAGATCGTGATGAAGAAGAACGGCGACATCGCCATCGAGGGCGCCAAGCTCAACATCAAGGGCAGCGGCGACATCATCATCAAGGGAAGCCAGATCAAGGAGAACTGACGTGCGGCGATTGGCGGAATTGGAGGCGGCGGCCGTGGTGGGCCGCGCGGTTCGGGTGGAGCCGAACGGGGATGTTTACGTGGACTACCGCGATAACCCGCTGGGGCCCGTCCGCGCGCGGGTGGCGGCGAGCGAGACGGTGAAGGGGGCGGGGGAGCCGGTGCTGCTGGTTTTCGAGAACGGCAACCCGGGCCTGCCCATCATCGCCGGCGTGCTGCGCGAAAAAGCCAGGCGCTCACTGGCATTCGAAGCCGCGGGCGCAATCACCATCACGTGCGGGAAAAGCTCCATCACGCTTTCGAGCGACGGCCGCATTGTGATCAAAGGGACGGAACTGGTAAGCCGCGCCTCCGGGACGAACAAGATCCGGGGCGCGGCGGTGAAGATCAACTGAGGGCGGCGGGGTGGAAAACAGAATTGGGCCACGGATGAACGGATGCACACGGATCTGAGAAATCCGGGGGGCGGGCAAAATGGGCGTGACGGTCGGAGTCAACAATCTTTCGGTGGTCCACAAGGACAGCGCCGGCATCACCACCGCGTTTCCAGACGTGTGCCTGACGCCCAGTCCGGCGGGGCCGGTCCCAATCCCTTACCCGAACATCGCTCAATCGTCGGATACCGCGGACGGCAGTTCCACGGTGCAATGCGACGGAAATCCCATTTGCCTGAAGGACTCGAATTTCTCGACCAGTACGGGCGACGAGGCGGGCACGGCCGGGGGGGGCGTGGCATCCGGGCTCACCAAGGGCAAAGCCGAGTTCGTGAACTTCTCGTTCGACACCATGGTGGAGGGCAAGAACGTGGCGCGGGCGCTGGACCTGATGCTGCACAACAACAAAAATACGCCGCCGTTTCCGGTGCTCCAGGGGCCGGTGATTCCTTTGCCGTCGAGTGAAAAAGTGAAGTGCCTTTGCTGCAATGATGATGTCGACTGACGGGGCAATCGCCATCACGGCGCTCGGAATGGCCACGGCGCTGGCGCCGAATATGCCGGATAGCTGCGCCGCGTTCCGCGCGGGCATCCGGCGCGCGTCGGATCTCGGTACGGTCGATCCCGGCGAAGATGCAGCGCTGGGCGAGGAGCCCATCGCGGCATGCCGGGCGGCGTACCTTGCCGAAGGGTATACCGCGGGCGCCAAGGTCGTTCTCCTGGGCGGAATCGCGTTGTCGGATCTGCTGCTCCGGGGGTGCGGCAGGCCCGCCGGGGCGGCGTGGGCGCGAACCGGCCTCGTGCTGCAGCTTTCGGATTGTTCCTTGCTGGACGCCTTCTCCGAACCGTCCGAGGACGA
>JAIQFU010000259.1 GCA_020073115.1 Terriglobia bacterium
GTGCATCTAATCGCACGGTCCTACTTGATCCGGTCCAGCGTTTCGTACCGCGCGCGGTGAGCGTCCGGCGCAACCTGCGGGTCGGCGCTGAGGTGCATCACCGGGTATTTGGTTGCCGGGGTATATCGGGGCCACTGGGGCAGTCCCGCGCCGCTCGGATCGCCGGTTTTGGCGAAGTTGGTCCAGTAGGCGGCCATCAGGCTGGAGACCTTGCGGTCCTCTTCCCGCCAGGGGAGCTTCCGCGACGAGAGAACCTGGAAGACGTACTCGATTTCCGAGGCATGCGGCGCCGCCGGCTCCGAAAACGGCAGTTTTTGATCGAATTCGTAGCGAAACACCGTCGATTTGCCCGTTTTTTGCTGCATTTCGATCCATTTCCACGTCCCGAAAGCGATGAAACGATCGCTCGCCAGGTCGCCCGCGGCCCGCTGCACCTGTACGGAATCGGCGGCCGGATAGGCCTTCAAAATCGCCTCCGCGTTCGCGCCGTAAATCGCTTTCACGCGCGCGGCGTAGTTCGCCGGCGCCGGTTCATCCTTGGCCAGAATGGTTCGCCAGTTGTTCTCGTCCAGGTTCCACCCCGCCAGCAACGGCACGTGCGCCTGGTTTCCCTTCGCATAGATGGAGTCCACATCTTCCGGCAGGAAGTAGCCGTCGATATTGGGGACGAAACGCAGGCCGCGCTGCTTCAGCGAAATCTGGAGTATCTCCTCGGCCGGTTTGGCCCGCAATGCTTCCAGGGAATCCGTCCCGAACGCCGTCCTGGCATACGCCGCGTCGGCTTCCTCGGTTTCGGCGCGCGGCCTGGCGCGGAGCGTGTCGCCGAAGAACGCGCCGCTTTCGCCGATGGCGCGCTGGAAGAGCCCTTTGGCGAGCGGCGAGGCCATCAGCGCGCTGACCGAGAACGACCCGGCCGATTCGCCGAAAATCGTCACGGTGGAAGGACCTCCGCCGAAAGCCGCGATGTTGTCGTGCACCCATTTCAGCGCTGCAACCTGGTCCAGAAGTCCGTAGTTTCCCGAGGCGTTATGCCCCGACTCCCTGGCCAGCTCCGGGAGGGAAAAGAAGCCGAAAATTCCCAGGCGGTACTGCACGCTGACCACGAGGACGCCATTTTTCGACAGGTTGCCGGCATCCTGGCGCGGCTCGGAGCTGCCGCCCGCGGCGAAGCCCCCGCCGTGAATCCACACCATCACCGGCAGTTTTTTCGTGGCGGGGTTCGCCGGCATCCACAGGTTCAGATAGAGGCAGTCTTCGCTGGGGCCGCTGTCGTGGAAGATCATGTCCGGGTAGATCGGTCCCTGCATGCAGCGCGGGGGATACTCCGACGCCTTGCGGACGCCGCGCCAGGCGGCCGCGGGCTGCGGCGCTTTCCACCGCAGCGGGCCCACGGGCGGCGCGGCGAAGGGAATGCCCTTGAACGTGCGGACCTTGCCGTCGGCGCTGACTACCCCTTCGAGAATGCCGTTAGCGGTACGGAGTTGTTCGTAGCGGATCTGCTGGGCCTGGGCGCCGAACGCCAGGGCCGCCATCAGGACGGATATAGCACGCATGGTAAGGATCCTAACACGCGGGTAATGAAGTGGTAGGATCGAACCTGAAATGAGACTGCTCTACTGTCTTCTGTTGGTTGGAGCGGCGGGTCTGCTGTCGAGCGGACAGCCGGGAAACGAAGCCGCATCGGAAAAGCGGGTCTCCGACCTGCTGCGCCGCATGACCCTGGAGGAGAAGGTCGCCATGCTGGCGGGCGCGGGGTGGATGGAGACCGTGGCCCACCCGCGGCTCGGAATCCCCGCGATCAAGATGGCCGACGGGCCGATGGGCGTGCGCTCGTGGCTGGGGACCTCGGCCGCTACGAGCGCCGCCGCCAAGCCGATCACCAGCACGGCCTTCCCGTCGGGCATCGCCATGGCCGCCACGTGGGACCCCGAACTCGTACAGCGCGAGGGCAAGACCATCGGACAGGAAGCCAAGGCGCTGGGCCGCGACATGCTGCTCGGGCCGACCGTGAACATTGCGCGCGCGCCGCTGTGGGGCCGCAACTTCGAAGGGTATGGCGAGGACCCGTACCTCGCCGCACGCCTCGCGGTGGCGTACATCCGGGGCGTGCAGGGCGAAGGCGTGATCGCCACCGTCAAACACTTCGCCGCGAACAACGAAGAGTACGAGCGGCACCGCATCGACGAGAAGATCGACGAGCGCGCCTTGCAGGAGATCTACTTCCCGGCGTTCCAGGCGGCGGTGCGGGAAGCGGGCGTCCGGGCCGTCATGAACGCCTATAACAAGGTGAACGGTCTCTACTGCGCCGAGAATCCCCACCTGCTCGCGGACGTGCTGCGGAAACAGTGGGGCTTCCAGGGTTTCGTCGTCTCCGATTGGGGCAGCACGTACAGCACCGTAGGAACCGTGAACGCCGGAATGGACCTGGAGATGCCCGGCGGAGAGGCCATGCGCACGTGGCTGGTTCGGCCCAAAACGAAAGAGGATGGCAACGGATGCGGGTTTCTCACCCCGGAGAAGGTCCTGCCGGAGGTGAAAGCCGGCCGGATCAGCGTCGCCACGGTGGATGAGCACGTGGGCCGGATGCTGCGCGCCATGTTCGCCATGGGCCTGTTCGATAAGCCGAAGACCGGCGGCGGCGCAGTCGATACGCCCGAGCAGCGGGCCGTGGCGCGGGAAGCCGCCACCCAGGGCATCGTGCTGCTGAAGAACGCCGGGAACGCGCTTCCGCTCGACACAGGAAAACTGCGCTCGGTCGCGGTGATCGGGCCGAACGCGGCGGTGGCTCGGACCGGCGGCGGTGGAAGTTCGCAGGTGCGCCCCAATTACGCCGTCACGCCGCTCGATGCGATCAAAGAGCGGGCGGGAGGCCGGGTGCGGGTCGAGTATGCGCTGGGCGTCACGATGGAAGGCGAGGACGCAAAGGACAATCCGCGGCTGCGGGAAGAAGCCGTGGCGCTGGCGAAGAAGTCCGATGCCGCGGTCCTGGTGGTGGGCTATGCCCCCACGCTCGAATCCGAGGGCTTCGACCGCAAGACGCTGAACCTGCCGGCGGGCCAGGACGAGTTGATCCGGGCGGTGGCGGCGGCAAACAAGAATACGCTGGTGGTGGTGAATGCCGGGTCGCCCGTGGCGATTCCCTGGATCGGCCAGGCGCCCGCGGTTTTGGACATGTGGTACGGCGGCCAGGAAGGCGGCCACGGGATTGCGGCGGTTCTGTTCGGCGACGCGAATCCTGCGGGCAAGCTGCCCGTTACCTTCCCCAAGGAGATGAAGGACTCGCCGGCGTATGGCCATTACCCCGGCGAGAACCTGCGCGTCGAGTACGCCGAGGGCATCTACGTGGGCTACCGCCACTTCGATACGCGCAACATTGAGCCGCTTTTCCCGTTCGGGCACGGGTTATCGTATACCACGTTCGGATACGGAGGGTTGCAGATCACGCCCGGCAGTCCCGTCCGCGTGAGCTTCCAGGTGCGCAACACCGGGTCGCGCGCGGGGGCGGAAGTGGCGCAGCTTTACCTGCACCAGGCGAAAGCCGGCGTGGACCGGCCGGCGAAAGAGCTGAAAGGCTTTCGCAAGCTCGTGCTGAAACCAGGCGAGGCGCAGACGGTGACGTTGACGCTGGACCGCAGCGCGATGTCGTACTACAGCCCGGCGAAGAAGGCGTGGGTGGCGGAGCCGGGGACGTTCGAAGTGACGGTGGGGGCTTCGTCGCGGGATTTACGGCTGAGAGGGAATTTCGAATTGCGTTGAGTACCGCCGGCGATCGGTTCTCGCCACCGGTTGTTGGGGCCGGCGAAAATAACCGGTGAAAATAACCGGTGGCGAAAATCGACCACCGGCGGTACTATACTTCCGCGCGGATCACGATGGAGCGGCTGAACTGCGGCAGCGCCACCTTGCCGTTCTTGATTTTGCCGTTGGTCCAGCGATTCGTCCACGGATCGTAAATCTTCACGGAGCGCGCTTTGGAGATACCCAGGTTCACTGCGATCCCCTTCAGCACCTCGGGCTTCTGGCCGTCGCGCAGTTCCGTTTCCCAGGTGTTCTGCTTATCGCGGCACCAGGCCAGCACGGTGCGCTTACCCTTCAGCAAATAGACCCGCAGCCGGTCGTGTTCCGCCATCGCGGGTTCGAAGTTCTCGGCGGGTGGGTCGAGGCCCTTGACCACTTGCGCGAAACGTCCGAACTGCCACCAGAGGTTGTTGGGGGCCACGTAAGCGTCCCAGTGCCAGATCTGCCCCACGCCCGCGGCGCCGGCGAAGAACGGAGCGAAGAGGATGTCGTGCAGCAGGATGCCGTCCTTGTCTTTCGAATACAGCTTGAACGGCCCGGAGTGGCTCGGCTCCACGGCGCCGGATTCGGCCAGGACGATGGGCCGGCCGGGGTTGTAGCCGGCGATCTCCCGTACCGCATCGGCGGCCAGCAGGTCCACGGGGCCGTGGCAGATATCGAGCCGCGCGCCCAGGTCGAGATAGCGGTGCACCTGGGCGATATCGTTGCCCGGCATGGTGGAGTTCTGGCGATAGAAAAGCTCCCGCCAGCGGGCGTCGTCGAAGCTCCCCATGCTCTGCATCGCCATATTCTTCGGGAAGGCCTGATGCAGCGCGCCCAGCATGAGCTGCGACCATGCCAGGATGTCGCCCTTGCCGGTGACGGCGTTCACTTCGTTCCAGAGTTCCCAGCCGTAGACGATGGGCTGGTCGCCGTAGCGGTCGCGGTACCACGCGATCTTGCGCTTGAACTGCGTGCGCGAGGCTTCGCCGTCGAAGAAATCGGCCATGGATTGCGCGGGGCCGCCGTTGGTCACGTTGTGCAGCGGCTTGTCGGCCCACGCCTGGCGGCCGCCGCCGATGCTGCGGAAGTGCTCCATGGTGAGCTTGACGCGAACGTGGTACTTGCGGCAGAGGTCGAGCATGCGGTCGATGCGTTTGGCCTTCTCGGCGTCGTAGACACCGCTTTTTTCGTGCTCCACATCCCAGAACGGGCTGCTGAGCCACACTCGGATGTAGTTGCCGCCATTGGCGGCAAGGCTGGAGATCCATTCCTCGAAGCCGCGCAAGGCCGCGTCTTCGCCATCGCGCGTGTTGCCGGGCGCGATCATGTTGAGGCCGATGGGGATGTAGGGGGAGCCATCTGTGAGTTCCAGGTAGCGATGGTCGCGCGGGCTGACGCGGACGTAGGCGTCGTCGGGGCCGGCGGCGGAGGCGATGACAGAGAGTGCCAAAAGGAGAAGGAGTTTACGCATTCCGCATGGGATTATAACGTACCGACGGGGGCCGGTTTTCGTTTGGGCATGCAGGCAAAAACAACCGGTGGCGAAAAACGACCACCGGCGGTACTTACGGCTCGAAGCGGTAGCCGATATCGCGGACGGTTTGGATGTACGTGGGCTCGTGCGGGTCGGGTTCGATTTTGGCGCGGAGCGTGGTCACGCAGCGGTCGATGCTGCGCGGGGTGACCATGACGCTGTGGCCCCAGACGGCGTTCAGGATGTCGTCGCGGGTCAGGGCGCGGCCGGGGCGGCTCGCAAAATACGCCAGCAGCCGGAACTCCTTGGCGGTGAGTTCCACTTCGCGGCCATTACGGAAGAGCTTGTGCGCCGGGGCATCCAGCTCGAACTCGCCGAAGCGCGTTACGCTCTCCTGCCCCGATTGCCGCCGCCGCAGAAAGGCGTTCACCCGCGCCACCAGCTCGCGGATACGGAAGGGTTTCGCCACGTAGTCGTCCGCGCCGAGGTTCAACCCGAGGACCACGTCCTCTTCCTGCCCCTTCGCGGTGAGCATGATGATGGGGGTATCCAGGCCGCGCTCGCGCACCGCCCGGCAGATCTCGTACCCATTCACCCTGGGGAGCATAATGTCCAGCAGAATCAAGTCGGGCTCGGAGGAGAGCGCCAGGTTCATTCCCGCCTCGCCGTCGGTAGCGGTCAGGACCACGCAGCCTTGCGATGCGAACGTATCCTTGAGGCCGCGCAGCATGGCGGGTTCGTCTTCGACGATCAGGATTCGGCCTTGCATGGGAGAAACACCGTAAACCTACTTCCCTTCCCCGGCCGGCTTTCCACTTCGACTTTGCCGCCGTGGGCCTTGACGATGAACTGCACGATGCTGAGGCCGAGGCCGCAGCCGCCGGTTTCGCGCGCCAGGCGCCGGTCCAGCTGGTAAAAGCGGCGGAAGATGCGCTTTTGCTCGCGCGGCGCGATGCCGACGCCGTTGTCCTCCACGGCGAACGCGACCCGGTTGGCCGCGCGGAACGCCTTGAGGTTGATGCGCTTCTTCTCCGGCGTGTATTTCCAGGCGTTGTCCAGGAGGTTAAGCAGCACGGTGGCGATGGCATCTTTGTCCGCGCGCACCCGGGGGAGATCGGGGTCCACGCTGTGTTCGACCGGGAAGCGGTCCTGCACCGCCTCCATCGTGGCTTGCACGATGCTTTCCGGACGGGTGGGGACGAACTCGAACTTATGGCGATTGCGCTCCAGGCGGGAGAAGGTCAGGAAGTTTTCGATGAGCCGGCTCAGGCGCGAGTTTTCTTTGGAGATCAGCTCCAGGTAGTCGCGCGTTTTGGCGCGATCGGGAGTTTCGTCGTCGAGCAGGGAATCCACCAGCAGCCGCATGGAGGAGAGCGGCGTTTTCAGCTCGTGGGAGACGGCGGCGACAAGGTCGGTTTTCAAGCGGGCCAAGCGCCAGTGGCGCTGGAATGCCTGAGCGGCGGCCAGGGCGACGCTCACGACGACGGCAATGGCCAGCAAGCCGATCCAGACATACGACAGCGTCTGCTTCCGGGCGGCCTCATCCACGCCATCGCCGGGAATTGCGAGCGAAAACTCCCAGGCGGGCATCCTGGGGCCAGCGGCTTCACGCAGGGAGAAATCCGGACGGGCAGGCGGGGGACCTGCCCCGCGTGGCAGCGCGGAGATTCCCTTGCCAAGGTCGCGCATCACCGCCATCACCGTTTCTGTCCGGTAAAGCGCCAGCACGCGCTCCGAAGCCCCAAACAGCCACACGCCCGGCAGCCCCGCGGTCTGCAGCGCGGAAGGCGGCGCAAGCTTGAGCCTGCCCGTTTCCAGAAACTGCGCGCCCAACCGCTCGGCAGCGTACGTAGGATAGTCCTTGCCCGTCTCCTCCATCAGGAAGAGGCGCTGAACGGAAGGCATGGGCCCCGCATAGTCGGCGAACAAGGCACGCAAGCGCGGCGCGGCCGAGGCGTTACCCAAGCGCAGCGCCAACAGTTGCTCGTCGGCGGCGATCACGCGGCCGTCCAGCCCCGCGCCGCGCATCAGCCGCCCGGCAGTGAAGTACTCCGCTATGGCGCGCGACGCCGCCCGGTTATCGCCGCCGCGCACCAGGCAGCGAATGCGCGCCTGCGCCGCGCGGGCGGCGGCGGAAACATTCCGCTCCTCCTGAGCTATGGACGCGTAC
>JAIQFU010000260.1 GCA_020073115.1 Terriglobia bacterium
CAGGTTGCGGTTGGATTCCTCTTCCACCACGCCATTCCGCAAAGCCTCCGCGGCGTTTTGCGCGAGGGACAGGGCCGCGAACAGAACCAGGGCAATTGCGGTTTTCATCGCTCACCTCCCGGGACGAGGATTACCGGCCGCGTCAGGCCGGCGTCGAAGGCGGCCAACTGCTTCTGCGCCTCTAAGATGCGTTTGCGGGCGGCGTAGACCTCCTGAACCGTTCCGGCCCCGCTTCGTTGCCTCACGACCTCCAGTTTCCAGGAGGCACTGGCAAACTCAATAGCCTTCTCCAGCATCGCCCGATACTGCCGGCGCGCCTCGGCGGAGCCGGCCGCAGGCTGCGCCGGAAAAAGGCCGCTCTCGAAGGCGAACAACTCGCGATCCAGCGCCGCGATTTCCGCGTCCACACCCAATCGCAGCCTTTTGGAATCAATCTCGGAAAGCACTTCGCCCCGCCTCTTCACATCCTGAAGATGGTCCCTGGCGGCTCCGATCTCCTCGACCAGCAGGGCCTTGTAGCGGGCGCACGCGGCATCGGTTTGCGCGGCGGCCCCTGTGACGAACAACGCGAGAACGAGCGCGGTCTTCATGAATGATCTCCTTCCGCCTCCAGGCGGTACCCCACCCCATGCACCGTCTGGATCCAGCGCGGGGCCTCCGCGTCCGGCTCCAGCTTGGCGCGGAGGCTGGCGATGTGGTTGTCTACGGTGCGGGTGGTGGGGAACGCGTCGTAACCCCACACCAGGTCCAGAAAGCGCTCGCGGGTGACCGGCTCGCCCGCCGCCTCGGCCAGCAGGCGCAGGCAGGCGAACTCCTTGGCGGTCAGGTGGATCTGCCGCCGCCCCCGCCGCGCCGTCATTCTCACGAAGTCGATCCGGATATCGCCCAGCGCCAGCAACCGGGCCGCACGTCGGCGGGCTGACACCCGGCGCAGCAGGGCGCGCACCCGGGCCAGAAGTTCCTCCGTGCTGAAGGGCTTCACCAGGTAGTCGTCGGCGCCGCTGTCCAGGCCTGTGACGCGGTCCTGGACCTGCCCCTTGGCCGTCAGCATCAGGACCGGCGTCGCGATCTCCAAACGGCGCAGTTCGGCGCAGAGCGCAAAGCCGTCCAGCTTGGGGAGCATGACGTCCAGCAGGATGAGGTCGGGCTTCTCATCCACTGCCTGCGACAAGCCGTTCTCCCCATCGGCGGCGGCCCGCACGCGGTAGCCCTCGGATTCGAGGATGTCCTTCAACGCCGTACGCATCGGCAACTCGTCTTCTATGATGAGGATGCGGCTCATCCGCGGGCTCCGTTGATGGGCAGTTCCAGGGCGAAGCGGCTCCCCTCGCCCACGGCGCTCTTCACCAGCACCCGCCCGCCGTGCGCTTCGGCGGCGTGCTTCACGATACTCAGCCCGATGCCCGCGCCCCGGGTTTCGCGCCGCAGTTCGGAGCCGTGCCGGTAGAAAAGGTCGAAGATCCGCGCCTGGGCCTCCGGCGGGATACCCGGGCCATGGTCCTCCACCCAGACCCTGATCCACGACGGCGGGCCTGCTTCCATCCGCACCGTTACAGCCGCGCCGGGGGGCGAGTGCTTGATGGCGTTATCGATCAGGTTGACCAGCGATTGCTCGACGGCCTGGTGATCCCAGCGCGGCTCCAGCCCCGCGATCTCGGCGGGCGGGTCGGCCAGTTCCAGGGCGACCTGCCGCTCGGCGGCGCAGGGCTGCATGAGGGCTACGGTGTGGCGCACGAGCGCCGCGGCATCTACCGGCTCAAAGGAGTATTGCTTCCGTCCCTGGTCGATCCTTGAGAAATCGAGGACGTTCTCCACGAGCGAAGAGAGCCGCCGGCACTCCTGCACGATGAGGTGGAAGTAGTCGCGCTGCTTCGCCTCGCCGGCGATCCGCCCCTGCTCCAGGCCTTCTGCCATCAGCCGCACCGCCGCGATGGGGGCGCGCAATTCGTGGGACACGCTGGAGACGAAGTTCGATTTCATTTCGCTGAGCCGCATCTGCCGGCGGAAGCCGCGCCACAGGCCCACGAGGCCGATCAGCGCCGCCGAGGCCGCCGCGAGGATGAGGGCCGTGGTGAACCAGAATCTGCGGCGGTAGCCGGCGTAAAGCGTTTCCGGGGCGGCAAAGACCCTCACCGTGAACGGGTAGGGCGCTTCGAAAGCCAGGCTCGCCGTCGCCGTGGCCAGTAGGATGCGCGCGTTCTCCTGGCCCCGCCGAATGCTCCAACGGTTTCCGGAAACCTCGACGGCGTCGCACCTCGAAGCTACGCGAAACACGGCGGCGAGAGCGTCGAAGACAGCCGCAACGACCGGCGGGGGAACCAGCGACACATGGCAGCCATCCCGCTGCGGGCTGCCCCAGGCCAGAAATGGTGGGTTGCCCATTTCCACGGCGGCCCGCGCCGAGCAGTCCATGTGGAGCGGCGCCAGCTGGCGGAGCAGCGCGCGCGTTTCTTCCTGGGTCGCCCATTCTGCTTTCAGGTCGTTCAGCCCGGGCGCCGCGTCCAATAGCTCCGGCGTGAGAAAGGAAGGGTGCTCACGAACGCGGGAGGGAACCTCCTTCACCGCGGCTGCATCGCCGCGGCGGAGTGCGAATAGCAGAGCGAGGTCGCCCACGGGCGCGCCCGATTCTGTCAAAATATCGCCGGCTTTGCGCGCCAGAGCGGCGGCGGTCCCGCCGGATCCCAGCAAAAGCAGGTTGTATTCGGCATTGATGCGCGCGGCGGACGGCGCGTTCGAATCGGCGAGCGACCGGAACAACTTTGTCGCCAGCGGACGGTCTCCGCGGCGGTACAGCGCGTCCTGCGCTTCGCCCCAAAGCTGAGCCGGGCCGGGAGGCAGCTTTTCGGGCCAGTCCGGAGGAACGGGTAGGCGCGAATAGTCCGGCGGCGACTGGATTCGCCCGCCGGCGATGATGGCGTGCAGCACGGATTGCGGGCGGAGCCCTTTGCCGACACGCCGGCCGATTTCCGCGGCCGCCTGGGGCATCAGGACCTGCGCCCGTTCGCGGGCCTCCTGCTCCACCGCCGCCCGGTCGAAGCGCAAGTACGAAAAACCGATGGCGGACAGGACCGCGACCGGCAGGACGATCAGGACCGCCTGCCAGATCAGCGACCAATGCGCGCTGTGCCGCCCTTTCATCGAGACTCAATTTAGCGCACGGCTCAGGCCCTATTGTCACGGTTTTGTCGGGGCGGTGTGGGGCGTTACTCTGGAACGATGATCGACCGACGCACCCTCCTGAAGGCGGGGCTTGCCACCGCGCCGCTGGCCGGGATCTCCTTCGCCGAAGCGCCGCAGCCCGACGTGCCCTGGCAGCGCCGCATCCGGCGCCTGGGCCAGTTGAACATGACCGAGCACGACCCCATCTCCCTGAATGTGGAGGAGTGGGCGGATTACTGGGCCAGCCTGAAGATCGACGCCGTATTGGTAAGCGTCACCGGCATCCTGGCGTTCTACCAGACCAAGGTCCCGTTCCACCGCAAGGGCAAGTACCTCGGCGACCGCGATTTCTTCGGCGAATGCTGCGCCGCCGCCAAGAAGCGCGGCCTCCGCGTGATCGCCCGCATGAGCCCCGACCTGAACTGGGAGGACGCCGTCCAGGCCCACCCGGAATGGTTCCAGCGCAACGCGCAAGGCGAGGCAGTGCGCCACGGCGAAGATCCACGCCTGTTCCGCACCTGCATGTTCTCCACTTACATGACCGACTACATGCCGGCCATTATGCGGGAAATCAATTCGCTCTACGATGTGGACGGGCTGTTCACCAACGCCTGGCCTCCGCTCGGCTCCCTGCCCGTCTGCTATTGCGACCAGTGCCGCCGGCTGCCGCGCCCCGGGACGCCCGCGTTCTGGGATAAGTTCAACGATCGTGTGATGTATCTCTGGAAGCTCTACGACGGCATCGCCAAGGAGAAGAAGCCGTCCAATTTCTATTTCGCCAACCTCGGCGGCGGCATCCGCTCCGGCCCGAACCTGAAACTGCTGGGCGAAGTCTGCGAGTGGTTCCAGTGCGACAACCAGGGACGCGGCGGAGACCTCACGCCCATCTGGGGATGCGCGCTCCAGGGGCGCGTGTGCGCCGCCGTGCAGCAGGGCAAGATGGCGACTAACGTGACCGCCGCGTGGTCTACCGGAACGCCGCGCTGGCGCAACGTCTTCAAATCGCCGCAGGAAGCGCAGATGTGGATGAACGAGACGCTGGCCAGCGGCATGGTTCCCTACTGGCATTTCATCGGCGGCGAAAAGGGGATGGGAGAAGACCGGCGCTGGCTGGAGGCGGGACGCCAGTACTTCGTCTGGACGGCGAAGCACGACCGCCACTTCGTCAACCGCCGCTCCATCGCCAATATCGGCGTAGTGATGGGCCAGCGCGCGCACCTGTTCTATACGCCCCCGCGCGGCGCCACGATGAGCCAGTTCATCGACGGCATGTATTACGCCCTGGTCGAGGGCCGGTTCCTGTTCGACTTCATCCACGAAGACAACCTCGCTCCGGAGAACCTGAAGAAGTACGCCGCCGTGCTGCTGCCCAATACCGCGTTGCTGAGCGATGAGCAGTGCCGGCAGTTGCGGGCCTACGTGGACGCGGGCGGGAGCCTGCTCGGCACGTTCGAAACCAGCCTGTACAGCGAGCGCAACGAACGCCGCGCGGATTTCGGGCTGGCCGATGTTTTCGGCATCCGCAAGGCGGGCGACGTGATCGGCACGACGGGCAACGGCTATTACGCCCGCATTGAGAAGCGCCACCCGATCCTGGAGGGCTTCACCAACACGAACTGGCTGCCCGGCGCGGAATACCGCCTGCCGGTCGCGCCAGTGGACGGACCCGTATTGACCGTCGTCCCGGGTTTCGTGGCCTACCCCCCCGAACTGTCGTACCCGGTGGAGAGCCGCACGGACGAGCCCGCGGTGGTGCTGCGCGAAAAGGGGAAGAGCCGGCTGGCATGGTTCCCCGGGGATATCGAACGCACCCTGTGGCGCTCCGGCCATACCGACCTGAGCCGCCTTCTACAGAACGCCATCCGCTGGGTTTCCGGCGGGAGCCAGCCGGTGACGGTGGCGGGCGATGGGGTAGCGGAGGTCTTCGCCTGGGAGACGGAGCCCGGGTTCGCCGTGCATGTCTTGAACTACACCAACCCGGCGATGCACAAGGGCTGGATCCGGGAGTTCTATCCCATCGGCCCGCAGAAGGTCAGGATGAGGCTGCCCGCCGGCATGCGCGTGACCCGGGTGGAACTTCTGCGCGCCGCGGCGGATACGCCATTCCGCATCGCGGGCGGCGCGCTGGAGTTCACCATCGCACGGGTGGCGGATTACGAGGTCGCCGCCGTCTACTGCGCGTGATAATCTTGCGGTGAGCGGTGAAGGTATCCCTTCAACCATTACCCGCCTCGCGGGATTTCAGGGATCACGCTTCACCGCCCCCGGTTCAATCGAAACGCTCCGGGCGCGGCATGCTTCGACCCTTGCAAGGGACGGGCATGCCCGGCCCGCGGGTCACTGCTTCACGAACTCCACACGCCGGTTCTGCGCTCGGCCCTGCGGGGTGTTGTTGGAATCCATCGGCTTGCCGGCGCCCAGCCCGTCAGTGGTCAACCGCGACGCCTCCACGCTGAATTGGGACACCAGCACGGTCTTCACCGCTTCCGCGCGGCGCTTGGAAAGATCCAGGTTGTGATCGGCGGCGCCGGTGGAATCGGTGTGCCCCTCGATCCGCAACTTCAGATTCGGGTTGGTCTCGAGCCCGCGGGCCACGGACTTGATCACCGCCGCCGATTCCGGCTTGATGCGGTCGCTATCGGTGTCGAACAGGATCCCGTGGGTCACGTAGCGCCCGCTGGAGGAGATCAACTGGCTGAAATCCGGAGTGGATTCCGCGATCCGTACCATGCGGTAGCCGATGGCGGCTTTATCGTCCCCGTACAATTCGGCGAAGAGTTGCGCCGTCTCCAGGGGCGGCAGTTCCACCTGGTTGGCGTCCACCACTTTCTTGCCATTGATGTAGAACCGGACGCGGCCGTTTTGCACCCAGAGCGCTTCCTTGACCGGCTGGGTAAAATCCACCGCCGGCTCGGCTTCGCCCACGGTGTCCCTGAGCGTTCTCACGTTGACGACCAACGAGTCGCCGTGGGTCTGCGTCCAGAGGCGCAGTTCTTCGCTATCAGACCCCTTCGGGGAGAATAGCCAGATGGACCGGAGGTCTCCGGGGTTCTCGAACTGGTACTCCGTTTCCAGCGTGAAGTTCTTAGGCAGGGTTTTGAAGTTCGGAGTGAGGTAGGTTCTTTCGGCCGTGGTGGTCAGCTGGCGGATTCCACCGCCGGCCTTGAGCGCCATGGACCCGCCCCGGACTTTCCAGTGCGGCGGCGGCTCGTCGGGCGCCATGTCGCTGAAATCGTCGTAGAACAGGACCTTTTCTCCGGGGATGAAATCGTCTTTCAGGGTCGTCAGGTTCGGCTGATCGGTTTGGGCGGCGGCGACTCCGGCAAGCAGGGCACACCCCAACACCAGGGCTGGTCGTCTCACTACGTCCTCCTACTGGAATGTTTAAAACAGGTTCAAAACATAGTATCAGGGTTCCGATATGCCGGTTCAACGGGGAGTACTATATCCAAAGGGAGCGCTGGCAATGGCCGGAGAATTCGTTTGCCCCTGGTGGATCGGATACGTGCTGGTATGCCCGGCGCGGCGGTGGCTGAATGACCCGGCGAAGCTGCTGGCGCCCTACCTGCGCGAGGGCATGACCGTGCTCGAGCCCGGTCCGGGCATGGGATTCTTCACGTTGGAACTGGCGCGGCTCGCAGGCCCCTCCGGCCGTGTCATCGCGGTCGATATCCAGCCAAAAATGGTGGCGGGGCTTCGCCGCAGGGCGGGGAAGGCCGGACTCGCGGAGCGCATCGACGCGCGGCTGGCCCGGCCCGGCTCGCTCGGCCTCGCGGGTCTGGAGAATACGGTGGATTTCGCCCTGGCCTTCGCCGTGGTCCACGAATTTCCCGACGCCGGACCGTTCTTCGCGGAGGTCGCGCCGGCTCTCAAGCCCGGCGGGGCGCTGCTCTTCGCGGAACCTTCCGGACACGTGACGCAGCCGCAGTTCGAAGCCGAGCTGGCCGCGGCTGCCGCGGCTGGTTTTCTCCTGGAAACGAGGCCGGCCATCCGCCGCAACCACGCCGCGCTCCTCAGGAAAGTATGATGGTGGAAAAGGAGCCGGTTTGAAGAGCATATTGGAGCGGGTCGCCGCGGGCGAGGTTCTGATTTCGGACGGGGCTTTCGGCACTTTCCTGCATGCCCGGGGCCTCCAGCCCGGAGAGTGCCCGGAATCGTGATGCGTATCGCATCCGGAAGTCGTAAGAGGGATCGCGGAAGCGTATCTCGCGGTGGGCACGGATATGGTGAACACCAACTCCTTCGGCTCCAACTCGTATATGGTGACCACCAACTCCTTCGGCGCCAACTCGTTCAAGCTGCGCGCCTATGGCCTGGCGGATCGCGTGCGCGAGTTCAACCGCGCCGCGGCGGCGCTGGCGAGGGAGGCGGCGGACGGCAAAGCCTCGGTGGCCGGTTCCATGGGCCCCACCGGACATATTCTCGAAGAGGAAGGCGGCGATGTCTCCGCCGCGCAGCTTTACGAGAGCTTCGCCGGGCAGGCGGCGGCGCTGGCGGAAAGCGGGGCCGATGCCATCTGCATCGAAACCATGTCGTCGCTGCGGGAAGCGCTGGAGGCCATCCGCGCCGCGAAGGAGAACGGCAATGCGCCGGTGATGTGCACCTTCACCTTCGAATCCGGGCTGAAGGGCTTTCGCACCATGATGGGCGTGCGGCCCGACCGTGCGGCCAAGGAAGCGGCGGCGGCGGGAGCCGATATCGTGGGAGCCAACTGCGGCAACGGCATCGCCAACATGATCGCCATCGCCGGGCAGATGCGCGCCGCAGCCCCCTCGACTCCGCTTCTCATCCAGGCCAACGCCGGCGTCCCGGTGGTGGAAGACGGGAAGACGGTGTTCAAAGAGACGCCGGAATACATGGCTTCGCGGGTGGCGGAACTGGTGGCCGCCGGCGCCAACATCGTGGGCGGGTGCTGCGGGACCACGCCGGCGCACATTGCGGCCATCGCGGCGGTGGTACGGGGACTGAGAGCCACCGCGTAGCGGCGTCTTGAAAAACCCGATTTGGCCACGAGGTCGCTGTTGGGGCGCTTCAGGCTGCCAAGCGGGGACCGGCTCGAATTTCGCCGCCTCTGCGAAACTTCGTGCCTGTACCCGGTTTGCCCTTTCACGGACCGTCTGCGTGAGATTTATGCCGCAGACCACCAGCCGGGAAGCCCTATCCCCGTCGGCCGGGCCTACACTGGTCCTATGCGCGCTTCTGCCCGCTCGTTCGCCCTCTTCGCCGCCGGCGTCCTGCTCGCCGCCACTCCGCCGGCCACGGTGAAAAAGCCGGTTACCGACGACTATTCCGGCGTCAAGGTAACCGACGACTACCGCTGGCTGGAAGACTGGTCGGACCCCGCCGTCCGCCAGTGGAGCGACGCCCAAAATCAATACGCCCGCGCTTACCTGGACGCCCTTCCAACGCGCAAATCCGTGTACGCCGAGTTGGAGCGGATCGTCAACCGGGCCAGCCCGGACTACTTCGACCTGACCTGGCGCGGGGGCCGCCTGTTCGCGTTGGTCGAAACCCCGCCCAAGGAACAGCCCGTCCTGTCGGTGATCGATTCGCCCGATGATCCGGCGTCGGTGCGGACGGTTTTGGATCCCACGAAGATCGATTCCACGGGCGGCTCGACGATCGATTTTTATGTCCCCTCGCTGGACGGCAAATACGTCGCGGTCTCCCTTTCCCAAGGCGGCAGCGAGAGCGGCGATGTGCATGTTTATGAAACCGACACCGGCAAGGAACTGCCGGACGTGATTTCGCGGGTGAACGGCGGAACCGCGGGAGGCAGCGTCGCCTGGAACGGGGACGGGTCGGGTCTCTACTATACTCGTTACCCGCGCGCAGGGGAGCGGCCGCCGGCCGATATGGCGTTCTACCAGCAGGTCTGGTTTCACAAGCTGGGCTCCCCCGCGTCGGCCGACCGCTACTCGCTGGGAAAGGACTTCCCCAAGATCGCCGAGATCTCGCTCCAGATTTCCGACGACGGCCGCTACCTGCTGGCGCGGATGGCCTATGGCGACGGCGGCGAGTTCACCCATTATCTGATGGGCCCCGACGGCCAGTGGAGGCAGATCGCCCGGCTCGCGGACGCCGTGGTGGCCGCGGCGTTTGGGGACGGCGGGGCGATCTACCTGCTCTCGCGCCAGAACGCGCCCATGGGCAAGGTGCTCAAGATTTCCGTAGAGAAGCCGCAGATCGCCTCGGCGCAGACGGTGGTTCCGGAAGGCCGCGTGGCCATTCAAAGTATTTTGCCGGCGGGGGACTGGCTGTACGTGAACGGGTTGTCGGGCGGGCCGTCACGGATCGACGTTTTCGACGCCTCGGGTAAGAGGCTGGGCATGGTCGGCATGGGCCAGCCTTCCGCCGTCTCCGGAATGGTGCGATACAAGGACGGCCAACTGCTGTTTCGCAGCGCGAGTTACACAACGCCGCCGGCGTGGGTTCGCGTCGATCCGGCCACGCGCCAGCCCATCCCCACCGCTCTGCGCAAGGCGGCGCCGGTGGATTTGCAGGACGCCTTGGTGACTCGCGAGACGGCCATTTCGAAAGACGGGACGCGCGTGCCGCTCACCATTATCCGCAAGAAAGGAACGAAGCTGGACGGCAACAACCCGGCGCTGCTCTACGGCTACGGCGGATACGGCATCAGCATGACCCCGGCGTACGACCCCACCCTGCGCGTCCTGCTCGACCGCGGCGTGGTCTACGCCGTGGCCAACCTGCGGGGCGGCGGCGAGTTCGGTGAGGCGTGGCACAAGGCCGGGATGCTGACGAAGAAGCAAAACGTGTTCGACGATTTCGCCGCCTGCGCGGAATACCTCATCAAGCAGCGCTACACGTCTCCGGCGCGGCTGGCCATCGAAGGCGGGAGCAACGGCGGCCTGCTCATGGGCGCGGCCCTGGCGCAGCATCCGAACCTCTTCCGCGCGGTGGTCTCGCACGTGGGCATCTACGACATGCTCCGGGTGGAGTTGTCGCCCAACGGCGCCTTCAATGTGACCGAGTTCGGGTCGGTAAAGGAGCTCGAGCAGTTCAAGGCGCTGAACGCCTATTCGCCGTACCACCACGTCACCGATGGAACCGAGTATCCGGCGGTGCTCTTCCTGACCGGCGCCAACGACCCGCGCGTGGACCCCATGCAATCGCGTAAAATGACGGCGCGGCTGCAGGCCGGCGGCACGAAGCAGCCCGTGTTGCTTAGAACGAGCAGCGGCTCCGGCCACGGCATCGGGACGGCGCTGAGCGAAGCCGTCGCGCAAGGGGCCGACACGCTGGCGTTCCTGTTCGAGCAGTGGGGAGTGAAATGAGAATTGGCCACGGATGAACACGGATAAAATCTTTGTCTCTAATCGTTTGTTTCTTATCCGTGTGCATCCGTGTTCATCCGTGGCCCCTTTGATTTTGGGTCGTTATGCGTGCTGTCGCTGAATCGCTCGGAGCTTTACTGGAGAACCTGATCGATTACGCCGGGCTCTATCTTCGAGCAGTGGGGACTGAAATGAGAATTGGTCACGGATGAACACGGATGAACACGGATAAAACCTTTGTCTCCAATCGTTTGTTTCTTATCCGTGAGCATCCGTGTGCATCCGTGGCCCCTCTGATTTTGGGTCGTTATGCGCGCTGTCGCTGAATCGCTCGGAGCTTTACTGGAGAACCTGATCGATTACGCCGGGCTCTATCTTCGAGCAGTGGGGAGTGAAACGAGAATTGGTCACGGATGAACACGGATGAACACGGATAAAATCTTTGTCTCTAATCGTTTGTTTCTTATCCGTGTGCATCTGTGTTCACCCGTGGCCCCTTTGATTTTGGGTCGTTATGCGTGCTGTCGCTGAATCGCTCGGAGCTTTACTGGAGAACCTGATCGATTACGCCGGGCTCTATCCTCCGGCGGCATTATCCCTGCCGGACGTGCTGGAACGCTATGAGGCGCACCGGGCATCGCCTCACGCCTGGATGTTGAACCGTCTCGTGCTTCCCGTGGCGAGGCTGGCCGATGCGCGCCCGAAGGATGGCTGGCGCATCACCCTGCTGGTGGAGGGGGAGCCGGGCCCTCTGCCGCCCGCGGTCGAAACCCTGGAAACGAAGCTGCCGCGCCGGCTCTCGCTTCCGACCTATTGCGAAGCGCCGCCCGAGCGCATCGAAGGCGCCTACGCCAAGATCCGCACGGGCGGGCTCACGCCCGACGCGCTTCCCTCACCTGACGCGATCGCGGGTTTTCTGGCGGAAGCCGCCGCGCGGCGGATCCCATTCAAGGCCACGGCGGGCTTGCACCATCCGTTTCGCTCCCCGCGCCCGCTCACTTACGCGGCGGACAGTCCGCGCGCGGTCATGCACGGGTTCGTCAACGTCTTTGCGGCCGCCGCTTTCGCATGGCACGGTGCGGAGCCGGACGCGCTTGTGGCACTGCTGGACGAAACCGAGCCGCGCTCGTTCGAGTTCGGCGCCGCGGAACTGCGCTGGCGGGGACTGCGCCTCTCGACGGACCAGATCAGGGCGGCGCGCGCCGCCTTCGCCCATAGCTTCGGCTCCTGCTCGTTCGAGGAACCGATAGCCGATCTGCGGGATTTGGAGCTGCTGCCATGATCGACCGGACGCACGATCCCGGGCTGCGGAGCTGGGTGGAGTCGGCCAACGACCCGCATACGGATTTTCCGGTGCAGAATTTGCCGCTCGTGACGTTCCAACATCACGGGCAGGCCGGGGACCCGCCCCGCCTGGGGGTGGCGATCGGAGCGGAGATTCTGGATCTTACCGAGACCCTGGGGATCGCATCGATGCGGACCGTGATGGCCATGCCGAAGGCCCAGCGGATGGACCTTCGGCAGGACGTCAGCGCCATGCTCACGGAGCGCCCGCCGGGGGTCGAGCCGAAGCTGATTCCGGCGGCGGAGGCGCGGCTCCTGCTACCGTGCGAGATCGGCGACTACACCGATTTCTACGCCTCCCTCCACCATGCCACGAACGTGGGCAGCATGTTCCGGCCCGATCACCCCCTGCTGCCCAACTACAAATGGCTTCCCGTGGCGTATCACGGGCGCGCCTCCTCCATCGTGTTGAGCGGGACGCCGGTGCGGCGGCCCAGCGGCCAGACAGTGGAGAATCCCGCCGGCCCGCCGGCCTACGGCCCCAGCAGGAGGCTCGATTACGAACTGGAAATGGGAGCGTTCCTCGGTCCGGGGAACGCTATGGGCCAGCCAATTCCCGCGCCGGAGGCCGGCGATCACATCGTGGGCGTCTGCCTGGTGAACGACTGGTCGGCGCGCGACATCCAGACCTGGGAGTACCAGCCGCTCGGGCCTTTCCTGGCCAAGAGCTTCGCCACCTCGGTCTCGCCCTGGATCGTGACACTCGACGCCCTGGCGCCGTTTCGCACGGCGCCGTACGCGCGTCCGGACGGCGATCCGCAGCCCTTGCCTTATCTCGCCGCGGGC
>JAIQFU010000261.1:0-15189 GCA_020073115.1 Terriglobia bacterium
ATGGTACGGGTTGGAAGCGCATTTCCGATTGCACTTATGCCATCCATTGGCGACGCGGTCGCCGCGGGGGCGGAAGAGCGACTTCCGGGATGCGCGCCGGCTGGTGGATCGGTTATGGGGTGGAGATTTGGAAGACAGTTTCGTTCCGGGAGCCGAGCAGAGGAGTTGGCGTTGGCTGACCAGAGCGCGCGTCGACCTGAAGGACAAGGTGGGAGTGGTGCGGAGTCAAGTGGAAGGGCTGCTGGAAGAAGGGGGGATCAAGTTGGCGGCCGTGGTCAGCGATCTGTTTGGCGTGAGCGGCTGGGCCATGCTGGAGCGGATCGCCCGGGGAGAGACGAACCTCCCAGCGTTGATTGGGGAGGCACGGGGAGCGCTGCGCAAGAAGAGAGCCGACTTGGAGGAAGCCTTGGCGGGGCAGTTGCACCCGATGTACCAACTGTTGCTGAAGCAGCACCTGGAGCAAGTCAAGCTGCTGCGGCAACAGATCTCGGA
The DNA here is from genome assembly GCA_020073115.1 of Terriglobia bacterium. GTDB lineage: Bacteria > Acidobacteriota > Terriglobia > Bryobacterales > Bryobacteraceae > BOG-224. Next base: position 493 of record JAIQFU010000261.1, read on the forward strand.
AATCCATCAGGCATTGGACGTGGCGATGAAGCCCTACGCAGGCGGCCGTCTGCTCCGGCACGAGCTGACCCTCTCGCTGGACCTGCCTGTTCCCGCGGCGGCCGGGAGTGCGCTGTTGACCGCGCTGGGGGTCCTTTTCTCCCGCGATGTCTATCAGCGGCTTCATTTCCTGGCGCCCGCCGCCACCATCGGGGTGGTCTCGGTGGCCGCGGCTATCGTCCTGCGCGAGGGCTTGGACCAGGCCGGCATCAAGGCGATCCTCACCGGCGTGGTTCTGTTCGTCATGAATCCCGTCCTGACCCACGCCACGGCCCGCGCCGCGCGGGTCCATCAACGCGGCCGGTGGGAGGAAGACGGCCGGCCATGATATGGCTCCAAACGGCGATTCTGATCATGGTGGCGCTGGGCGGGTTGGCGGTGGTATTGACCCGCGATCCCCTCCATCAGGCTGTAGTCGCGAGTTTCTACGGCATCCTCCTCGGCCTGATGTTCTTTCTGTTTCAGGCGCCGGACGTGGCGCTTTCTCAAATCGTTATCGGCGCCCTGGCCCTGCCCCTGATGATTCTGCTGGCGCTGGCCCGCATCCGGCGAAAGCGCGAGAGGAGCGTCCCATGAGACCGCTCGTCCGGCTCGGCCTCTTCCTGGTCTCCACGGCCGTGTTCGCCGGCATCTTCGTGGCGGCCCTTTTCGATCTGCATCCCCTGGGCCACGCCGATCCACTGTCCGCCACTTACGGCGATCTCGTCAATTCGCTGACGGTCCCCGAGCGCCACATCACCGATGCGGTGACCGCCGTGAATTTCGATTTCCGCGGGTTCGACACCCTGGGCGAGGAGTTCATCATGTTCGCCAGCGTGCTCGGCGCCGCGCTCCTGCTGCGCAAACACGCCGACGAGTCCGCCGGACCGCCCATCGATAAGCAGCAGGGACGCCAGATCACCCTTGCGAGCGACGCCGTGCGCCTGCTCAGCGTGGCCCTCGTCTCTCCCGCCGTCCTGTTCGGCATTTATGTGGTGACGCACGGCCAGGTGACGCCCGGCGGAGGCTTCCAGGGCGGCGTCATCCTGGCCAGTGCGCCCCTGCTGATCTATGTCTCCGGCGAATTCCATTCCTTGCGGCGGGTCGCGCCGCGCTGGCTCGTCGAGGCCGCCGAATCCATCGGCGCCGGCGGCTACGTAGTCATTGGCGCCGCCGGCCTCCTCTCCGCCAACGCTTTCCTGCACAATTTCCTTCCCCTGGGGCGGCCCGGCGACGTCTTTTCCGGAGGCTCCGTGGCGTTGATCGACCTCACCGTGGGGCTCGAGGTTGCCGGTGGCTTCATCCTGCTCCTGCTTGTCTTTCTCGAAGAGGTTCTGGTCCTGAGGGACCCTATATGACGCACCTGGCCTACTGCCTGGCGGCGTGGCTCTTCGCCGTGGGTCTGTACGGGGTAGTCACCAGCCGCAACATGGTCCACCTCATCATCTGCCTTTCCGTCGTGCAGTCGTCCACCTACGCGCTGCTGCTGGCCATCGGCTACCGCGCCGGCGCCGCCGCTCCCGTCTTCGCCGATATCCCCTCCGGGACGCCCGCGGTGGATCCCGTCGTCCAGGCGCTCATGCTTACCGACGTGGTGGTGGAGGTGACCATCATGGCGCTGCTGCTGGCGCTGGCCGTGCTCGCCTACGAGCGCACCGGCAAGCTCGACCCGAACGACCTCGGCATGATCCGCGGTTAATGTGCTCACTCCTCCGATTCCCGTCGCCCTGCCATTGCTGGTAGCCGCCTTGCTCGCCGCGCTGAACCGGCTTCTCCCGCGCTGGCTCGCCTCCACCCTGGCGATACTCACGTCGGCCGCCGTGGGGTGCGTGGCCGTGTCGATGCTCGTCTATTCGCGGCTCGACCCCATCGTCTACTGGTTCGGCGGCTGGGTCCCGCGCCGCGGGGCGGCGCTGGGAATCGGCTTCGTGATTGACGGCCCCGGGGCCATGCTGGTGCTGCTCGCCAGCATCCTCGTCACAGCCTCGCTCGTCTTTTCCACGCGCTACTTCGACACCGTCGGCACGCTCTTCCCTTCCCTCATGTTGATCTTCTTGGCTGCTATGAGCGGTTTCAGCCAGACCGGCGACCTCTTCAATCTCTTCGTCTTTTTCGAGCTGATGAGCGCCGCCGCGTTCGCCCTCTGCGGATACAAATCGGAGGAACCGGGACCGCTTCAGGGGGCCCTGAACTTCGCCGTGACGAACACCGTGGGCGCCTTCCTGATCCTCTCGGGAATCGGGCTGATTTACGGGCGCACGGGAGCGCTCAACATGGCCCAGATCGGCCGCGCGCTCGGCAACCGCGCGGACGCCCTCACCCTGGTCGCGCTCGCCTTCATCGCTTGCGGCTTCCTGGTCAAGGCCGCCATTGTCCCATTCCACTTCTGGCTGGCGGACGCGCACGCCGTGGCCCCCGCGCCGGTGTGCGTCCTGTTCTCGGGTGTCATGGTGGAACTCGGCCTCTATGCCGTGACCCGGGTTTACTGGGCGTGCTTCTCGGGCATCCTGGAGCCGCGCCAAGGCGCTCTGCGGAACCTGCTCCTGGTTTTCGGCGTTGCCACCGCGCTGCTGGGGGCCGTCATGTGCTACGCCCAGCGCCACCTCAAGCGCATGCTCCGTACCGCCAGCGTGGACGAAATGGATCTGCGCGGGCGCGGCAGGCAGATACAGGCCACCGGCGCCCTGTTCGTGCTGGGCGCGGCGGGTCTCGCGGGGTTGCCCCCATTCGCCACTTTCTGGGCCGCGAACATGATGGACGCTTCGGCGCGCGAACTCGGGCTACACTGGCTTCCCTGGGTCTCCTTCGCCGCGGCCACCGCCACCGCGGCCGCCCTCCTCCGTTTCTGGGCGCGCGTTTTCCTGGGATGGGGCCCCAATGTCGAGGAACTTCCAACTCCCGGCGGCCACGTTCGCGAGCGTCCCGACACGAGCGGCGGCCACCACCGCACGCCCGCGGCCATGTATCTCCCGGCCGCCGGCCTGCTTGCCCTGGGCCTCCTGGCCGGATTGGCGCCGCGGCTCACCGGCGCGGCGTATGCGGCCGCCATCCATATCCAGGACCGCGGCGCATACGCGCAACGGGTGCTCGACATGCTCACCCCCTACCCCGCCGCGGTCCAGGACCAGCCTGCGGCGGCGGGCGACTTCGCGCGCGGCGCCGCCGGGCTGCTCTTGGCCCTGGCCGCCGCCTGGATGACGCTCTGCTGGAACGCCGTTCGGCGAACCGTCGGCCGTTCGCCGATTGCACGCGCTCTGGTCGGTGTCCTCCGCGCGGCGCACAGCGGAATCATCCCGGATTACGTCACGTGGCTGATCTTCGGCGTCGCCGCGTTCGGCGCCGCCAGCCTGATCTGGCTGAGATAACCTCGCGGCCGCGGCCCTGCTTGTCACAGGGCCGCGGCCGGTCAAGGACCGTTCCTCAGTCGTCCGCTCTACCGCCGGTCGTCCCGGTCCCGGCTTCTACTCCGTTCCCCGTTGTCCCACAACATGCGGTCCGGATGCGAGTGCCGCCACCGCCAATACTCCCGTTGCTGGCGGCTGTTGGCCCTGGCCCAGTCCCTGTACTGCTCGTGCCGTTCGTCCAGATACCGCCGGTAGGCCCGGTTCTCGTTGCTGTTCCATTGGTGGTAATCGTGACGGTAGGAATCGTAATATCGCTGCCGGTTGTCACGGTCGTGGTCGTCGTACGCTCTGGCCGCGACAGGAGCCAGCAATGCAGCGCTCAGCAAAAAATCGCCAAAAGAATTGCGCATGAGAGTCTCCTCCCGGTGGAAAAGAGCAATATGATGGCCCCCGTGGGGAATTCCACATCCGCGGCAAGGCTACTTGGCGTACCAATCCCGTAGCCGGACTTCGATCCCGCTTCCTTCCAGCGCTTTGGCGAAAGCCTTCGGATCCGACCCCATGTAGTGATACGGGTAGACCACCGCCGGATGGAAGGCGCGCACGGCTTCCGCGGCTTCCCCTGGCGTCATGGTGTATGGCAGGTTCATGCACACGAAAGCCACGTCGATGTTCTTCAACGCTTTCATCTCCGGTATCCCCTCCGTGTCGCCCGAGACGTAGATGCGCTTGCCCCCGTAAGTCAGGACGTAGCCGTTCCCGAGTCCCTTGGGGTGAAACTGCTCGCGGGAGGCCGTCAGGTTGTACATGGGAATGGCTTCCACCTTGAAGCCCCCCAGCGTCTTCGTCTCGCCGTTGGAGATGATCGTGATCCCGGCGAGCGTCACTGCCTCCGGCGCCAGAATTACGGTGGAAGGCTTCTTCAGCTTCTCGATCATGGCCGGCGCGAAGTGGTCGCCGTGCGTATGGGTCAGCAGGATGTAGTCCGCCTCCGGCAGCCCGTCGTACCTCCCCTGGGCAGGGTCGATGTACATCGTCTTGCCGCCGGCCTGAAGCATCAGGCTGGCGTGTTGGATGGGGGTAATCCGGAGCGCTCCGGCGGAAGTGGGGAACTCGTCGGGCGCGGCTGCAAACGCCGCGGCCGAGAAAATGAGAGCGATTGCCAAGCGTTGCATCACCTGATTGTAGTACCGCCGGTGGTCGGTTTTCGCCACCGGTTGCTTTTGGTCTGCCGCCTGCAAGAACTCCGGGTTGGGGTGGCGCAAAACCGCCCGCCGGCGGTGCACGCTTCCTTAATCGAAATCGATGTCCCGCTTGGGCGGCGGCAGGTCGGGGTTCTCCTTGGCCCTCTTGAAAAGCTCGTCGAACTTTTTCTCCAGAACTTTGCCGTGCGTCTTCTCGGCTTCGAACTGCTTCCGGAATACCTCTTCCCGGCGCGCTCCTTCCCCCTTGAGCTTCGCCACTTCGGCGGCCAGGTCTTCAATCGCCTTCGGCTTCTCGGGGACCGTGTGCGCGATCACCGCGCAGGTCTCCGGGTCTATTTTGAGAATCGCCTGGCAGCACGGGCATTCTACGTCGAACATACCTTTCGCCATGAATCTATCCTAATCCCTCCCTGCATCCCGGCCGGAATCGGCCCCATTTGAAATCCGGGCCGGAAAATGCCGGATTCATATCCTTTGTACTAGGCCAGCGCCATTATCCTATTACGAACAGTACAAATAAGCCGTTATTTTCTGGCCGTTTGCATCTAAGATTGTTGCGTAGAGGCGCCGATAGAGTTTCCGGGAAACGGAATGGGTATTAATCAAATTTTCATTTACCTGCAGTTGCTCGACCTGCTCACGACGCTCGTGGGCCTGAGGCTCGGAGCGGCGGAAGCGAGCCCGTTCGTCCGGCTCCTCATGCATGCCGGGCCGGCCGCCGGAGTGGCTTTATCGAAGCTCCTCGCGTTGCTGCTCGGCGGCTTGTGCGTCTACGCCGGGAAACAACACCTCATCCGCTGGGCGAGTTACTGGTACGGCGGGCTGGTGATCTGGAATCTTACGGTGATGCTTGCCGCGCCGGGCTCCGGTCTGCGGTAAGGGTTGCTGAAACCGCCCGGGCGGGGCAGGCCTCGACTGTTGGGCCGGGCATGCCCGTCCCGGGCGGCGCCCCAGGGAAACAAGGCCCTGCCCTCAGCGGCGGACCAGCCACGAGGAAACCAGAGCGAACCCGAGCAGGATACCCGCTTCGGCCAGCGCGCGCCAGGAAATGGAGATCAGATGCCCCAGCCCCCCGTGCGCCGCCGCCCGTCCGCCTGGGCCCTCGGGCAACCGCTTTGATGCCGGATCTCTCATGTTCAACCCTTCCCCAGCCGAATATGCTTGAACTCGTCGATCAGACGGAACGGTGCGGCCACACTCGCCACGCTTTCGCGCATCTGCCGGATGTGAGCCTCATCGATGTTGCGCTCCAGGCCGGAGGCCAACCCCAGGTACCCTAGTTTGGACGGGTCGATGCCCATGATCCGGCAACAGGTGGCATCCACGGCCACCGGATCGCATCCTGCCACCAGCGCTCCCGCCCGTTTGGGCGTCCCCTGAATCGGTCCATTGCCTTCCATCCCCACGATGCCGTCCACTATCGCGAATTGGCGTGGGAACATCGCGTTGAGATCGACGATGCACTCGTGGATGCCGGCCCAATGAAGAGGGTTTTTGGGCCATCCGTAAACCCCGCCCGGGACCACGCCGAACAGGTTCTTCATGGCCAGCGTGGCGCCCGCCCAGTGATGGGTCTTCATTTTGGGGATGGATACCAGCAGATCGGCGCCCGACGCGGTCTTGGGCAGGTACCAGCGGCGCATCGCCGAAGTCTGCCTCCGCAACCGCGCCGGCGCGACATCGTCCACGTTGAGATCCACGAAAACGTCTTCGAACCGCGGCACTGTTGAGAAATAGCCCGCCGCGTCGGCCAGGTCCAGCGTGTTGCGGCGATGGCCCGGCCCTTCGGCAATCCGTACGCTGTCCGCGCCCAGGGCCCGGAAACCTTCGTAAACGGCGTGCACGAGCAGGGGGTGGGTGTTGATCGGGCTGCCATCCGCGAACTCCACCAGGTTGGGCTTGAGCAGCACGCTGCGGCCGCGCACCTGTAGCCGGTGTTCCTCCAGGATGCGCCGCACCGTCGCGTAGAGGCCCTGGTCGTAATCCGGCGCGCGGGTGATGGAAACCTGCGATACCGGCCGGGGCTGCGCTCTTTTGCCGCACCCCGCGAACGGCGCGCCTGCCGCGCCCGCCAGCCATTCCCGCCTTGTCGGTTTGCGAATCATGCGATTACGACCAGAAGAGCTGTTCCCCGTTCTTCGCGCTCGCCGCCAGCAGGTCCAGAGAGTTCTCCGGGAGCGTGCGGCGCTCGATTCCCGGCGGCGCGCTGAAGCCCTGGGGCAGGCGCCCATGAGCCGCCAGTCCCAGCCGAAGCCAATTCAGGGCGTCGGCCGACCGGCACTCGCGCAGAAACGAAGCGGCGCGGTCGAGCGCCCGGTCCACGACCGGCGAGCGCACGCCGCGCAACGCTGCCAATCCCATGCCCGTGGTCTCCGGATAGGGCGGCAGATCGCGCCCAAACGCCGCCGGCGATCCATGGTTCCATCCGCCTTCCGCGCAAGCGCGCGTCAACAGGAACCGCCGCCCGGCCTCCATCCGGCCGCGGATGACGGCCGATGGCCGGCGCAGCGACTCTTTTTGCAGCGCCATGATCGCCACGCAACTCGGCCCCACCCACGCGGCGGAACCCGTCACCCACGGCCAGGCCGCGGTTTCGGGGCCGGCGGCCCCGGATATGCCCAGCAGCCACTGGCGCAAGCGGTAGACGAAGGTCGATTCCTCCCCGCAGGTGCGCACCAGCCAGGCGATGGCGCCCGCGTGCGCGCGATCCCCCAGGCGATCGTGCGGCACCAGCGCCACCGCTGCGCCCGGCCGCACGGGTCTCCCCGGCGGCGAGCAGGGCAAGCACGGCGTAAGCCGTCGGCTCCGTCCACGAGCCCCCGCGCGCATACGGCCAACCGCCGTCGCCGTTCTGCCGCGCCGTGAGCAGTTCGACGGATGCGCCGCTCACTGCACGGCCCGGCGCTTCCGGCGGCGCGATAGCAGCATGATGAGCGTGACGCCCGCGCCCAGCCAGATGGTTCCTTGAATTGCGAGGTCCATAGCTCCTCCTTTCGTCAATGCTTTCCAATCCGTGCTTCAGCCCGCTGCCGGATACCTATCCCTGCGCCTTCCGGCCTCTCCGGCGTTTCAGGAACAGCAGCAAAACCGCCGCAGCGCCCAGCCAAATCGCGTATTGCATGATGGTACTCGTCATAGTCGTTTTCTCCTTTTCAGCCAATTTGCTTCATCATGGGGAACAGATACTTGAAAATTTGCAGGATTCCGGGGCCGGCCGCCACAATCAGCATTGACGGCAGAATGAAAAAGAAGATCGGAAACACGAGCTTCACCCCGACCTTGCCGGCGCGCTCCTCCGCTTCCTGCCGCCGCTTCGAGCGCAGGAAGTCCGAGTGGGTGCGCAACGATTCGCCCATGCTCGTGCCGAACCGGTCGTTCTGCACCAGGATCGCCACGAGCTTGCGAATTTCGGATTCTCCGGTGCGCTCTGCCAGGTTTCGGAGCGCTTCGGCGCGCCGTTTTCCGGCGCGCATTTCGAACATCACCATCGCCAGCTCCTCGCTGAGCTGCGGGTGGCTCATCTGCAGTTCGTGGCTGACGTGATGCATCGCCTGGTCCAGCCCCAGGCCTGCCTCCACCGACACCACCAGCATGTCCAGCATGTCGGGCAGGGACAGCCGCAGGATCTCCTGCCGTTTGGCGATCTTCTTCTCCAGGAAAAACCGCGGCAGGATCCACCCCGTCGCGCAGCCAAACAACAGCACGGCCATCCTCAGCGCCGGGTTGGGCGGCATCTTGGGCTGCATGATCAGGCTTACCAGCAGCATGGCCATCGTGGCCACGATCCGCAGGCCGTAGAACACCGGCACGGCGCTCTCCGCACGGAACCCGGCGCGCATCAGCTCCGTCCGCAGCGTCGCCACCTCCGCTTCCGACGAGGGGATCTTCGAGCCGAGCTGCTTCAGCAGCGTTACCACCGTGCTGCTCTCGGGCTCGCTCATTTCCCCGAGAACCGGGCGTTGGGCCGCGCCGGTGATCACCGGCGACCCGAGCTGCTTGAGAAATCTCCCGGGCTTATAGAAAACGCGGTACCCGCCCCAGCTCAGAATCACCAGCAGCATCAGGAAAGCGCAGATCGAAAATAAGAGCGGATGTTGCATGCCTCACACCTTGATGTTGATGATCTTCTTGATAAAGAAATTTCCCAGGATCTGGGCCCCAATGGCTCCGCCGATCATCCATTTGCCGTCGGGGTCCGCCGCCATGCTTTGCAGGTAGCCCGGCGCCACCATCAGCAGCCCCACCATGGTGGCCACCGGCAGAATCGTCAGGATCGACGCCGTGAGCCGGCCGTGGGCGCTCGCCGCTTTGACCTGGCCCTTCAGCCGGAAGCGCTCCCGGATTACGTAGGCCAGGCGCGACAGAATCTCGGCCAGATTGCCTCCGGTCTGCTTTTGCAGCAGGACCGAGGAGGTGAAGAACCGTGCGTCCAGCAGCGGCACGCGGTCGGCGAAGTTACGCAGCGCCATGTCCAGCGGCGCTCCCAGGTTCTGCTCGTTGAACAGCGTCCGGAACTCCTGGCCCAGCGGGTCCGCCAGCTCCTCCCCCAGCATCTCCATGCTGATGGTGAAGGCATGCCCGGCGCGCATCGAGCGCGCCAGGAAATCCAGGGCCTCGGGAAATTGCTCCTCCAGCTTGTCCAGCCGTTTGCTGCGCTTCCTCCGCACGTACAGGTATGGCAGGGCGGCGAATATCAGGCCCAGGACGAGCGCCGTGACGGGTCCGTTCAACAGAACCGGCGCCAGCGCCCCCACCCCCAGCCCGGGAACGGCCATCAGCGCCATCGCCCCCAAAAGCCGCGACGACGACCAGTCCAGTCCGGCCTGGCGGATTTCCGATTGCGCCCGGCGCGAGAACTCGAAGGGAGCCAGCAGCCCCTTCAGCCCGGTCGATCTTTCCGGCTCCACCTCCTTCAGCAGGGTGGAAACCGTCACGTTCGCGTCGCCGGCGGCCGTCTGCAGCATGTCGGACACCTGCTGCTTGCGCTTGGCCTCGAAGAATTTCATCGCCACGCTCACCGCCAGCAGGACAAGCGCGAAAACGACCACGAACGAGATGATGACTGCTACAGGCATCAGTTAGTGATCTCCACCACTGTCTGGAACAGCTGCGTGGGCAGCGTGATACCGCACGACCGCAGCCTTTCATAGAACTTGGGGCGAATGCCCGTGGCCCGGAAGCGCCCCAGGACTTTGCCCCCTTCGGTGATTCCGGTCTTCTCGAAAAGGAAGATGTCCTGGAGCGTGATCATGTCCTGCTCCATCCCGACCACTTCCGTGATGTGCGTGATCCGGCGCGTACCGTCGCTGAACCGCGAGGTCTGGATGAACAGGTCCACGGCCGACGCGATCTGCTGCCGGACCGAGCGGATCCCCATGTTCGAATTGGCCATCCCCACCATCACTTCGAGGCGGCCCAGGCCGTCGCGCGGAGTGTTGGCGTGAATCGTCGTGAGAGAGCCGTCGTGGCCCGTGTTCATGGCCTGCAACATGTCGAGCGCCTCCTCCGCGCGGACCTCGCCCACGATGATCCGGTCGGGCCGCATACGCAGGGCGTTGATCACGAGTTGGCGGATGTGGATCGCGCCCACGCCTTCCACGTTGGCGGGCCGCGTCTCCATGCGCGCCACGTGCGTCTGCTGTAGCCGCAGTTCGGCGGCGTCTTCGATCGTGACAATGCGCTCGTCTTCCGGAATGTAGGAAGAGAGCGCGTTCAACAGCGTCGTCTTACCCGAACCCGTGCCGCCGCAGATCAGGATGTTGAGCCGCGCCTTGACGCACCCCTTCAGCAGCTCCAGCATGCCTTCCGTCATGGCCAGTTTCGCCACCAGGTCCTCGCCCTTGAGTGCGTGCCGGCCGAAACGGCGGATCGAAAGCAGCGGTCCGTCTACCGCCACCGGCGGGATGGCGGCGTTCACGCGCGAGCCGTCCGGCAGGCGCGCGTCCACCAGCGGCGAGGATTCGTCTACACGCCGCCCTACCCGGGAAACAACCTTCTCGATGATCCGCAGCAGGTGCGCGTCATCTTTGAACTCCACCGGCGTGCGATACAGCTTGCCCCCGCGCTCCACATACACCAGCTTGGGCGTGGTCACCAGGATGTCGCTGATGGTGGGGTCCTGGAGCAGCGGCTCCAACGGGCCGAGGCCGAACACCTCGTCCAGGATCTCTTCGATCACCCGGTCCTTTTCAACCAGGCTGAGCGGGGTCTTTTCCTCCTCCACCAGCTTCGCTACCGCGGCGCGGATTTCGGCCCGCACCCGCTCGCCCGCCATCGACGACAGCGCTTCCAGGTTGATCCGGTCGAGGAGCTTGCGGTGCAGCGTGAACTTCAGATCCTGGTATTCGGGAGTATAACCTTCCCGGTTGAACAGCCGGCTCACCCAGTTCGTTTCCCGGTTTTCGGTGTTTCGCGATAAGTCTATGACGGCAGGCATGGTTGGCGTTTACACTTAGCCGAATAGCCCAAAGCGTTTTTTCGGCCCTTTCTCCTCTTCGAGGTTGGCCAGTTTCGTCGCAAGTTTGGCGATCGTTTTGCCGAGCTCGGAGCCGCGCGCCAGCATTCGTCCTTCGGCGTACGTTTCGTACAGTTCGGCGTAGTCGTTCGGAATCATGCTGAAAATCGGCACCCCGAGCATCTTCTCCAGTTCGCCCGGGGTGATGTCCAGGCGCTTGGGCGACCGGTTGAGGATCAGCCGGATGCGGTTCTTGCCGAAGCCCCCGTCGAGCAGCGTCTGGATGATCTGCTTGGCCTGGTGCAGAGCCGGCACCTCCAGCGTGGTGACGAGGCACGCCTCGTCGATTTCTTCGAGAGCGACCAACGCCATGCGGCTCAGGCTGCGGCCCAGGTCCACCACCGTCCAGTCGTAATGCGGCCGGGCGAAGGCCAGCACGTGCCGGATCTGCTCGTCCTTAGGCTGTTGTTTGGACGCCAGCGCCAGCGGGGCCGACACGATTTCGACTCCCGGAACGCCGTTCGAAACCAGCGCCTTCCAATAATGGATATCCAGGCGGTGCAGATTGTTGACCGCGTCCAGGATGGAATAAACGGTCTTCGTTTTGGTGATGAACCCCACCATCCCCGCGTCCAGGTCCAGGTCCGCCAGCAGCACTTTCTGCGTCTGCCGGCCCAGTTCCGCGGCCACATGGCAGGCCAGCGTCGTGGCGCCGCACCCGCCCTTGGCGGAGAAGAAGGCGAAAGCTTTCCCGCTCCCGTTCTTTCCCGCATCCCGCCGCCGGCTCCGTTCCGCCGAGCGCTTCTCCAGCGCGCGCCGCAACGGCTCCTCCAGAGGGGGGTAGAGATACTCGTTGATGCCGGCGCGCAGCGACGACAGAATCGCGTCGGCCTCGGCGCTGACGTTCAGGGCTATGATCATCGGATCGCCCGTCGCGCCCTTGATCGAGGCCACCAGCCCTTCCAGCGGCTCTTTCCAGCCGCTGATGTCCACCAGCACCACGTCCGGACGCATGCGCTCCAGACGATCGAGGAAGGTGCTCAGATCGCCGATATCCTGGTGTTCGACGATGACGCGGAACGGCAGCCCGGCGAGGCACGCCTGCGTCTGTTCCATGAGATCGCGGTTTTCGATCACCAGTCCTATGGTCAGCGGATACATTTGGGTCCCTTGGGCTCTCCTGGCCCCGTTCTACTTCGCCGTTCCGCCGCCTCCGCCGGTTGGCGGGGGCTGGGCCGGACTCATCGGGGGAACGTTTGCCGGCGCCTCCGGCTGCGCCTGCTTCTGCTGCTGCAGCAGTTGCTCCAGCGGCATCGTTTTCGAGGGCGCGTTCACGGGGACCGGCCCGGTCTTGTCCATGCCCGGCTGCCGTAAAGCCGTGGCGGTGTTGGGCGGCATGAAAGGCTTCGGGTTGTTCAATTCGGGAACCGGCTGGCCGGCGGGGATGGGGCGCACGATCTCGGGCGTCACGATCACCAGCAGTTCGCCGCTGTTGCGCGTCACCAGCTTGGTTTGAAACAGCTTCCCCAGCACTGGAATGTCGCCGATCCCAGGGATTTTGGAGAAGCTCTCCGTGGTCTGGTTGTCGATCAGGCCCGCAATCACGAAGCTCTGGCCGCTCTCCAGCTCGATTTCCGTGTCCACGCGGCGCGTGGATAAAGCCGGCACGGTGGAGCCCTGCACGGAGACCGCATGCGTGTAGTCGAGCGAGCTCACTTCCGGCGCCACCTGGAGCCGAATGGTGCCCCGCGGCGTCACCACCGGCAGGAAGTTCAGGCGGACGCCGTACTCGCGCCAGGAAATCGTGACCACCGCCCCGCCCCCTCCGCTGCCCGGTTGCACCATCGGAAACGGAAACTGCCCGCCGGCCAGGAAACTCGCCGGCTTGCCGTTGATCGCCGGCACCGTCGGCTCGGCCAGGATCTCCAGCAGATTCTTGCTCTCCAGCGCCTTCAACGTGGCTACCAGGTTAATGTCCCGGCGCAACAGGAGAATGTTGACCGCGTCGGTAAGCGAGAAGCTCTTCCCGCCGTCCATGCTGATCGGAAAGTTATTGCTGATGGCGCTCTGCTGATTGAACGCGCCCGTGGCGAAATTGAAGGCCAGGTCGCGGCTGGCGCCCCGGTCCACGCTGGCGAACCGCACTTTGACCAGAATTTGCGCCTCTACCGGCGGCACGTCCACGCGCAGCAGGTTGATCACCTTCCCCATGGTGGAGGCCATGGCCGTCAGCCGCTCCCCGGCGATCACGTCCTTCACCGTGCCACGCAGGAAGACGCTGTCATTATCGAAGCTGACGCTGATGTCCTGGTCCGGGTACTCGCGGGCGATCTGCTGGCGGAGCGCTTCCATCTTGGCCGGGCTCACGCGGACCGTAAGGTCGTACAAGAGCCGGCTGCCGCCCTTCTGCCACACCACCAGGGACGTCTCTCCCGGCGCCTTCCCGTTGATGAGCACTTCTTTGGGGCCGATCGCCACCGCATCCGCCAGGTTGCCGTCCGCCACCGAGAGCCGTTCGATCGGCAGCGGGCTGTCCATCACCAGCGACTTGCCCACCGTCACGGTCCACTTCTCGATCGAAGCGGTGTCACTCGAAGCGCTCTGCTGCTGCGCCAAAGCCGGCAGGCAGAGAAAACCGCAGACCGCGGCCATGCGGGAAAGGCGAATCCGCCTGCCCGGCCGCACCGGCGGGGCGCCCACCGGGCCCGCCTGCCCCACCCTGGAGAGCCGTAAGCCGGTCACTTATTTACCCTCCCCGGTGTTCTCGAATTTGGTCTCGGATTTCTTCGTCCCCATGATAATCTCCACGACTTGGGGCGCCTTCTTGGGCGTCTCGATCTCATGCGCCACGATCGGCGGCTTGGGCGCGGCCTGCGTGCGCCGCGGCGCGCGGTCCCCGCCGTCGGCCACCACTTGCTTGGGAGCGCTTTGGTTAAAGAGGTAATAGAGCGACGATCCGGGCGCCTGCGCCGTCTGGCGGTCCATCGGATTGCGGAGCATGAGCTGGATGGTGGTCTGGTTGGCCGCCAGGCTCAGTTTCTCGGCCTGCTCCGGGGTAACCAGCAGGGTCACCACCTGGCTGAGCATCGGCTTACCTTCGCCATCTTTTTTGATGTCCTGCCCGGCCGAGAGCACTTCGATGTTTTGCAGCAGGGTGCGCGCCAGGGTGCCGAGCGTGCCGCTGCCGCCCGGCGAGTTGCCGTTGATCACCACGTCCACGCGCATCCCGGGCGTGACGAAGCCCGCCACCCCCACCACGTCGTTCACCCGTACCGCGAAGGCCCGCATCCCCGGGGGAATCATGGCCGCCAGCCCGCCCCCCGCTCCCTTCGGCGCCAGCCGCGATTCGATGATCGGCTCGTTGGAATAGATCGCCGTCAGCACGCCCCGGCCGATGAAATCCTGCGCGCGCGCCGAGGCTCCCGTGGGCGCCGTGCCCGGCCAGTCCGCCAGCTTCACGTCGCCTTCGCGCAGCACCGTCCCGACCTCCAGGTTGCGGGTGGCCAGCGCGATCTGGACCATGGGCGTCGCCGCCCTCGCCACCGGCGCCCGGTTTATCAGCGATCGGTAGGTGATCACGCCCCCGCAGGTGGCCACGATGAACGCGAAAATGAGTACCCCAATGAACCGTTTATTCATATCTATTCCCCGTTTCCGGCCCGTCGGCGGGACCGGC
>JAIQFU010000261.1:15292-23091 GCA_020073115.1 Terriglobia bacterium
ACCGGCGCCCGATGCCGGGAACGCTTTGCCTGCGGCCATCAACCGCGGCATCGCGGCGGAAATCTCCGGCCTTCTTTCCGGCGGCGGCCGCCAGGCCGCAACCCGTATCACGCGTTGACGAAGCGTAGCGCGCTACGGCTCAAATGCGTTTCCGCTGCCAGGGACCTGTCACAAGGGGGGCATGACAGCCGCGACGGCCCACCAGCCGCCATGCCCTTTCCCGGCGTCTAGCTGCCGGCGCTGGCGGCGGCCCCGCTGAGTTGCGAACTGGTGATCCCCCAGATCGATTTGATGCTGCCGCCCGCGCCCAGAAATAGGGCCGCGGAGGCGAGCGCTACGAATGCCATGAGCAGGGGTACTCGATGAGGTCCTGCCCTTGATCTTCCTTCCAGAAATTGCGCAATAACGTCATATGTTTCGCTCCTAGATCAACTAGTCGGTTTCTTCTTGGTGATCGTCCGATCACTTGCCTCGGTTTTCGTGATCTCGCGATCACGGCTTTTTCCCTGGGAACTCGTCCGGCTCGCCGCTAGGGCCGCGGGCCGGAAAATGAGAGCGACGCCGTCGTCATACTCCAGGCGCCAACGGTTGGATTCCTTCAAGGCGCCCGCCAGCGGCGTGGCCGGCGGCAGCAGCACGGTGTCGATCTGGTACGCCTTCAGGACTCGCTCCCAGTTGTGCTGCGCATTCTGCGCGTCGAGCGTTCTGATCCCGAACTCGGACCCGTAGTAATCGCTGCGGCCGTCGGTATAGACCCGGGCGCGCGGATACAGCCGATAAATGAGGTAGTCGCCCCACTGATCGGAGGCGAACACCCGCGCGTCGGGATTCCCGCGCAACGCCTCGAGGGCGCGGGCGGGAAACTGCTTCGGGTTGAATGCGGCCCGAAAGTTTGCGGGCGGGTTGGGCGCGTACAACAGGGCCGCCAGCACCAGCGCCCCGGCCACGCTCGCTACCCGCCACCGTGGAATCGAATCCGTCTCGGCCATCTCCGCCGACACCGCGTTGAAACTCCGCGCCGCGCCTTTCAGCCAGCCCGCCACGTTCAGTTCCGGCGCGACGTCCAGCCACTCCTGAACGGCGGCGGCGATGAACGGCGCGCTGGCGATGGCGAATATCGGCATGTTCCGCGCCGCGAACAGCGCCGTGTGGCCCCACCCCAGAATCACGATCGGCTCGATGAATCGCCCCTGCGCCAGATGCCAGAAAGCGGCCATCGCCCCCAATACCAGCAGCAGCTCGAAAAACAGCCCCATGGGGTGATGGAAGTTCAGCGGAAAGAACTCGATGATGTGCGCCGCCAGATAGGGATCTTTCAGGTAGCGCGCCACGTGCGCGTGGAGGTGATACGAATAAGGATTGACCAGCGTGGCGCACCCGCAGGCCACCGCGCACGCCAGGTACTTCGCCGCCCGCCGCCCTGCCGCCAACCGCTCTGCCCGCGCCGGCGCGGCCGCCATCTTCGCCAGTTCCCCCGCGCCGTACGCCCCCACTGTCACGATTCCCACGAACCATCCGCCGTGGAGATTCGTCCACGCCACCATGGCCAGTGGCAGCAGCGCCAGGTACGGTATCCGCCCCGCGCGTTCCTGCCCGCTCCTCACGCGCTCCAGAACCGCGCAGAACACGGCCAGGAACAGGAGCGTGAACAGGTGCGGCCGCGCCAGCCAGTGCAGGGACGAGCACGCGGCCGCCACCATCGTCACCGCCAGGGCCACGATTGGATTCGACTTCCGGCGCGCCGCGTAAAACACGATCGTGAACGAAATGGAAATCAGCAGCATGCTCGCCAGCGTCACCAGCGCCAGCCCGCCGCACTTGTGGAGGCCGGCCCAGATCACGTCCGTGAGCCATTCCCAGGCGTACCAGGGCTGGCCCGGCTTGGAAAAGGAGAAAATGTCCTGCCTGGGAACCGCCCCATGCGCCAGAATCCAATCGCCGGTCCGGATGTGCCAGCCCGTGTCGCCGTCGGCCAGCAGCAGCTTGACCCCGTCCATCATGCCGAAACACAACACCATGGGGATGAGGAAAGCGAAGTCCGCCAGCGAGGGCAGCAGCCGTATCGCGATTCTGGATTCTCTAGCGTCCATATCCAATCAGGCCATCCAGGAACTCGCGGCCGGGGTGAGCGCCTCGAACGCGCGGATCCGGTCGTGGAACGAACGAAAATCCATGTAATTGACCGTCAGGGCCACTCGCGGGCAGTCGCCTTCCGTCTCCGCCACCCGCGTCACCGTACCCTGGCAGTGAATGCACTTCTGGCCGAAGCCGTGATTGGCCGGCAGTTCGATCTCAACCGTGATGATCTGCCCCAGGACCGGAACCGGAAGAGGCATGCCCTCCCCCTGCCAGGCGATCAAAACTCCGCTTCGGCTGATGTTCTCGGTGTGCATCGCGCCGCGCATCCACAGCGCCGGCGACGTAACGTGGCACCTGAGTTTGATTTCCATCCGCGGGTTTTCACGCCGGTTGATGTTCTTCATTCAAACGCGACTGTACCGCCCGCGGGAACCGGGTATCAATATCGTAAATGGGCTACAGGCCGTTGCTCCCCAAGGTTATCAGCGCAATCCGTTAGGCCCGCGGGCTGAGCGGTTCAGCGGAAATTCACCGCATTTATTTTGAATTAATATCCATTTAATTCGTGGGGCAGGTTCCGGCATATTCCGGATACGTTATTAGACGGATGCTATCTCCGCCGCCCCTAACCCTGGCTTAGCGCAGCCGTTATCCCATTTAAGTACTTGTTTTTAAAAGACATCCCCCGTCGCAGGAACATCCCGGAGATAGTGGGCGGCAGTGGCGGATTGCGTGCTTTCGACGAAAAATATAACCAGGAGTATTAAAATAATTCGCTAATTTTTGTTGACATCTGGCATAAATCATCGGAAAATTCAGGATTAAAGAACGACAAAAATCCGGAAACGCCTGTAGCGAATTTCCGGGAGAGATCCCGCGGGGGACGCGGCCCAGACTGTTTGGAAATGGAGAGAAGCCTTTTATGACGCGTATTCTTCTATATAGCGACGAGCCCATCCTCTCGAAAGGACTCGAATCGGTCCTCCGCCAGGTGGAGGGGTTTGAGTTGTTGCCCACCTGCGGCTCCGTGCCGTGCCTGCTCGATCAGATTGCGCGCCTGACGCCCGATCTGGTCCTGATGGACCTGACCCCCGAAGTCACCTTCGGCGTCTTGAGCGAGATGAAGCATGCGCTCGCCCACACCAAGATCGTGCTCTGGGTCAACGCCATTTCCACGGAACTGGCCTTCCAGGCGATGGGCCTCGGAGTGCGCGGCATCCTGCGTAAGACCCTTCCCACGGAGTTGCAGGTGAAATGCCTGCAAAAGGTCCAGGCCGGCGAGTTGTGGTTCGAGAAAGCTCTCACCGACAGCTTCCTGTGCGCGCGCCGCGTGGCGCTGACGCAGCGCGAGGGGCAATTGGTCAGCCTCCTGGCGCAGGGCCTCAAGAACAAGGAGATCGCCACCACCCTGATGATTTCCGAAGGCACCGTCAAGGTCTACCTGTCGCGCCTCTTCCAGAAAGTAGGCGTGAAGGACCGCTTTGAGCTGGCGCTCTTCGGCCTCAAGAATCTGACCACGGGCCAGCTTCCGCTCGGCGAAAAAGGCCACCGGCCTGGCGCCATTCCGGGCCTGCGCTCCATCGTCCTGGAGCGCCCCGTCGGCGGACCCGCCGCTACCCCGGAAACCCCGCGGTTCGCCACGCCGATACGCCCGCCGGTCCAGCGGCATTACTAATATCCGTGACCACGGCCCACCCGTAGGGGCGGGTAGCGCCCGGCCTAGGGGGGCTGCGAACAAGCACGTGGTCGATGGGGCGGCCTTGCGCCTGCCCGTTTGGGATTCGATGCAGCACGAACGCACGTGAGAGCAAGGGCGGTCCTGCGTGGACCGCCCTTTTTTTCTGCGGTCCCCATCCCTATCCTTCGACAACACCGGTCTCATACCAGTTTCTGCCCGCAGCGCTCCAGGCCCCTGCGGCTCCTGCCGCCGCGGCGCTCCGCCCGTCGTGGGTCGAGCGCCGCTTCCACTGGTGCGCGGCGGGCCTGCTCGTGGCGATGGCCGCGGCCCAGTTCGCTTCCGCCACCCTTGAGAGCCAGACCGTCGACGAGAGCTATCACCTGACCGCCGGGTACGCCTTCCTCACAAGCAGGACGCTCAATACGGGCACCGAACACCCGCCCCTGGCGCAGGCTATCTGCGCGCTGCCCCTGCTGTTTCTGCATCTCCCGGCGCCGGGGCCGGCCGACGTCGATTACCGCAGCGAGCTGAAGCGCGAAGCGAAACTGCTGTACGGAAACAGTGTCTCCGCCGACGCCATCCTCTTGGCGGCGCGGTCGTCGCAAATCGTCCTTACCCTCTTCTTGGGGCTGCTGATAGCCTGGTGGACCCGGCGGCATTTTGGATCCGCCCCGGCCCTCGCCGCCCTGGCCTTGTTCGCCTTCGATCCGAACTTCCTCGCCCATGGCCACTACGTCACCAACGACGTTCCCGCCGCTCTGGCCTTTCTGGCCGGATGCCTGAGTTGGAACGCCTACCTCGCCGGCGGCCGCCGCAGCCGTTTGGTTTTCTGCGGCGTGGTCCTGGGTTTGGCCGTCTCCGCCAAGTACTCCACCCTCCTGTTGTTTCCCGCTTTCGCCTACCTCTACGGGTGCCGCTGGTGGCATCAGTCCCATGCGGCCGGGCTGCAGCCCTTCCGCTATTCGCTGCGCCATCTCACCCGGAGCATGCTGGCGGCGGCCCTCGTGATGATGGTGGTGGTCTGGGCCGCTTTCGGCTTCGAGACGGCTCCTCTCCTCCCCCCGGGTCCGTTGAGCGGGCCGGGGCCGGCCATTTGGGCCGGGTTCCAGGGACCGCTCGGCTGGGCGGTGAGGAACCTGCCCCTCCCGGCGCCCTCCTTCCTCAACGGCGTGCTCGCTCTGTTCTGGCATAACAACAGCGCGGGGCATTCCGCCTACCTCCTGGGGCAGCACTCCCAGTCGGGCTGGTGGTATTACTTCCCCGTCCTGGCCGCGGTAAAAACGCCCGCCGGAACGCTGCTGCTCTTCCTGCTGGCCGCCGGCGCGGCGGGAATGCTCTTGTGGCGCGGCGGATCGCTGGCCGCGCGCGCCCGGCTGAAACGCCTCCGGCCGGAATGGTACGCCATCGCCGTCCCCGCCCTCCTCTATCTCGCCGCGTGCCTGCGCGGGCATATCAATATCGGCATCCGCCACCTCCGGCCGTTCTATCCCTTCCTGTTCATCTGGATCGCCGCCGTTCTGTTCTCCTCCCGCCGGCGCCCCCTGCCCCCTGAAGCGCCTTAAGACTTACGTCTCCACCCACGGCATCGACAAGGTCTGCTTCAGGGGGATGGGCAACATCCCGGCGGCCTACTACGGCATTCCCGCCGTCCCGCTCCCCTCCAGCTTGGAAGCGGCTCGGGCATCCGGCTGCGTGGTGGCCGCCAGCATCACCCTGGTCATCGAGTGGCGGGCATTCGCCCCTTCTTGCAGGTGGCTCGCGGATTTACATCCAACCGATGTGGTGGGCGATTCCTACTGGATTTACGACTTCAGACGGCCCCAGCCCTGAGCCCGCGCCGGCCGCGCCAGCCAGAGGATGGCGACCGATGCGGCCTCCGCGACAATTCCAGCGGGAGTCACCACGGTCACGAGGGCCGCGCCGGCGGCGATCACCGCTGCCGGCGAGAACTGCAGCAGTAGCAGGGGCAGAAACAGGCTCCCGTCATATGCCATCGAACGCGGAGCGAAAACCACGCCGGCCGCTACCGCGAACGCGAAGGCCGGCAGCCACGCCGCCCTGCGCGCCCACCAGTACGCCACGGCGGCGCCGCACGCCATCACCCCCGGCAAAATCCAGGTGGGCCCGCCGGCGCGAGCCAGAAGCCCGGCTACCCCAAGCAACCGCGGCCGGATCGTGGCCTCGTTCTCCATGGCCGCCCGTACGAAAGCAGCCGGCCATCCCAGGCCGGCGGCGGCGCTCGAGAGCAGGTACAGAACCGAGCCTGCGCCCAACATCCCGGCCAGCGCCCGGCCTTTCCTCTGGGCCAGAAGCGCCACCGGGATGAACAGCAAAAGATGCGGCTTGATGGCGCACAGCGCGAGTAATGCGCCGCCCGCAAGCTCTTTCTTGCGCTCGATCAGGCGCGCCCCCGCCGCGGCCGCCAGCAGCATCAAAGGCGCGTCCTGCCCGATCCCGAAACTCCACCCCAACGGCAGAAACAGCGCGCAGGCCACATACGATGCGGGCCCGCATCGCCACGCCCAAACGAAACCCAGCGCGGCGGCCAGGTTCAGGACCGACCATACGACGTACGCCGTGTGGAACGGCAGCCGCCCTAAAGGCCAGAGCGCCAGCGCATAGAACGGAGGCCGGATGTACCGTTTGCTGCTGACCAGCGGCGAAACGCTCCGCTGGATCGCCTGGGCCTGCGCCGCGTCGTAAACGTCGTGGCCGGCCAGTCGCGCGCCCGCCCAGAACGAGTAGAAATCGCTGGTGTACCGGTCCCGTGGCTGCACCACGAACGCGAGGATGCCGAAGACCAGAACCGCCAGCCCCGCCGGCAGGACGAGTGACCGGACCCGCCGCACGGAACGCGCCGTTACGCCGCTCTCTGGTTTGGGACTGCCGTTATCGGGGGCCAATGTGTTTGACCCAGCATTATAGCGGGGATTGCGCCGCCCGTTCGAGCTCCGCGATCTCGATCTTCTTCATCTGAAGCATGGCCTGCATCGCCTTCGGGTGTTTGACCAGGTCGGGCAGGCGCGCGGGCACGATCTGCCACGAAACACCGAACTTGTCCTTGAGCCAGCCGCACTGCGCCTCGCTGCCCCCGGCCGAGAGCTTCGACCAATAGTCGTCCACTTCCTGCTGCGAGTCGCATCGCACGACGAACGAAACCGCTTCGGTGAAGTGGAACATGGGTCCGCCGTTGAGAGCGGTGAACTTCTGGCCGTCGAGTTCGAAAGCGATCGTCAGGATTCCGCCCTCGGGCGTCCGCAATTCACCGAGACGGCGCGAGTTTTTGAATACGCCGAGATAGAACTCGACCGCCTCTTCGGCGTTCGAGTCGAACCAGAGAAACGGCGTGATGCGAGGGAATTCTCGGAGAGCGCTCATCGAAACCACCCGCTCGGATGTTACCACGGCGGCCGCAGCGCGCCCCCCCCCGAAACCCACCGGGAAGCTGCTGAAAATGTGGAGTGGGCCAGTGGGCCTCCGGCCTGCCATGCCGGCTTTCCTGCCGGCATCATGCCCGTACGAAAGCGGGCGCCGCGAAGATGAGCTGCTGAACGGCGGCGCCCGTAAGAGTGAACATCCATCGGCTCAGAGCCGGTGGCCTTTGGGCCGCCGACTGAAAGTCGCGGGGCGGTACCACAGCCGTCCTTCTGCTCCGCTGCGGCTGCCCGGCACTCAACTCCCGGCAGCATCGGTGCTTCCGGACCAGCGGCCATCGTCGCAGACCAGCGAAACCACGCGAGACGTGCGCCGGCGCCCCGCCGCGGCGTTCCGTTTGCGCATCGTCCCGGGATAAGCGGAAAATAGGGCAAGTGGCCTCCGAGGGGCGGCCTTCGGAAGGCTGGAGAGGGGACCATCTATGAATACGATTAGCCGGCGTTCTTTTATGGCGGGCACGGCCGCGGCTGCTTCCATGCTTCGCGTCTCCGGAGCGAACGACCGGATCCGCTTGGGGATCATTGGAACCGGCGGGCGCGGCAGTTACCTCATGGGGGTGGCCAACCAGGTTGGCGGACTCCAGTGGGTGGCCGTTTGCGACGCCTGG
>JAIQFU010000262.1 GCA_020073115.1 Terriglobia bacterium
CCCACTCCGCGGAGTGGGTTTTTTGTTTTGAAGGGGAACGAGGATGATTATTTCCATGCGGCCGCACGCCACGCGAGAGGAGATCGAGCACGTCTGCGAGCGGGTGCGCGAGTTCGGCTACAAGGTCCATTCCATTGAAGGGGAGGAGCGCGTGGTCATCGGGGTGGTGGGGGTAGGAGACGTCACCGCCTGCCTGGAATCGCTCGAAGCCACGCCCGGGGTGGAGAACGCCGTACGGATCTCCGCGCCCTACAAGTTCGTGAGCCGCGAGTTCAAGCGGGAGCGCTCGGCCATCAAGGTGAACGGGGTGGCGGTCGGCGGCGGCGAACTCGTGGTGATCGCCGGACCCTGCTCGGTCGAAAGCGAAAAGCAGATCATGCAGACCGCGGAAGCCGTGGCCGAGGCGGGAGCGCACATGCTGCGCGGCGGGGCCTTCAAGCCGCGCACGTCGCCCTACGATTTTCAGGGTCTGGAGCTCGAAGGCCTGAAACTGCTCCGCAAAGCGAAGCAGGCCACGGGTCTCGACATCGTCACGGAGGTGATGAGCGACCGCGACGTGGGCCTCATCGCGGAATACGCGGATTGCATGCAGGTGGGCGCGCGCAACATGCAGAACTTCTCCCTGCTGAAATCGCTGGGCGGGTGCGGGCGGCCGGTCCTGCTCAAGCGCGGCATGAGCTCGACCCTGAAGGAACTGCTGATGTCGGCCGAGTACGTGGTAGCCCACGGCAACCCCAACGTGATCCTGTGCGAGCGCGGCATCCGCACCTTCGAGACCGCCACGCGCAACACGTGCGACATCTCGGCCATCCCCGCGCTGAATGAACTGACGCACCTGCCGGTGGTCGTCGACCCCAGCCACGCCACGGGAAAGCGCAGCCTGGTGCCGGCGCTGTGCCGTGCGGCGGTAGCGGTTGGGGCGGACGGGTTGATCGTGGAGGTGCACCCCTGTCCCGAGAAGGCTTTCAGCGATGGCGCGCAATCCCTGCCCCTGGCGGAGTTCGCCCGCATGATGCGCGATTTGCAGCCGTATGTGCGGCTGTGGAAGGAAGCGCGGGAAGAGGCGGCGGTGGCTGTGGAGTGAACCTCTGGCTTGCCGGCCTTGCCGGCTGAAAGCCCACTCGCCATGCGATACTGCGGAAAGTGAGGAATACAAAGCGCGTTTGGGTTGCCGTTGCCGCCGCGGCCACAGTCTGCGCCGCGGTTTTCGGCGGCATCGCCTGGCGCCGGCAGCGCACGCTCACCCCCGCCTCCTGGCTCCGGCGCCTGCCCCGGCAGGATACGCTCATCGCCTACATCGACTTCGCCGCACTGCGCCGCGCGGGGATTCTATCGCTGCTGGACGGCTCGAAGGTCGGGGAGGAGCCGGATTACCGAAGCTTCGTCCAGAAGACCCGCTTCGACTACAAGCAGGACCTCGACGCGGCCATGGTGGCCTTCGCTCCATCCGGCAAGTTCATGCTGTTGAAGGGACGTTTCGACTGGACCAGCCTTCGGGCGTACGTTCAGGCGCAGGGGGGGCGGTGTGACAACCCGCTGTGCCGCATGACGGGCAGCGCGCCGGAGCGGCGCATCTCCTTTTTCCCCGTGCTTTCCAGCCTGATGGCGCTGGCCGTCAGCCAGGACGAGAGCGCCGCGCTGCGGATGACCAGCCCGGCGGATGCGCCCGGCCCGGAAATGCCGGCCGCGCCCGTGTGGCTGTCCATACCGCCTTCGGCGCTGAAACCGGGGAGCAGCCTCCCCGCCGGGACGAGCATGTTCGCGCGCGGCATGGAGCAGGCCGAATCGGTGCTCCTCACCTTCGCGCCCGAAGGCCCCCGGCTGGCCGCCAGGCTGGAGGTCCGCTGCCGGAACGAACAGGACGCCGCCGATCTTTCCGCTCAGCTGGCCAAAGCTACCGGTCTGCTGCGGCAAATGATCGAGCGGGAACGCCAGAAGCCCAACCCCGCCGACCTGAGCGGCGTGCTGGCGGCGGGCGCATTCCGTTCCGAAGGCGCGCGCGTACGCGGCTACTGGCCCATCGAGCGGGCGTTCATCGAGAACGCGCTGGGACAGGAACGCTAATCAGTTGAAATTCATGCCGCACGACGCCGGGTTGCACGGGCCGCCGCTCGGGCACATCCGGGGCTCCGGCTTCGAACCGCTGTTGGCGTGCGCGGCGAAGGTGGAGAACTCCTGCTTCAGACGCTTCTCGCCGCAGGATGGGCAAGCCACGTCCGGCCCGTCCTCGGCGCGGCGCACCAGTTTCTCGAACTTCGTCCCGCAGTCCTCACATCGGTATTCGAAAATCGGCATGACTGTATTCCTACTCCACTATTAGATTACAGATGCGGTCCATGGCGCCACGCACGTCGGAGCCGTGGCCGTTATAGTTGTTCACCAGGACCGAGAAAGCGACCCAGCTTCCGTCCGTTCTCCGGGCGTACCCGGAGAGCGCGCTCACGTGGGAAAGGGTTCCGGTCTTGGCGTGAATCCGGCCCGCCGCGGCGCCATCGCCCAGCCGCGTGCTGAGGGTCCCGTCCTTTGTCGCGCGCGGGCGATGCATACATATAACGCAGAAGCTGAACCACCGCCGCCGGGGTCACCAGGTTCAGCCGCGCCAGCCCGGAGCCGTCGTTGAAATTGCAGCACTCCGGGTCGATGCCCGCCTCGGCCAGGAAATCCTGCAACTCCGCCAGCCCGGCCTCGCGGCTGCCCACATGCCTGCGGAAAAGGCCCACGGCGCGGAGGGCCAGTTCCGCGTGGAGGTTCTGGCTGACTTTATCGGTGACCCGCAGGTCTTCGAGGAGCGGCGCCGAGACGAGCCGGGCCAGTTCGAACCCGGCGGGTTCCGGCGCCGAGGGCGCCGCGGTGAGGTCGGGCAGTTCGTTGGGCAGCAGGTGGCGAGAGGAGACGCCGCCGCCCACCACGATGCCGCGGTCTTCCAACGCCTGGCGGAACGCCCGGGCGGCGTACAGCGCCGGGTCCTCGATGGCCAGCAGCAGCGTTTCGCCGCGGTCGCGGAGGGGGATCGAACCCCACAACCGCACCTGCATGCCGCCCGGATCGCGGTCGAAATGGATATTCCGTCCGCTGCCCGGGGGGACCGTCCGGATGCGGTTATCGATGCTGTAGTACTCCAGCGGGGGGCTCAATTCCACATTGGCCGGGGCGCCCGGGCGCTCGCCCGGGCTGACCGCGAGCGCCAGGGTATTGTCGTTGATGGTGAGAGCCGACACCGGGGCGCCGTAGTCGTACTGGGGGTCGTCGATCGACCAGCCTTCGGCGTAGGGCTGCCAGACGTACCACGCGTCGTCGCCGATGATACCGCCTTCCACGCGCTTGACCCCGCGAGCCGCCACTTGCCCGGCGAGGTCCTCGATGGCCGCCAGGGGGTTTCCCGCGGGCGTCCCCATGCGGTACGGGAGGACTCGTCCGGAGAGGTTCGGATCTCCTCCGCCTGCCAGGACCAGCGGCCCCCGGATCCGGCCTTCCGGATCGGGCGCGGCGTCCGCCAGCACGCGCGTCCGGAAAGTGAAATCCGCGCCCAGGTGGGTGAGGGCCATGGCGGTGGTGAACAGCTTGGTGTTGGAAGCGGGGACGAAGAAGCGATCCTGATTCCGCTCGTAGAGCGTTTTCCCGCTGGCCAGATCGATAATCTGAATGCCCCAGTAGGCCGTCTGCGCCGCGGGGGAGGACGCCAGCGCCTTATCGATCTCCTGAGGCAGGCTGGCCGCGCCCGCGCCCCATGAGAAAGCCAGTGCCGCAAGCGCCGCCCGAGCCGGCGTGCCCAACGGGCGCCTACCCGACCCACAGCCCCTGTTCTTCATCGCCCCGTTACCTTCGACTCCAGCCAGATCGACGCCATCAGGACCATCACCATGCAGGCGCCTAGCAGCGGGATGCCGACGGCCACCCCGACACCCCACCGGGCGGCGGCGTAGCCCAGGGTGGCGGGAGCCAGCAGACCCCCGAGCATGGCTACGGAGAGGATGCCGTTGAAGAAGCCGGGGTGATAGTAGGGGAACCGCCGGCCGATGGCCTCCGCCAGCAGGGGGTAAATGCTGGCGTACCCGGCGCCGAGGAAAAGAGCGGCGGAGGCGGCCCCGAAGCCGGTTTTGGTGGAGTACAGGATCAGGCAGCCGAACAGCGCCGAGAGGACGCTCAAGATCAACAGCCGGCCATGCCGGACGCGCGGCAGGATCGCCGCCGCGCCCAAACGCCCCGCCATCAGGAAAAGCCAGTACATCGCCAGGTTGAAGAGGGCCGCAGTGGGGCTCAGGCCGACCCGCCGGATGAGGAACAAGGGCATCCAGCCGGCGATGGACCACTCGTTTCCGAACTGAAAGAATACTAGCAGCGCAAACAGCACCGCCCCGGGCGTGTGGAAATCCTTGAGCGCCTGGCGCATAGTGGGTTCGGCGCGGCGCGGCGCGGCAGGATACGAGGAGCGGGCATAGATTACGGCGAATATGCCGGGGATGACGGCCATGACGCACAGAATCGTCGCCAGCCCGGCGTAAAGCGTGGCGGCCACGAGCAGGGTAGCCGCGAGCGAGCCCAGGCCGAACAACACCCCTCCCCGGGTCACCGTTCCGGCGGGGTCGGGCGTATACGACCCGGAAAGGGCGTGGAACAAAGCCAGGTTCAGAACGCCGGCCGCCGCGCCCAGGATCAGGAGTCCCGCCGCCCGCCACCACGCCGATGCCGGGGGGGAGACGAAGGCCAGGAAAACCAGGGCCGCGCACGCCACCGCGCAGGAGAACGCCAGGCTGAGAGAAATCCCCCGGCGCGCGAGCATACCGCGGCCTAGAACAGCCGAGACGACCACCCCGATCCCGAAGCAAAGAAAGTAGTTCCCGACGACGGCGAACTCCGGCGGATCGCGGTGGGCTCCCCACGCCGGCAGGATCGCTCCCAGAAACGCGAGCAGAAACCCGGAAACCAGGAACCCCGCCACGGCTTTCCCCGCCCCGGACGGAACACGTTGCGCAACGGCGCCCGGACTGGGGGGAGCGGAACTCACAGGTAGATTGTAACAACCGGCTGTCAGCCGTCCGCTTTCCGGTTTCAACCGCCACCGGGCCGGCGGTTTCCGAGAACCGTAGTAATGCTCTACGGAATTCGGGAAAACGGCGGGCCGCCGCTCGTAGGATCAACAACTTGCGCATGGCCCATGGAATGCATTTTCCGTTGTGGTCTTTTAGAGGTCGGTTTTTCGCTTTGGTGCGTTGCCTCGTCTGGGCTACACACGGCCCCGCTCCGGTTCCATCTGCCGGCGCGGGGCTTTTTTTTCGGTAAACTGAAAAATTCCCCGAGATGACTGGAATCTACGCACGCTGCATGGACCGCTGGGAGCGGAAGCTGGCCACGCGGGACACGAACCGGATGGTACGGCCGTTCGAGTGGGGGGCCGAATGGCTGCGCGCGATCGGGTTCCCCCCGTATCCCGATGAGTGCAACGACGATGCCGCCGGCGGCGTGTCGCGCTTCGTGGCGCACGCGCTCGCCCACTCCGACCGCTTCTACGCGTACGATACGCCGCCCGACTTCGACTTTCGGGGCAACCTCCTGACGTTCACCAGCCCGGCGCGTTCCGGCTGCCCGGAAAACGACCGCGCCCACGCGCTGTGGTTCCCCGCTCCCAGAAGCAACGGGAGGGCGCTCGTGATCCTGCCCCAATGGAACTCGGGCGCGGACGGGCACGTAGGCCTGGCCAAGCTGCTCAACCGATTTGGGATCAGCGCACTACGGCTGAGCATGGCGTACCACGCCGAACGCATGCCGCCGGAACTGCAGCGCGCCGACTACCACGTCTCCAGCAACGTGGGACGAACGATTCACGCTTCCCGGCAGTCGGTGATCGACGCTCGGGCCTGCCTGGACTGGCTGGAGCGGCAGGGGTACCGGCGGCTGGGAATCCTGGGGACCAGCCTCGGATCGTGTATCGCGTTCATCGCCGCGGCGCACGACGCGAGGGTGCGGCTGGGCATTTTCAATCACGTCTCCATGTTCTTTTCCGACGTGGTCTGGACAGGGCTTTCCACCCAGAACGTGCGCCACGGTTTCGACGGCCGGGTGAGCCAGGACGAGTTGCGGGAATACTGGTCGATCATCAGCCCGGCGTCGTTCATAAAGCAGTTTCAGAAGCGAGACGTGCGAAGCTTGTTGATCTGGGCGCGCCACGACAGCACCTTCCTGCCGGTTTACAGCAAGCAGGTGCTGGACGCCTTCCGTGAATTGGGATTGCCCCACGAAGTCTTCACCCTGCCGTGCGGCCATTACACGACAGGCCAGTTTCCCTTCAACTGGATGGATGGGTTGGCGATGTGCCGCTTCGCCGCGAGGCACTTGTAGCGTAATTCGAGCGTAATTCGGGGACAGGCTACGAAACCCCCGCAGTTCGGGGGTTTCGTAGCCTGTCCCCGAATTAGCACCGAATTAGCAGCGCTACTTCACCGGCAGTTCCATTTCGACTTCCAGGCCGGGCTGGGCATTCTTCGCGCGGATGGCGCCTTTGTGCAGCTCGATCGCGCGGCGCGCGATGGAAAGGCCCAGGCCGATGCCGCCGCTGGTCCGGTTGCGGTCGCTGTCCACGCGATAAAAGGCGTCGAAGAGGCGGGGCAGGGCCTCCTCCGGGACGCCGGGGCCGTGGTCGCGCACGTCCACGATGGCGCGGCCGTCGTTGCGGGCCAGCGAGACCTCCACCGCCGTTTCGCGCGGCGAGTAGCGGATGGCGTTGCGGATGACGTTCTCCACGGCCCGCCGCAGCAGCTCCGGGTCGCCTTCGACCGTAACCGGCTCGAACTTCTCGAATCGGAGATCGCAGCCCCGGGCGGCGGCCTCGATGTGAGAGTCCTCCACCAGTTGCCGGACCAACTGGTCCAGCCGGATCGGGTCGCGGCGCAGCGAGGAAGGGTCGCCCTCCGCGCGGGTGACCTGCAACAGCTGGCCCACCAGGCCGTTCAGGCGGTCGGATTCTTTCTGAATGCGGTTCAGGGCCGAATCGAGGTTTTCGCCGGAGCGCGCCAGTTCCACCGCCACGCCCAAGCGCGCCAGGGGGGAGCGCAGCTCGTGGGAAATATCGAGGAGCAGGCGGCGCTCGGCCGTCAAAAGGGTCTCAATCCGGCTGGCCATGCGGTCGAAAGTGCGGGCAAGCTGCCCCAACTCGTCGCGCCGGGTGGAGCCCACGCGCGCCGAAAGATCGCCGCGCCCGAACCGCTCCACGGCTTTCTGGAGTTTTCGAACGGGGGTCGTAAAATGCCAGGCCAGCCAGTAACAGAGCAGAACCTCCAACCCGAGGACAAACAGGTGCTCGGGCATGAGAAACCAGGAGCTGACGGGGGCGTGCGGCGCGATGAAGAAGAACCAGTACTTCCCGTCCTCCGCCGCCCGCGCCACGGTGCTGGGGCCCGCCCTGAAATAGGAGAAGGAGGGCCTGCGCTGCGCCCGGCGTACCAGATCGGACCGGTCCTGCCCGGTGAGCACGTCGCGCCCCCGCTCGTCGGCCAGCACGCCTTCCGCGTCGTAAACCCGGCGCAGGGTAGCCAGAAAATTCCGCAGGGCCGGACGGCCGCCGGTTTCGTACGCGGCGCGCGCTTCCTCCAGTTGAAACGTCACCAGCCGCGCCACCGGGGCGCGCTTATCGGAGGCGTTCTCGTTGACGTTGAGGGCTTCGATGAACGCCGATCCGATCAGGGTGATGGCCAGCGTGCTCCAGAACCAGAGCAGAATCTTGGCGAACAGCGATCTCATTCGGCGGCCGCATCCTCGGGCGTCCGGCAAAACTGATACCCGACCCCGCGGATGGTCTTGATGAGGCCGTCGCCACGGCCGAGTTTCTTCCGGATATGGCTGATATGCATGTCGATCGACCGGTCGAAAGCGGTGGCCTTGCGGTTGTAGAAATTCTCCATCAGGGCATCGCGCGAGAGCACCCGTCCGGCGGAGCGCATCAACAACTCCAGGATGTCGAATTCGAAGGTGGTCAGGTCCACGGGCTTGCCGATCGAGATCACTTCGCGCGTGCCGGTATCCAGCACGACTCCGTTGACCTCCAGGCGGGCCGGAGGCGCGGCCGGGCGCGGAGCGTAGCGGCGCAGGATGGCGCGGATGCGGGCGGCCAGTTCGCGGGGGTTGAAAGGCTTGGGCAGATAGTCGTCGGCTCCCAGTTCCAGGCCGACGATGCGGTCCACGTCCTCGCCGCGCGCGGTGAGCATGATGACGGGCACCTTGCTGCGTTGGCGGAGCCGGCGCAGGATCTCGAAGCCGTCCAGCCCGGGGAGCATGACATCGAGCACCACCAGGTCCACGCCGTCGGCGGAGGCGCGCTCGAGCCCCCGGTTCCCCTCGTGCTGGCACTCCACCTCGAAGCCTTCCCGGGTGAGGAATTCGCCCAGAAGCGAACAGAGTTCCGCGTCATCATCGACCAGCAGAATCCGCACGGCTAAAATTTACCACGACGGGGCGGTGGTGGACGGTAAGGCTTTGTAATTTGGCGCCGGAAACTTTTCGCCGGCTTTCGTGTTTATCCAAACGAGGCAGATACTTACAGTCATTTACCGGAACGACAAACGAGCTTTACCGCGGACCTCTAGATTCGTAGATGAGAGGTGTACCACCCAATGAAACGCAACATCATGCAGTTCGCATCGGCGGCGGCGCTGGCAGCCGGAATGGCATTCGCCCAAGCCCCCGCGACCCAAACCCCGCCGGCCAAGCCGGGCATCATGCGCCACGCCATGCGCAAGCGGATGATGAAGAACCTGAACCTGACCGACGCCCAGAAGCAGCAGGCCAAGGATATTTTCCAGCAGGCCAGGCAGACCGCCAAGCCCGTGCGCGACCAGTTGAAGCAAGACCGGCAGACTCTGGCTACCGCCGTCAAGAACAACGATACGGCCACCATCAACCAACTCGCTACGGCGATGGGTCCGTTGCAGGGCCAATTGACCGCCATCCGTTCCGGCGCCGCGGCCAAATTCTACTCCATCCTGACGCCCGACCAGAAAGCCAAGGCCGACCAGATGCACCAGAGGGCGAAGCAGTTCTTCGAGCAGCGCCGCGCCCAGCGGAACGGGTAGGGCCGTGGTCCGCGCGGCCGCGACACGCTCCAGCGTGTCGCGACCGCCCGGAAGGCGGCCCTACGGCTTCCCCAACGAACACAGCGGGTCGCCCAGCACCACGGCTTGCCAGCTCAAATAGGGGAGCGCCATGTAGTAGCTTTCCGCCAGGTTCCGGCCCTGGAAATACGCCGGCAGCAGGTAGTCGGGACGGGCGCAGCCGGCCAGGTACGGTTCGTAGGTGTTGCCCGAAGCGCCGGCAGCGCCTTCCTGAATCAGATCGGCGCTGAGACCCTGGGGCGACCCGGCGAAGAAATGCACCCGGTCTTCCCAGGTGGTGAACGTCCAGTTATCCGGCGGACGCTTCAGCGTACGGGCGTTCGTCGAGACATACTCCGTGGCGATGGCGCCCGGCAGCCACTGGAATCCCAGCCGCCGGCGTTTCCGGCCGCCGTCATTGGAACCCCAGGATGCATACCCGATGACGTCTTTCCTGTCGTAGAGGACGGCAGGGGTCTCATCCATCAACACCCGCTCGCGCGGGAGAAGCATGGCGGCGGTCCGCAGCCAATTGTCGCCATCGCCTTTGCCGGTTCCGGCGTCGATGACGAACTTACCCCGGTTGCGGGCGGACAGGGACCGGTCGATCATGGCCTTCACGTCCGCGAGGTCGTACGCCGCCAGCCGGGTCACCAGGTAGATGGGGAACTGCGGATGGCCGAAAGCCGCGTCGCGCTTCATAAAAAAGGGGTTGGCGACTCCTCCGGCGCGGGGATCCCGGGCGCCTTTCATCCTTCCGT
>JAIQFU010000263.1 GCA_020073115.1 Terriglobia bacterium
GGGGCGCGAATCACGCAGTACGATCCGTGAAAGGGCAAACCGGGTACAGGCACGAAGTTTCGCAAAGACGGCGAAATTCGAGCCAGTCCCCGGTTGCAGCCTGTGCCGACTCGCCACCTGCGGTGGGGCGCGAATCACGCAGTACGATCCGTGAAAGGGCAAACCGGGTACAGGCACGAAGTTTCGCAAAGACGGCGAAATTCGAGCCAGTCCCCGGTTGCAGCCTGTGCCGACTTCACGCGGGGCCTGGGTCGCGTGATGGTCCGGGGCACACTCCCCAGCCGTCCCGTTGGAACCAAAAACCCGGTCTCAGGATCATTCTTCGATTGGAGAATGCTCGCCGGCCGGAGGCCGCGGAGGGGGCGGAGACCGGTCCTACCCGGATCGCGAAAAGAGGGACAATCAAAGCGGGGGAACCCATGTCAAGCGAAACCAGTTCATTCGACCGCCGCAATTTTTTGAAGACGGTCGGCGCGGGCGGCCTGGCCCTGCCGGCCATGGCGCGCGCCGGCTCGAAAATGACGGGGGGCCGCGTGCTCGGAGCCAACGACCGCATCAACATCGGGCTGATCGGGTGCGGCGGGCGCGGGTCGGACGATGCCGAGTCTTTCACGCGCTACGCCGCCCAGAACAACAACGCCTGCCAGATCGTAGCGGTGTGCGACGTCTATGAGAAGCGCAAACGCCAGGAGGCCGAGCGCTACAAGGCCAAGGGATTCCTGGACTACCGCGAAGTGCTGGCCCTGCCCGAAGTGGACGCTTTGATCATCGCCACCCCGGACCACTGGCACGCCAAAATCGCCCTCGACGCCATGGACAAGGGCAAGGACGTCTACCTGGAAAAGCCCATGTGCCACACCAACGACGAAATCCGGCAGTTGGTGAACACCGTCAAGGAAACCAAGCGCGTGCTCCAGGTGGGCTAGCAGACCACTTCCGCCGACCAGTGGTGGAAGGCGCGGAAGGCCATCGCCGACGGCATGATCGGGCATATGATCATGAGCCAGGGCTCGTACCACCGCAACGGGACGACGGGCGAGTGGAACTGGCCCATCGATAAAGAGGCCGGTCCCGACGGCAAAGGCGACAACTACCTCGACTGGAAGACGTGGCTGGGCCCGGCGCCCAAACGGCCCTACGACGCCGACCGGTTCTTCCGCTTCCGCAAGTATTGGGACTACTCGGGCGGGATCGCCACCGACCTCTTCTTCCACGTGGTATCGCCGCTGCAGATCTGCTGGGGCGAGGCGCAGTATCCGACGCGCGTTTCGGGCGCGGGCGGCATTTACGTGTTCAAGGATGAACGCGAAGTGCCCGACACCTTCCACCTGATGGCCGACTACGCCAAAGGCCACTCGCTGGTGCTGAGCTCTTCGATGGCCAACTCCCAGCACATCCCCGGGCTGATCCGCGGCCACAACGGAACCATCATCATGGTGGAGCACGGGCAATTCGAGCGCACCACCCCGAATATCATGGTTCGCCCGGAGCCCGAGTTCGGGCCGGGCCCGTTCCCCACCGGGGGCGCGGAGTACACCCAGAAGTTCGGGCGCAAGGAGTTCGCGATCCCGGTGGACAACAGCAAGGACATGATGACCCGGCACATCGAGAACTTCCTGGGTTGCATGCGGACGCGCGAGAAGCCGCACCTGGACGTGGAGACCGCCGCCCGCGCGCAGGTCGTGATCAACCTGGCGGTGGAGGCGTACCGCGACGGCCACACGCTGTATTGGGACGAGAAGAACTGGAAAGCCTCCACGAAGCCGGTGAAGGCGTGAGAGAGAACCGCTAGTTGACCGCTCCCTTTCGTCGCGGCCCCGCTTCGGAGCCGCGACGAGAGGGAGGGGTCAGCGTAACGATCTGTCTTCTGAACGGCGGCAACCAGGCGGTATAGCGCGCCGGGGCCGCCGCATCCACCATCCCCTCCAACCTCGAATAGGCCACGAAATACGCCGGCCGCAGGCTGGGGGTGTACTTCCAGAACCAATACTCATCCGGCGCAGCGTTGTCCTTCCTGATGCGACCCGAGTGTTCCAGTTCCGTCCAGGCGTCGTATTCCAGGCCCGCGGTGATGCGCGTCCGGGGTACGCCGGCGCCGGTCAGGGCGGAGGCGGCGCGAACCTTTGCCCGGCCCGCCGCGAGGTAGTCGTGGGTGGAGGCCACGCCGTAAAGCGCAAAGGCGGCGAGGAGCGCCCAGCCGAGCCGCGGAGGGGCGCCGCGCACGTTCCGCTGGTAGCGCCACAGCAGGGGAAAAATCAGGACCGGGAGCAGCAGGAGCATGTAGCGGTCGAAGAGAAGCCAATCGCTGACGGCGCGGGAGAGGATGGCGGCCGTGTAGAGCGCCGTGGGAGGAGCCGCGATCAGGAGGAACCGGCGCTGAAGCGGATCGGATATCCGGCCCAGGGAAGCGAACGTGAACCCGCCGCCCGCCACAACGGCCAGCCCGAGGAACATGCGAACCGGCGCGGTCAGGATTTCGGGTTTGCGGCCCAGGGCTTCGACACCCTGGCCCAGGAAGCCCGTAGGTTCGATGATGTTGCCCAGCAGCAGTGGGTCGCCGAACAGCCAGAGTTGCGCGGCCACGATGCCGGCCGAAAGCAGGAGGCCCAACGCCAATTTTCGGGCAGGATGAAGCCCGGCCCGCCTTAGGGAAATGGCCAGGACGGGCAGAGTCAGGATCAGGCAACTGACGGCCACCTGCAACACCGACTCCAGCTCGTACCAGGCGAACTCCAGCCAGGGCCAGTTCTCACCCGCGCCGGCGGCGGTATTCGTCTGTGCCTGGAACCATCGCAGGGAGAGGCCGGGGACGGCAACCGACGCCGCGAAGAGCAGCGTGGCGGCGGCAACCACCGCACGCTCCTTCCTGCGCGCCCACGCGATGGTGGGCAGAACCGTCAGGGGGACGGCCCAAACCACCTGGCGCTCCGTCCCTCCGGCCGCGCCCAGGAGCGCCATGGCGGCGAGCCAGGCGCAGGCGCCGGTGGCGCTCCCGGAGTCCCACGCGCGAACGGCGCAGTAGAGGGCCGCCAGCCAGAAGAAGAAACCCGGAACGTCGGTCATGAAAGAAGCGGCCATCGGGATGAAAACGGGCGAAAGCGCCACGGCCAGGGGTCCAAATAGCGCGAAGGCAGGCTGGAGGCCGGCCCGCCGCCCCAGAGCGTAAAGGAAGAGGGCGCAGCCGACGGCGAACGGCAGGGTCGAGAGCCGCAACAGGGTGAACGAGAAACCGAACAGCCGGATCAGCAGGCCGCCCCACACCGCCTGCACGGCGACCATGGCGCCCACCCAGCCGTTGTAGGCCAGATGCCCGGTGCGGGCGAACTCGCGGGCGGTCCAGGCATAGGACCAATCGTCGTTGATCCCCATCGCGAGGATGGGGACCGAGCCGAGGACGCTGGCGATTACCAGAAGAGCGCAAAGAGCCCCGTAGAGCCGGTCTTTGCGCCCCGGCCGTTCTACTTCCATCCGCCCTGCAACATGATCTGCTTAGCGTACTCGCCGGCGGGGGTCAGCTTGTAATCCCAATTGCTGATGAGCGTCGGGCCCCATTCCGGATCGAAACACCAGACGGTCCAACTAATGCCCTTGCCTTCCAGGTACTTGAAAATCGAGGGGCCGTAAGCGGGTTGCGTGGCGTTGGCCGGGGCTGCCGCGGCGCCGCCGAACTCCGTGGCGAAGATGGGATACTGCGATGCGGCGAAGCCGAAATCCTCTTCCCACTTCGGCTCCCATGGCTGAGGCCGCTTGTTGGAGTAGGGGTGCGTCACGTAGCCGATATTCTGCGCGTTGATGGGTTCTTCGCGGAGCGGCGTCAGGTCGTAGGCCCAATCGAATCCCGCCACCAGGACCAGCGCCTGCGGGTTGTAGGCGCGGATGATGGTGATCTCGTTCTCGACGGCCTTTTTCCAGTCCGCCCACACCACCGGTCCAAGCTGTCCGCGAAACGTGGTGGGTTCATTAAAAAGCTCCCAGAAGGCGATGGTGTTGTGGCCGGCGTAGCGGCGGCCCATGATACGCCAGAAGGCGTAGGTTTCCTGGAGCGAGGTCTCGTACATCGGGTCCTGGAACAGGCCGGTGGTCAGGTTCCCGATGGAGTGCCAGTCGAGCATGATGTACATGTCCAGGTCGGTGCACCATTCCACGGCCTGGTCGAGCAGCTTGATGTACTCCGCGGGCCCCCGGCCGCGCCAGGCGACGG
Source organism: Terriglobia bacterium (assembly GCA_020073115.1). GTDB lineage: Bacteria > Acidobacteriota > Terriglobia > Bryobacterales > Bryobacteraceae > BOG-224. The sequence goes on from JAIQFU010000263.1 coordinate 4,202, forward strand.
GGTGGACGGGGATGCGGACCACCTTCGCTCCCATCTCCTTCACTTTGACGAAGTGATCGCGGTTCCAGTGGCCCTGCCTCTCGATCTTGTCGGGATCGGAGATGGCCAGCCCGCGGAAGACGATGGCGTTTCCATCGGGCCCCACGAACTTATTGCCCTTGACGGAAATCAGGGGCAGTTTCCTGGCGTTGGTCCGATAGGGCATGGCGCCGGGAGCGCGCTCGCTCCACCACGCGCCCGGTTGGCGCTGCGGGGTGGTTTGGGCGAAAGCGGCGGCGGAAAGGAGGAAGATGGCGGCGATGAAGGATTTCATGAGGGTGTTCCTTGCGAGTACCGCCGGCGGTCGGTTCTTGCCGGCAGCGAAAACCGACCGCCGGCGGTACTCAGGCTAATATTTCAATCCATACCCGACCTTAAACAGCGGGTCGTATTTGGCGGTGTGCATGTTGATGGGCAACTGGCCGTTCGCGCGCGGCCAGGAGAACGACAGCTTTCCGGTCGGCTTGTAGTCGCCGAAGAGGACGTCGGCCACGCCCTGGCCTTCGGTACCCGGCAGCCAGGCGGCCAGGAGGGCGTCCGATTTGTCGAGCGTGTCGCCCAGGACCATCGGCCGGCCGGAAATGAGGATGGTGACCAGCGGGATGCCGGCGGCCTTCATGGCGGCCACGGCGTCCAGGTCTTCTTTCGCCAGCGAAAGCTCGGCGCGGTCGCCGTTGCCCTCGGCGTACGGCCGCTCGCCGATCACCACCACGCCAACAGTCGCGCCGGCGGCGCCCGACCCATCGGCAGAGTAGGTCACCTGGGTATCTTTCGAAACGGCGTTCTTTATGGCGGCGAGGATAGTTGTGCCGCCCGTGGTCACGGCCCCGGTCTGGCCCTGCCACCGGATGGTCCAGCCGCCGCACTGGTTGCCGATGTTATCGGCGCTCTTCCCGGCCACGTGGATGCGCACCGCGTTTTTGGAGAGCGGCAGCGTTTTCCTGTCGTTCTTGAGCAGCACCAGCGATTCGCGCACGGCCTGGCGCGCTACCGCGCGGTGCTCGGGAGAGCCGAACGTCTTCTGGATGCTGCGGTCGGCCAGGGGCGAGCGGCCCTTGTCCATCAGCCCCATGGCGAACTTGACGCGCAGGATGCGGGTGACCGCGTCGTCGATGCGCGACATGGGCACCTGGCCTTCGTTCACCAGCGCCTTGAGATTGGCGATGAACTGCGGGTAGCGGTTAGTGACCATGGCCATATCCATGCCGGCGTTGATGGAGACCGCGATGGATTCCTTGTAGTCCTTGGGGTTGATCTGATCGATGGCGTTGTAGTCGGAGATGAGGAAGCCTTCGAAGCCGAGTTCCTGTTTGAGGATCTCGGTGAGCAGGCGCTTGCTGGCGGAGCACTTCACGCCGTTCCAACTGCTGTAGGAGGGCATGATGGTCCCCACTCCGGCTTTGACCGCGGTGACGTAGCCCGGCAGGTGGATCTTGCGCAGGGTGGCCTCGTCAACCCGGGTATCGCCCTGGTCGAGGCCGCGGCCGCCGCGCGCCGTGCCGAAAGTGGTGCCGCCGTCGCCGGCGTAGTGTTTCGCGGAAGCCACGACGGCCAGCGGGTCGGAGAGGCTCGCGCCCTGGAATCCCTTGACTGCCGCCTCACCCAGGCTGGCCACGATGGATGGGTCTTCGGAGAAGCCCTCGTAGGTGCGGCCCCAGCGGATGTCCTGCGGCACGGTGACGCAAGGGCCGAAGGCCCACTGCACGCCGCTGGCTCGCATTTCCGCGGCGGTGACCTTCTCCACCTGCTCCACCAGCTTGGGGTTGCGCGTGCAGCCCAGCGCGATGTCGTGCGGGAAGATCACCGCTCCCAGCAGGTTGTTGTGCCCGTGGACGGCGTCCACCCCGTAGAGGAGCGGAATCTGGAGGCGGGTCTTTTTCGTGCGCTCCTGGTAGTGGTCGTACATATTGGTCCAGGCCTCCAGGGAATTGCCTTCCTTGGGGTCCGAATCGCCCCCGCTCAGCAGCGAGCCCAGGAACAGATTTTCGACGTCGCCCGGGTCCCGCAGGGCCGACTGGTCCGGCTGTGTCATCTGCCCGATTTTTTCATCGAGCGTCATCTGGGCAAGAACCTGCTTCACTTGCGGGTCGTAGGAGGAAAGGGCCCGCGGCTTGGAAGCCGCGGCGGCGGTTATCTGGTAGAAGAGGAACGAGCAGGCCGCGGCTGCGGCGGAAGCCAGAACGATTTTACGGAATAGAGCGGCGTGTTTCACGGCGTAGCTCCTTAATGTATTGCAGCCACAAGTTTTAGCATCTTTCGCAATGGGGTGGAATGTGGCGGCGCAGGCTTCAGCGCGCGATCGGCGCCGAACGGCGAAGCGGAAGCCCGCGCCACGATGATCGGTCAAATGCGCTATAAGGGTGGGGAGGTCCGCAATGGCACAACCTACGCGCAGAGACTGGATGAAAATCGCGTCGGCGGGGATGGCTGCGGCGTCGGCCCAGGCGCAGCCCACCGGCGAAATCTCGGTCTGGACTACCGCGGGGAACCGGCGGTTCGCGCCGGACGTCCCGCTCCCATGGCGGCCGGAGAGCGGCTCCTCGGCCGATTCCATCGTGCTCGACCCCTCACGCACGTTTCAGGAGGCGCTCGGCTTCGGCGCTTCCTTCACCGACGCCTCGTGCTACCTGTTCAACCAGCTTGCGCCGGCGGCGCGCGAGCGGTTGTTCCACGAGCTTTTCCATCCCTCGGAAATGGGCCTGAGCGTGTGCCGCATCTGCATCGGCTCGAGCGACTACGCGGTAAAGATGTACAGCTTCGACGAAGGCGAGCCCGACCCGGAGATGCAGCGCTTCTCCATCGACCACGACCGGGAATATATCCTCCCGATGCTGCAGCAGGCGCGCGCGGCGAATCCCGGCCTGTTCCTGCTGGCATCGCCCTGGAGCCCTCCGGGGTGGATGAAGGCCAACAACTCCATGCTGGGCGGCTGCATGCGGAACAAGTCTTTCCCGGCGTACGCGAAGTACTTCGTGAAATTCCTGCAAGGGTATGGGGAGGCGGGCGTCCCGGTGAACGCCGTCTCGGTGCAGAACGAGGTGGGACATTCGGACTTGACCAGAACTACCCCGATCCGTTCAACCCGTCCACGACGATAACCTACCGGCTGCCGCAACGAAGATCTGGATTCTGGACCACAACTACGACCTGTGGGGCCGGGCCATGGCGATCCTCGACGATGCCGGCGCGAACCGCTACATCGACGGCGTGGCGTGGCACGGGTACGCGGGGCAGCCCACCGCCATGACGCGGGTGCACGAAGCGCATCCGGAGAAGCACGCCTACTGGACCGAGGGCGGTCCGGCCTTCGACGAGCGCGGGTACCGGACCAACTGGACGCAGTGGGGCGCCAACTTCGCCGGCATCCTGCGAAACTGGTCGCGCTGCATCATCGGCTGGAACCTCGCGCTGGACGAGACGGGAAAGCCCAACATCGGCCCCTTCAACTGCGGCGGCATGGTGACCATCGATTCCAGAACCAAGGAGATCACCCGCAGCGGGCAGTACTGTGCCTTCGCGCATTATTCGCGCGCCGTCCGGCGCGGCGCCCGGCGCATCGAATCCTCCGGCAGCCTGGAGCGCGTCTCGCACGTAGCCTTTGCCAATCCGGATGGAACGAATGCCGTGGTGCTGACCAACGCTGGCGCGGAGAAGAAGGCGCTGCTGCGGCTGAGCGGCCGGGAGGCGGAGGTGAACCTGCCGGCGGGGTCGATGGTGACGCTCACGTGGAAAGGTTAGGATATTCGTTTATGAAGATAGTGGGTCTGTTGATACTGGGAGCCGCCCTGGCCGCGGCGCAGGAACCGCCCGCCTCGGCGGGAGACGACGTCCGCGGGTACAACGATACGCCGCAGATCATCGGGCAGAAGTGGAGGGTGCACGACATGGACCGGCCGCGCCCGCCGATGGTGACTCCGGGGCCGTACGTGAACGAGGCGCCGCCTTCGGACGCCCTCGTGCTGTTCGACGGCAAGGACCTTTCCAAGTGGACGCAGCGGGCGCGCGGCGGCTCCGACCAGGAGCCCAAGTGGAAGGTGGAGAACGGCTACATCGAGATCGTGCCGCGCAGCGGGCGGCTGCTGACCAAAGAGAGCTTCGGCGATTGCCAGCTTCACGTGGAGTGGCAGATCCCCAAGGAGTCCAAGGGGAACGGCCAGGGCATCGGCAACAGCGGCATCGAGCTCATGACGCGCTACGAAATCCAGGTGCTGGAATCGAACTCCCACCAGACCTACGCCGACGGACAGGCGGGGGCGATTTACGGCGTGTGGCCGCCGCTGGTGAATCCGGCGCGCCCCATGGGCGAATGGAACGTGTACGACATCTTCTTCGAGGCGCCGCGCTTCGAGGGCGATAAAGTGGTGAAGCCGGCCACCGTGACCGTGATCTTCAACGGCGTGCTGGTGCAGAATCACAAGGAGTACGTCGGCCAGACCGTGTGGCGGCAAAACGGCGTCTACCGCCCGCACCCGGCCGAACAGCGACCACTCCCAGCCGGTGCGGTTCCGGAATATCTGGGTCCGGAAGTTGAACGCGCCGTAGGACCGGCCGGAGGCCGGTCCTGCGGCTTGGCGGTTTTCATCGGCTACAATAATGGAGTACCCGCTGGCGAAGTGGCGGAACTGGCAGACGCACCAGACTCAAAATCCCTGTTATCTTCAGGTAATTATCTTTATATCCAACCGTTTACAGGCCAGCACTTTAGCCAAATGCTCAAAACTGTGCTAGGTTTGGGGCATGGCACAGCCCCCGAAGGGACTTTTCAAGAAACCCGGATCTGACATCTGGCACATGCGATGGTCGGTGAACGGCAAGCAGCAAAGGCAGTCCAGCGGCACGGATTCCATGAAGGAAGCCGAAGACATGCTTCTTCACAAGCGTGCCGGAAAAGAGAAAGCCGAGAAGCATAGCATCGGCTGGCTTTTGGACAACCTGATTCTCGACTACACCCAGAACAGTCGATCTGTTGACTGGTGCCGCCAGAACGTGGAGAAGCATCTTCGTCCCTACTTCGGACAAATGCGGATCACGTCCATGGAGAAGAGCGATGTACTAGCCTTCCGCACGAAAATGACGATCTATGGCTATGCACCCGCCACAGTGAATCGGGCCGTGGCTCTTCTGAAACGGTCCTTCAAACTCTTAGACTACGAGTTCCCTTCAATCGAACAATTTGACGAATCCAAAGCCGTGCGTCAGGGATTCGTTGAAGACGAAGCCTTCTGGAAGATCTACGCCGAACTGATTGACCACGCCAAACCTCTGTCCCTGTATCTCTACGAGACCGGGTGCCGCTATTCAGAAGGCGCACAACTCGAATGGGAGTGGGTTTCCATGAGGGATGGGATGGTCAGAC
>JAIQFU010000264.1 GCA_020073115.1 Terriglobia bacterium
TCCGTCCCGGAAGGAAGCTGGTCCTCGACCTGGGAGGCGTCAAGGACATCGCCGAGGTGGCCGTGAACGGCAAGCCTCTCGCCACGCTCTGGAAACCACCGTACCAGGTGGATGCGGCGGCCGCGTGGAAGCCCGGGCCGAACCGCCTGGAGATCAAGGTCACGAACGAGTGGACCAACCGCCAGATCGGCGACCGGCTGCTGCCCGCGGAAAAGCGCGTCCTGGCCCCGGCGGGCGGCATGATGATGGGCGGCCGCGGCGGCCCGCAACCGCCGCCGGAATCGGGGCTGCTGGGGCCCGTGCGGGTGCTGGGGCTGTAGTACCGCCGGTGGTCGGTTATCGCTACCGGTTCCTTTGGGGTGGGCCGATTCAAAGAACCGGTGGCAAAAACCGACCACCGGCGGTACTGAGCCTGTAGGGGCGTTAGAATACCGGCATGCCGTACTGCCATCGTTCTATGTTTCTACTTGCGGCCTTGGCCGCGGGCGCCCTCGCGCAGCAGGCCCCCGCCCCGCGCCCTCAGAACCGCGATGTGATCGCGGGCATTCCGGTCAACTATGACGAATCCAAGGTAGGCGGCTACACGCTTCCCGATCCCCTGAAACTCGCCGACGGGAAGCCTGTTCGCGACGTCAAGACCTGGAATACGAAACGCAGGCCGGAGATCGTGCGCCTGTTCGAAGAGAACGAATACGGCCGCGCTCCCGGCCGCCCGAAGGACATGACCTTCGACGTGTTCGACAAGGGTGCGCCCGCATTCGACGGCAAAGCCACGCGCCGCCAGGTGACCATCTACTTTTCCAAGGACAAGAACGGGCCGAAGATGGACCTGCTCGTCTACGTGCCCGCCGGCGCCGCGAAACCCGTGCCGCTCCTGCTGAACATCGGCTTCTCTCCGAACTCGTCCAGCGTGAACGATCCCGGGGTGAAGCAGGGCGAAATGTGGGGCCGCGGCGGGAAGCGGGTTCCCGCCCCGCGCGGGATGGGGATGGGACGCCTCAACGTCGAGCCGCTGCTGGCCGCCGGATTCGGGGTGGCCACGTTCTACTACGGCGACGTCGACGCCGATTTCCTCAATGGCGTCCCGCTCGGCGTGCGCGCCCTGTATCTCAAGCCCGGCCAGACGGAACCGGCGCCGGATGAGTGGGGCGCGATCTCCGCCTGGGCGTGGGGCATCAGCCGCGCCATCGACTACCTGGAAACCGACAAGGGCGTGGACGCCAAACGCATAGCCATTACGGGCGTCTCGAGGCTGGGAAAGACCGTGATGTGGGCCGGCGCGCACGATACGCGCATCACCATGGTGATCGCGAGTTGTTCCGGCGAGGGTGGGGCCGCGCTCAGCCGCCGCAACTACGGCGAGACCATCGCCCACCTGACGGCGCCCAGCCGCTACCCCTACCAGTTCTGCGCCAACTACGCCAAATACGCCAACCAGGTGGACAAGTTCCCCGTCGACGCGCACATGCTGGTGGCCCTCATGGCGCCCCGCCCCGTTCTGCTCCAGACCGGGAGCACGGACGACTGGTCCGACCCCAAGGGCGAGTTCCTGGCCGCCGTGGCCGCCGAGCCGGTCTATAAGCTGTTCGGAAAGCAGGGGCTCGGCACGGACCAGATGCCCGGCGCGGGCGAGCCCATCCTGCACGACATCGGCTACTTTATGCACGATGGCGGCCACGGTATGCTGCCCGGCGACTGGCCGGTGTACATCAAGTTTTTGCAGATGCATCTGAAGCCGTAGGGCCGGCTCCGGCCGCCGGGCGGTTCTACCCGACACTATGCCTATCACCCGCCGCGACGCACTCTCGCTCCTGGCCTCCGGCCCCATCGCCGCCGCACAGGAGCAGTCGGCGCAGTCCTCGCTCCCCGCCGATTCCATCGCGCTGCACTGGCTCGGCGGCGCGCCGCCTCCGTTTCCGGCCGGCGTCACGTGGGGCGTTCCGTTCGCGCGCGGCGCCGTTTCCAGGACGCAGTCCTTCACCCTGACCACCGGCGGCAAGCCGCTGCCGCTGCAGACCTGGCCGCTGGCTTACTGGCCCGACGGTTCCCTCAAGTTCGCGGCTTTCGCCACTGTCGCCGGCCCCGATTCGGGAACGGCGCTGCGGCTGGCGCGCGGCTCCGCTCCGCCGCCGGCGCCGGCGCTCCAACTGCGCGAGACCGCCGAGGCGATCGAGATCGATACCGGCAGGGTGCAGTGCCGCGTTCCCAAGCGGGGCGGCGCATTCCTGGAATCCGTCTCGATGGAGGGCAGGGAAATCGCCCGTGAGGGGCGGCTCGTGTGCTCGCTGGAAGACGACTTCGCCGGCGTCACTCGGACCCTCACGGTGGAGCAGCGCGGGCCGGTACGCGCGGTGGTGAAGATCGAGGGCGTCCATAAAGCGGTCCAGGGGACGCGCGAGTGGCTGCCGTTCGTTCTCCGGCTCTACTTCTACGCGGGGAGCGAGCAGATCCGGCTGGCGCACACCATCGTCTTCGACGGCGATCACGAAAAAGACTTGATACGCGCGATGGGGCTCGCGTTCAGCGTGCCCCTGCGGGAGCAGGTCCACAACCGGCACGTCCGCTTCTCGGGGGAAAACGGCGGGTTGTGGTCGGAGCCGCTTCAGCCTCTCGCGGGCCGCGGCTTCCTTTCCGTTCCGGGCGCCGGGCGCGGCGGGGCCTACGCTGAGCAATTGGCCGGCAAGCGCCTTCCCAACCGCGAGGCCTACGATGCGCGGGGCCGCAAGGTTCTCGCCGACCTGGCCGTTTGGGACTCCTACAAGCTGGTCCAGCCCAACGCCAGCGGCTTCACCATTGTCAAGCGCACCAACGCCCAAAGCTGCTGGCTCGACGCCGCGGCGGGGCGGCGCGCTTCCGGGCTGGTGTTCGCCGGCGACGTCTCCGGCGGACTCGCGGCGGGCGTGCGGAATTTCTGGCAGTCCTATCCCGCTTCGCTCGAGGTGCGCCAGGCGGCGGGGGACGCCGCCGACCTGCGGGTGTGGCTGTGGTCGCCCGACGCGCCGCCCATGGACCTGCGCCACTACGACACCCGCGGCCACGACCTCGACACCAGCTACGAGGACTGGCAGCCCGGGTTCAGCACGCCCCACGGCGTGGCGCGCACCAGCGAGGTGACGCTGTTCCCCTCCGCGGGCGTTCCGCCGCGGGAGGAGGCCGCGCTTCAGGCGCAGCTGGCGGGCGACCCGCCGCTTCTGTGCGCCTCTCCCCGACAGATCCATTCCGCCGGCGTGTTCGGCATCTGGAGCCTGCCCGAGCGCTCCACTCCCGAGAAGTCGAGCATCGAAGACCGGCTGGACGCGGCGTTCGCTTTTTACCGCAAGGAGGTGGACCAGCGCAACTGGTACGGCTACTGGAATTACGGCGACATCATGCACCAGTACGATGGCGCGCGGCACGCCTGGCGGTACGATATCGGCGGCTTCGCCTGGGACAACACCGAACTGGGCAGCGTCATGTGGCTGTGGTACCAGTTCCTGCGCACGGGCCGCGCGGACGCGTTCCGCATGGCGGAGGCCATGACGCGCCACACCAGCGAAGTGGACGTCTATCACCTGGGGCGGTTCAACAAGCTCGGGTCGCGGCACAACGTGCGGCACTGGGGCTGCGGCGCCAAGGAACTGCGCATCAGCCAGGCGCCCTACCATCGTTTCTACTACTACCTCACCGCCGACGAGCGCGTGGGAGACCTCATGCGCGCCGTGGCCGACGCCGACTATACCCTGCCGGACCTCGACCCCATGCGGCTCGCTTCTCCGCGGACGGGGCCCATTCCGTATCCCGCACGGATTCGCGGCGGCCCCGACTGGCTGGCGTGCGTAGGCAATTGGATGACCGAGTGGGAGCGCACCGGCGACCCGAAATGGTGCGACAAGATCGTGGTTGGGATGGATTCCATCGCCGCCATGCCCTACGGGTTTCTGACCGGCCCCAACCAGCTCTACGGTTACGATCCCAAAACCGGGAAGTTATATCCCCTCGTTCCGGACGGTTATGGCACTTACAACCTCACGACTATCATGGGCGGCGGCGAGGTAGTCTTCGAGCTGAATGAACTGATCGAGCACCCCGGCTGGCGAAAGGCCTGGCTGCAGTACTGCCGGCTGCAAAGCGCGCCGAAGGCCGTGGCCGCGCGCGATAACATCACCGGCACGGAAGGCGCCGACGCGCGGTACGCAGGATCGGGACGGCTGGCGGCTTACGTCTACCGCGAAACGAAGTCCCCGGATTTCGCGAAGCGGGCGTGGGGTTCGATCCGCATCCCGGCGTTTACCGGGACGCACACGGACGGCTCCGCGGTTCTCAACCCCATCGACGAGATCCCAAACGTTTCGACCAACAGCACCGCCCAAGGGTGCCTGGAAGCGATCGAGATCCTGGCCATGTGCCCGTAGGAGCTCCAAAAAGCTGAACCGCCGCGGTCGAGGCATGCCTCGCCCCTACAACACGAGGCCGTGTAGGGGCCGGGCATCCCCGGCCCGGCGGGGCCGATCCGTAGCTCCAGGCATCGAGAGTGAGTTGTCCCCAGGTACGATCCGGGAACGGCTTGTCCTTGCCGATCTCGTAATTCTTGAGCAGCGGCACGATGGACTTCTCGACAGCGGAAAGCGCCTTGATGTCGGCGTCCGCGCGCATGACGGCGGCGCTGGCGGACGGCTGGTAAACCCAAAGATAGTTACCGGGTTGGAACCCTTTCAACTCGAAGCGGCCCTGGGCGTCGGTAACCGCCTGAACACCCGGAATGATCCTGATCCGGGCATACTCGAAATCCTGGTCCCCGGCGACCGTGGCGAGCATGATCTGGGCTCCGGCCATGGGCTTGCCGGCATGGCCCACGAACGTGCCCGTGGCCGTGGCGGCAGCGGCGGATTTGGGGGGAGCGGGGCGCTGACCGGACAAGAGGCAGGCGCCAACGGCCAGCGTGGCGAAACACAGAATACCCGTGCGCATTGGACTCTTCCTCCGGGCCAAATCCTACACCCGGGAAGGGATCATTTCAAGACTATTTCATCCGATTTGGCAGGGGGCTTGAGGATCGGGGCGCCGGGCGCTATTCTCTTTCGGGAGCATCGGATGCAAAATCGGGAACACTCTCTCCGCGAGCACTGCCAGCAGACGCGGCGCTACTTTTTCGAGTTGGGGGGCATGGCCGCGGCCGCCTGGGCCGCCTCACCGCTCGCGGCGGCGGACGCCGCATCGGACCCGCGGCTGCGGAAAGCGATCGAGGCGCTCGAGTACCTGACTCCGGTGGAGCGCGCCTATCTCCTGGACAAAGGCAAGGCGAACGTGGCCAAACTCCCGCCGGAGAGGCTGCGGGAAATCGGACTTCTTCCGGAGACCTGGTCGCTCGACGTCGTCCCCGACCCGGAGAGCGACAGCAGCGTGGAGCGGCCCCTCTCGCGGGCCCAGGGAAATGCCCTGGACTGGAACGGCCTGATGAAAGTGGCGGAGAAGCACGCGGTGCGCTTCCTCCACCTCTGCGTCTGCACCAATGGCGCCGATCCCTATCACATGACCCTATGGGAAGGGGCGCCGCTGCGCGAGGTCCTCTGGCTGGCCAAACCCCAAGCCAACATCCGCCGGGTCTATTATCAGAGCTACCATCCGGACGGCGTGGCGCCGTTCCAGGGCTCGCTGGCGCTCGGCCAGATTTTGGAGACACCGCCGGGGCAGACCCCCGTAGTCCTCGCTTACAAGATGAACGGGCAGGTGATTCCGGCCTCCCACGGAGGTCCGGTGCGGGTGGTCGTTCCGGGCGCTTACGGGAGCAAGTCGATCAAATGGGTGCAGCGCATCGTGCTGACCAACAATTACAGGGCCAATGACTCGGACGCGGAACTGAACAACGACACCGAGAGCCCGCTGAAGACGCGGGCCAGGTTTATCAACGCTCCGAAGGAGAGCGCGGCGGGTGAGCCGGTGGCGTTGACCGGGATGGCGCAGGTGGGCATATCGGGGCTGGCCAAGGTTCAGTACCTGGTTCATTCCCAGAAAGAGCCCTGGCCGGCGGACGACCCGGACTGGACACGGGCGGACTGGAAGGATGCGGCCATCCTGTCACCACCGACGAACTGGGGCGGAGGGCTGCCGGACGGCAAATTGCCCGCCGGCGCCAATGGAATGGATCCCAAGACGGGCAAGCCCCTCGAATGGCCGGTGCGTTTCGCGATCGTCCACTGGGCTGCTCTGGCGCCGGGACTTGCGGCCGGAAGTTACGACCTCTGCTGCCGGACCATCGACCTGAACGGCATCGCCCAGCCCATGCCGCGCCCGTTATTGAGGACCGGCGTGACGGCCATCCAGAGGGTGACGCTGGCAGTGAAAGGCTAAGAGGAAAGACAGGACGTGATTGGTGGAGGCTAACATGTCGCCCAGGTGTTTGCGCGCGCTGATTCTGCTTTCTTTCTCGCTGCCGCTGTCCGCGCAACCGGCGGAGACGGCCAGGCACATCGACCGCGAGTGGTTCCGGAAAACCCTGGCGGAGGAAACCGCCCACTGGCGGCAGGCGGCGCTGCGGCCCAACGGCTTCTTTGCGGTCTCGCTCGATCGCCAATGGCAGCCGGTGGGCTCGCAAAACGGGACGCTCGTTTCGCAGGGCCGCCAGATCTACGTGATGGCGGCCGGTTACGAACTGACCCGCGATCCCGCGTACCTGGAAGCCGTCAAAAAGGGCGCCGACTTCCTGTTGCAGTACTTCCGCGATCCCGAGTGCGGGCTTTTCTTCTCCGGTGTGACGCCGGAAGGCAAAGCAGTGGACGAGAGCAAAGACACGTACGGCCTGGCCTTCACCATCTTTGCCCTGTCGCACGCGGCCCGCGTCACCAAGGACCGGCGGTACAGCGACGCCGCCCTGGAAACCTGGGCGCAGATGAAAGAACACTTGCGGGATGAGACCGGCCTATTCAAACCGAAGACAGACCGCAACTACACCCGGGTGATCGGCCAGAACACCCAGAATCCGATGATGCACCTGTTCGAGGCGCTGCTGGCGCTGCACGATGCGACGGGTTCGAAGCAGGTGTTTCAGGACGCCGAGGCGCATGCCAACAACATATTCACCCGGCTGTTCGACGAGCGCGAGGGGCGCCTGCCGGAGATGTACGAGCGCGACTGGAAGCCCTCCCCGCCGGAGAACAGGGGCTACTTCGAGCTGGCGCATCAGATGGAGTGGGCCTTTCTATTGAGCCATGCGGTGGAGAAGGGTTTCCCCAAGCGCTACCTGGAAATCGGCGAGCGGCTCCTGAGCTACGGGATGAAGGCGGGGTACGACAAGGAAGCGGGGGGCGTCTTTTCCCGGGGCGATTACCAGGGCAACGCCACCCGGGCGCCCAAGGGCTGGTGGGAACAGTGTGAAACCTTGCGCGCCCTGATGCACTACGCATCGCTGCGCGGCCGGAAGGACCTTTGGCCGGCGTTCGACCAGACGCTGGCATTCGCCAGGAAGAACCTGATCGATGCGGAGTACGGCGGCTGGTTTTACTCCTACGACCCCACGGGCGAGCGGCGCCGGACCGGGAAGGGCAGCGTGTGGCAGGCGGGATATCACGTGTCCGGAATGTACGCGGAGGCGCTGCGGCTGGTGGATCGCCCGCGCTGAGAGTCAGCCCTGCTCCAAGGCCGCTTTCACTTTGTCCGCCAGCTCCTGCGCGCTGTAGGGCTTCTGGATGAAGAGGAGGTCGCCATAGGCGGCGCAGAGGCGGCGGACTTCGGTTTCCTCGTATCCGCTGGTCAGAAGCAGTTTGACGGCGGGCTCGCGCCGCTTGATTTCGGCGACGAACTCGTGGCCGCCCATGACGGGCATGATCAGGTCGAGCAGCACGAGGTCGATGCCGCCGGGGCGGCTTTCCCAGAGCGCGAGGGCCTCCTTACCCTCCGAAGCGACGACCACTTCGTAGCCGTATTTGTGGAGCGCCCTCACGAGGAAGTCGCGGACGCCCTCTTCATCGTCCACCACGAGCACCGTCGGGCCGCCCGGCGGCTTCGCCTCCGCGCTCTTCACGGCCGGGAACAGCACGCGGAACGTGGAGCCGGCGCCCGGAGCGCTGTCGATAACAATCGCGCCCTTGTGGGACCGCACGATGCCCGAGACCGCCGCCAACCCGAGTCCCCGGCCGATGAATTTCGTGGTGAAGAAGGGTTCGAAGATTCTGGCCTGGGTCTCGCGCTCCATTCCGCAGCCGGTGTCCTGGACCTCGAGGCTGACATAGTCTCCCGGGGGGATGTCGGCGCCGGTGGCGTCCACGAACGGCTCGGCGATCTGCACGGCGCGCGTGCACACCAGGACGGTCCCGCTTTTCTCCGCGCCGATGGCCTCGCCGCCATTGATCACCAGATTCATCACGATCTGCTGGAACTGCGTGGGATCGGCGGGGGCGGGCGGCAGGCGCCGGGCAAGGTCGAAACGCACTTCGATGCTCTTGGGGACAGAGAGCCGGAGCAACCCGGTCATGTCCCGAACCACCGCGGAAAGATCCAGATCCCTGATAACGAATTGGCCTTTTCCGGCGTAGGCCAAAAGCTGCCGGGTGAGGCCGGCGGCGCGCTGCGCGGAGTCCATGATGGAGCGGATGCCTTCGAGGGCATTGGGCGGGACTTCGGTTTCCAGGAGGCTGGCCGTGCCCAGGACGCCCACCAGAATGTTGTTGAAGTCGTGTGCGATGCCTCCCGCCAGGACGCCGATGCTTTCCAGCTTTTGGGTCCGCCGCAGCCGCTCCTCGGAGCGTTTGCGTTCCGAGATATCGCTCACCACCAGCACCGCCGCGGTGACCGCGCCATCGCTGATGACCGGAGCGCACGAGCAGGCCACGTCCATGGAGGAGCCGTCTTTGCGGCGGAACACGCCGTCGTGAGCGGTGAACCGGCGGCCGGTCCGGAGAGCGTCGCTCAGCGGGCAGTCGCCGGAAGGGTTCCCGTCCGTCCGCGTGCAGCAAAGCTTTTCGTGCACCACCTCTCCCAGGAGTTCCTCCCGGCCGAAACCGAAGAGGCGCTCGGCCGCGGGATTGACGAAGGTGGCCCGGCCCTGGGCGTTAGTCAGAAAGAGCGCTTCGGCGGCGTGATCGGTGATGGCGCGCGTGACCTCCAGGGCGTCCGTCAGCTTGCGGTTGGCTATTTCCAGGTCGCGGTTAGCCGCGGCGAGCTTTTCCGCCAGCATGGCGCGCATCTCCGCCGTTTCCTTTTCGGCGCGGGCGCGCATGGCTTCCAGTTCCTTGTTCTTGAACTCCTCCAGGATGCGGCGGTTCTGGTCCGCCATGGCCCTCTGGCGCAACAGCGCCCGGATACGCGCTTTCAACACCGAGGGTTCGCTGGACTTGCTGATGAAATCGTCGGCCCCGGATTCCAGGGCGCGGACCAGGGACTCCTTGCCGTCGTGCGCGGTCAGGATGACCACCGCGAAGGGACGCTCCATGCCGCCGCGCAGTTCCGCCACGCGCCGGCCGACCTCCGCGCCGTCCATCTCCAGCATGACGAGGTCGATCAGAACGCAGTCGAAAGACTCGCGCCGCAAGCGCTCCAGGGCGTCCCGGCCACTTGGAGATTTAGCGACTACCCAGTTTTCCGCTCCAAGCTCCCGGGCGATGAATTCGAGGTAGGTGGGGCTGCCGTCGATGGCGAGCACCCGGGGACGGCGGAATGAGTCCTCCGCCGCGGCCAGAACCGGCTCCCGCCCCGGAGACTTGCGCAGGAGGGCGCGCACCCGCAGCAGCAGGACGTCGGTATCCGCCGCTTTCGAGAGATAGTCGTCGGCTCCGCTTTCGAGGCCGCGCGTTTCGATATCCGTCGCATCCTCGGCGGTCAACATCAGGACAGGGATGCCGCGGGTATTGACGTTCATGCGAATTTCGCGGCAGAACGCGTCGCCTTCCATTCCGGGCAAGTGAAAATCAAGCACCACCAGGTCGGGAGAAAGGCCGCTCAACCGCTCCAGCGCTTCTTCCGCGCTGGAAACGCACGCCACGTCCCAGCCTTCGTCATGGAACAACGCGCGGAACCGCTCGGCCTGCGTGTGGGAATCCTCAACCAGCAGGATCCGGCGCTGCTGCTCACTCATCTTTCACTCCTATCGAAACCGCTCGGAAAGGCCGGTTCTTTGTTCACAAGCCGCAATATGCGGGGGGCAATCGCGGGCAGGGGTAGGGATTCGATGGCTGCGCCGAGGCGCAGGCCGGCCGCCGGCATCCCATTCACGACGGCGGTGGATGCGTCTTCCACGATGGTGTACCCGCCCGCGCGCCGCACGTTCAGCAATCCTTGGGCGCCGTCTTCGCCCATCCCGGTCAACAGAACGCCGATAGCGGCGCCTCCGGCATGGCGGGCCAGGGAATCGAACAACGCGGTGGCGGACGGGCAATGGCCGTTGGCGCGGCCCTCTTCCGTCCAGACGCACTCCGGGGCAGCCAGAAGATGACGCATTTCCCCGGTCACATACACCGTTCCCGGCTCCATGCGGGTCTTTTTCGTGACGGCGGCCACGGGAAGCGGAACGACGCTGCCGAGCCAGTTGGCGAACCCGCTCAGGAAGGCCGGGGTCATGTGCTGCACGGCGACGACGGGCAGGGGGAAGCCGGACCCGAGCCCGCCCAGCAGCGTCATGAGAGCGCCCGGACCGCCGGTGGACGCCGCCACCCCCAGGATTTTGTATCTTACGGGGGGGCGCTGCCCCACAGCGGGCGCCGCGGGCATCCACTCCGGCGGAGCCTGCTGCCGCACCACTTTCACCTCGCTCATGATCGCGAGCTGAGTACAGAGCTGGCCGGCGATGGCTTCGTAATCGCCATGTCCCGTGGCCGGAGGCTTCTCCACCACGGCCAGCGCGCCCGCCTTCAAGGCGTTCATCGCGCGATTCGTCTCCGCCGATTCGAGAGCGCCCGAGACCACCACGATGGGGGTGGGCCGTTCGGACATGATGCGGCGCGTGGCTTCCTCCCCTTGCATGCCGGGGAGGCAAAGGTCCAGGGAAATCACGTCGGGCGCCAGCGCATGCACGCCGCGCAGGGCCTCCTCGGCGCTGGGGACGGCTCCGGCGATCTCGAATCGCCCGTCCGCGGAGATAATGCGCCGCAGCAACTCGCGGACCACCGCCGAATCTTCCACGATCAGCACGCGGATGCGCTTCATAGAATCTGCCGGACCGTTTCGAGCAACTCGCGTTGGTCGAACTTGCGTTTGACGATATAGGCGTCGGCTCCCAGGGCCAGGCCGCGCTCCTGGTCTTCGCGCCGCTCCATGGAAGTGACCACGATGACGGGAATGCCGGCCAGTTTTTTGTCGGCTTTCATGCGCTCGAGGAGTTCGAAGCCGTTCATGCGCGGCATGGAGATATCGGCGATGACCAACCCGGCGGGCTCCTCCCGGAGCCGCGCCAGGGCCTCCAGGCCGTCCACCGCCACGCGGACGTGGTAGCCGTGAGCCTCCAGGAGGTTCTTCTCGAGAGAGCGGGTCGTGATGGAATCGTCCACAACCAGGATGGTGGCCGGTTGGGCGGGGGACGGGATGGCGGGCGCGCCCGGCTCGGCCCTGGCCGGCGGAACCGCGGCCGGCGCCGCGCGCACTCGGCGATAGCGCTCGAAGAGCGCGGCCGGATCGAGAAGAGGCGCCACCCAGCCGTCTTCGAGCGCAATGCCCCCGCCGCACAGGCCCGCTACGGCGGGCGGTGCGCCCAGGTCTTTGACGATGGCCTCGCGCTCGTCCAGGAGAGCGTCGACGACGAAGCCGGCCCGCTCGCCGCCGGACCG
>JAIQFU010000265.1:0-6508 GCA_020073115.1 Terriglobia bacterium
GCTGCTGGTTTTCGTGGCGAAAGTGGTATAAGGCGTACTGCAATACCAGTCTCCACGCTGGCATGCGGCCGGCTGCGCTCCACCTGCGTAGCCGCCACCAGCGATTTCTGCACCAGCGCGCCGTAAGTGATCACGGTCAGGTCCCGCCCGGGTTTTACCACCTTGGCGCGGCCGAAGGGGATGGTGTACTCCGGGCCCGGATCGGGCGAGCGATTGTACGGCTCCCGGTACAGCCGTTTGTGCTCCAGGAACAGCACCGGGTCGTCCGCCCGGAGGGCCGTGCGCAACAGGCCGCAGGCATCCAGGGCATTGGAGGGCATCACCACCCGGAGGCCGGGGATGTGGGTGAACTCCACTTCGCCGCACTGGCTGTGGTAGACCGCGCCTCCGTTCAAATACCCGCCGATCGGGACGCGGATCACCGCAGGGCAGGAAAACGCACCGTTGGAGCGCCAGCGCAGCGTAGCCAACTCGTTGCGGATCTGCATCATAGCCGGCCAGATGTAATCAAAAAATTGAACCTCGGCCGCCGGTTTCAGCCCGCGCGTGGCCATCCCGATGGCCCGCCCTACAATCGAGGCTTCGGCCAGCGGCGTATTGAAGCAGCGCTCCGCGCCGAACTCCAGTTGCAGCCCCGCCGTCACTTTGAAGACGCCGCCTTTTCCCTTCACCTCCCGCAGATTTTCTTCCCGGCTGCAATCCGCCACGTCTTCGCCGAATACCAGGATGCCGGGATTGCGCCGCATTTCCGACCGCAGCGTGGCGTTCAGCAGGTCCACCATGGTGCGGGGCGGCCCTTGAAACCGCGGCTCGGCTGCGAATTCGTCCCCCGTGGGGTCTACCCGTCCGGAGTAGAGGTGCCGCAAGGCGCTCTCCGGCGCGGGCGGCTCCTCGCGCAGCGCGCGCTCCGTGGCCTCCTGCACCTCGCGGTCGATCTCGTGCGTGATCCGCTGCAGCATGTGGCGGTCGAGCACGCCTTCATCCATGAGGAGCTTGGGAAACCGCAGGACGGGGTCGCGCTCCGCCTCGTCTTGCCGCTCGGCCGCGGTTTTGTACGCCCGCTCGTCGTCGGAGAGCGAGTGGGAGTAGGGCCGGATCACGTGCGCGTGCACCAGGGCCGGGCCATTGCCTTCCCGGCAATGCTCCGCGGCGGTCTTCATGGCGCTGTACGATGCCAGGAAGTCCGTGCCGTCCACCTCCTGCCGGAAAAGCCCGTGAAACGCCGCCACCAGGTTCGAGATACTTCTGCCCGCGGTCTGGCATTCAATGGGGACGGAGATGGCATAGCCGTTGTCCTCGATCAGGAACAGCAGCGGCAGGTTCTTGAGGCAGGCGATGTTGAGCGCTTCCCAGAACTCGCCTTCGCTGGTGGCCCCTTCGCCCGAGCACACCAGCGTGATTTCTCCTGTCCCGCCGCCATATCCGGACGCCTCCGCGCAGCCCGCCGCCTGTAGGAACTGCGTGCCCGTGGGAGATGAGCAGCTCACGATGCGCAGCGCCCGGTTTCCCCAGTGCGAGGGCATCTGGCGGCCGCCCGAATTTGGGTCCGCCGCCGCGCCCACCGCCGATTGCAGCATTTCGAGCGAGGTCATCCCCAGCGCGAGGCACAAAGCGCGGTCGCGGTAGTACGGATAGATCCAGTCGGAGCCCGCGCGCAGGACCATCGCGGCCGCTGTTTGCACGGCTTCGTGACCCGCTCCGCTGATCTGGAAATAGATCCGGTTCTGGCGCTTGAGGGCGATTTCCCGGTCGTCCAGCATCCGGGCCGTGTGCATCGTGCGGTACGCCCCGATAAGCTGTTCCGGCTGAAGACCTTCGAAACGCGCCGCGGCAGGCTCGCGCCCGGACGCAAGGGTGGCCACCCGTCTTCCCCTCCTGATCTCAGTGTAGACGACAAAAGGGAGCCAGGTTGCAGAGAGCACCCACGGGCAGGTGGAGATGTATCGGTTTATCCCGCCGCCGCCCGGCGGGCCCGCGCCAGCCCCATCCATCTTCCCCCGATCACCACCGCTACCGCCAGCGCCGCTTCCAGGCCGTAGCGCACCCCCACGGAGGGGTGCTCCATCCGCATCACGAACGGATCCGTCAGGATCATCTCGCCCCCCACTTTGCCCAGGATCGCCGCGGCCGCGTAGCCCAGCGCCGGGACACGGTCCATCAGCGCCGCCAGAAGGTTGGCCGCGAAAACCACGAACGGGATGCTCAGGGCCAGCCCGAATATCACCAGCCCGATGTGCCCGTGGGAGGCCCCGGCGATGGCCAGGATATTGTCCGTAGACATGGTGAGGTCCGCCAGGACGATGTACCAGATGGCCTGGGCCATGCGCCTCGGGGCCGGCGCGGCGTCGGGCGGGTCCCCGGCGTCGGCCAACACCTTCAACGCAATCCACACGATGAAGCCGCCGCCGGCCAGTTGTACGTAAGGGATGGTCAGCAGGCGCGTGGCCACCGAAGTCAGCGCCACCCGCAAAGCCACGGCCGCCGCGGCGCCGCACGCCGTCGCCATGCGCCGTTGCCCCGCCGGGAGCGCCCGCACCGCCATGGCGATCACCAGCGCGTTGTCTCCCGCCAGCAGCAGGTCGATCAGGATGATGGCGCAGGCGCTGACCAGAAAATGCCCTGGGCTCATGCGGTCCCCGTCCGCTGCGCCGGGGTCCAGGTCCCCAGCCTGCGGAAGTAATTCCCGGCGGCCCGAACGTCCCGCAGAATCTGCGCCTTCAGCGCCTCGGGGCTGTCGAATTTCCGTTCCCCGCGCAACCGGCAGAGGAACTCCACGCGGATGCGCGCCGGCGTTTCGCCTTCGAGCGGATCCAGCAGATAGGTCTCGATGGAGAGCTCGTCGCTCGCGCCGAACGTCGGCCGGTAGCCCACGTTGGTGATCGAGTTCCAGCGCCGCGCGCCTCCGGGTTCCTCCACGGTGCTGGTCACGTAGACCCCGTTGGCCGGAATGATCTCCGCCTCGGCCGCCAGGTTCAGCGTGGGGACCGTCTGCTTCGACCCCACGCCGCGCCCGCTCACCACCGGGCCTTCCACCGCGTACGGCCGCTGGAGAAAGCGCCCCGCCAGCGAGACCCCGCCGCCGCGGATCAACTGGCGGATCCCGCTGCTGCTCACGATCCGTCCCCGGCAGGTTGCGGAGCGCACGATTTCGGTTTCGAATCCGTACTTCCGGCCCAGTTGCGCGAGCGTACGCACGTCCCCTGCGTGCCGGTAGCCGAAATGAAAATTCTCGCCCACCAGCACCGCCCGCGCGCCCAGCCTGCCGGCCACGATGCCGCGCACGAACTGCTCCGGCGAAAGCTCCGCCACCTCGCGCGTGAAGGGCAGAATCAGGACCTGCTCCACTCCTTCTTCGGCCATCAGTTCCACCCGGCGGTCGGGCGAGGTCAACAGCGGCGGCGTCCGTTCCGGCGCCACAATCCGCGTGGGGTGCGGATCGAACGTGAGCGCCGAAGGCTTCCACCCGCGCTCCGCCGCCAGCGATACCAGCCGCCGCAGGATCCGGCGGTGGCCGAAATGCACCCCGTCGAAATTGCCGATCGTGAGCGCGCTCGGGCCGAACCCCGCCGGCGTTTCGGCCAGGCTGCGGTAGACTTTCATCGCTGGTCGCCGTTTCCTACCAGGATTTCCAGGCCGTCGTAAGCCAGCCGGATGTGCGGTGGAAGCAGTTCCTCGGCGCGCGCGTGCCGCAGGTCGTGACAGATGTGCGTGAAGAAGGCGCGCCGCGGCGCCAGCCGCTCCACCGTCTGCCGCGACCGGTCCACCGTGGAATGCGTGGGGTGCGGCTTGTAGCGCAGCGCATCCAGGAACAGCACGTCCAGCCCCTGCAGCCGGTCCATGGTGGATTCCGGAATGTCGCTGTGGTCCGTCAGGTACGCCGCATCGCCGAAGCGGAAGCCGTAAATCGTCTGGCTGCCGTGCAGGATCGGCGCCGGGAGGAACTCCACCCCGAACAGGTCCACCGGCGAACCGTCCAGCACCCGGGCGTCGAGCCGCGGAACGTTCGACTCCCGTTTTCCGTTGTCGAAGATGTACTGGAAGACGCGGCGGATGCTGGCCAGCGTCTCCGGCGCGGCGTAGATGGGGATCTGCTCCTTCTGGCGGAAGTTGAACGGCCGCACGTCGTCCAGCCCCATGATGTGGTCCGCGTGGGCGTGGGTGAACAGCACGGCGTCCAGCCGGTCGATTTTCGCCCGCAACGCCTGCGTCCGGAAATCGGGCGTGGTATCGATCAGGATGTTCCGCCCGCCATAGCTCACCAGGATCGACGGGCGCAAACGGCTGTCGCGCGGGTCGCTGGAGGTGCACACGTCGCAGTGGCAGCCGATCGTGGGTACCCCGACGCTCGTCCCCGACCCGAGGACCGTGATCTTGATTCCCGGTCCCGCCATTCAGGCTTTCTGCGCCGCCGTTTTCGCCACTTCTTCCCTGACCTGGACGTAGCGGAACCGCAATTCCGTAAGGGAGTTTTCCAGGTACCGCTGCTCGTCCATGTCGAGGTTGCCCTTCGTCTTATCCAGCAGCACGGCCAGGAGATCGATGGTATGGCGCGCCATTTGAAGGTCCGGCTCGGGCTTCTCCTCTTCGCTGAAGTGCATCAGCCCGAGTTGCATCTCGGCCTGCGTACGCAGAGAAAACACCAGGAACCCGAAGTTCGCCGGCGGCAGGGGAATCTGATCCTCCTGCGGATTCGCCTCTCTGTGATCTACTTCGTCCATCCATTTATATTGTATTACGTGGCGTGGGCATTCCTGCCCGCAGTGCCGGCATTCGTGCCGGCATCCGGCCCCTCTTACAGATGCGCCTCCACCTGCCCCAGCCACTGCCCCGGCGCTCAGAAGAGCTTGTTGCCGCACTCCGGACAGAATCCCGCCGTCAGGTTCAGCCCCTTCGTGAGGTCCTGCTCCTGAAGCTTCTGCTTCATCTGGCCGATCCCAGAGGATATCCCGGTGTTACTTGAACCGCAGGGTGATGCGCTCGTCCCGCCCGCCGTATGTCAGCTGCAGGTCTTTCATCTTCTGCTTTTCCATGCCGAAATACAGCAGGCCCGATGCGGGTTTCGCCGTTTTGACCTGCGGGAGTTCTTTCTCCTTGAGGGTTTTTTCCAGCGGGTTCGGCTTGCCCGGCGTGTTCTGAACCGTGGCGGCCGCGCCCTCGGCGTCGCCTCCCCCGCCGCCCACGCCGACTCCCCCGGGGCCCGTCACCGGAGGCGCTCCGGGTGGCCCGCCGCCCGGGTACACGGGAGGCGGGTAACCGCCGGGATAGCCGCCGCCCGGATAAGTCGGGCCGATGGTCGGGCCTCCCCCGCCGGCGGCGGTCCGCGTCTGTCGCACGATCAGCGCGCCGCTGCCCGCGATCTGGCTCGGCGCGAAGGGCTTGGTCTTCTCGGCGTCTTTATCGGACCAGAGTTGGAAGTCATCCCGGTCGATCACCACTTCCTTGCCGTACTTCGGCTCGATTTTGACCTCCGCCACAATGTAGTGGCCCTCCAGGTCGCTGCCGATCAACTGCTTCACGTCCTGCGGATCGATGTGCAGCGTCACGGTGAGCCCCACCGCTTCGTTTTCCCCCTTGGCCGTGGCTACCGTGACCTTTTTGGCGGCGGAGAGCAGACATGCGCACGCCAGCGCGCACGCCAGAAAGCGCCCGAACATGACTTGACCTCTGCTGTAATTATAGGCCCGCGGCCTATTCCGCGGTCACTTTGAGCGGCTTGTCCAACTGGAACGTGAGCACCGATTCCGCCGGCACTTTGATCGAAGGGCCCTTGGTGAGCACCTGGGTCAGCGCGCCCGCGCCGGCGCCCGCTCCGGCCCCGATTGCCGCGCCCTTTCCGCCGCCGGCGATCGCGCCGATGATCGCCCCCAGCGCGGCGCCGCCGCCGGTCATCTCCAGGGTGCGCTTATTCGCGCCGATTCCCGCCTTCCCCTTCTGGCCCACATCCGCGGTGTCGATGCGGAACGGCCTGCCGCCAATCGTCACCGTCTGCAGATCCAAAACCAGGTCCGAGGCTCCGCGGAACTTCCCGCCCCTGGAAGCGGAGAGGATCACTACGCGCGCCGGCGAGCCGCGGGGGATTACCACGTTGCCGTCGGCGTCTTTGGCGTCCCGCGTCACCTGGGCGTCGAAGGTTTGCCCTTCGGCGGCTGTCGCGGAATCGATCGCCTCATTGGTCCGTACCGAGACCTCGGCTCCCGCGGGCAGCTCGTACGTTCTGGTTGTCGCCACGGGCGCCTGCGCGGAAGGCGGCGCCGCGGGAGCCTGCGCGGGCGGCGCCGGCGGCGGGGCTACAGGCTCCGCCGATGGCGGCGCCGGTCGTTGCGGCGGAGGCGCCTGCCGCGCCGCTTGCCTGACCGGCTGCGCCGGCTGCCCGTCGCCGTACTCCACCGCTTTCACCTGCCCCAGCGGGATCTTCTGTTCGATGCCGTCATCGCCCGCCACCGTCATGTCGGCCTGCGAACTGGCCACGATCGAACCCGCGATCTTACGCCCGTCCTTGAGCTGTACC
>JAIQFU010000265.1:6543-10954 GCA_020073115.1 Terriglobia bacterium
TCGCTTTCGCCGCCTCGGGCGCTTCCTTCTTCCCGCAGCCCGCAAGAAGAACCATTCCCGCTAACGCTAATCCCGCCATACTCCGTTTCATGGGACCCTCCCGAGATAAGTACCGCCGGTGGTCGGTTTTTGCCACCGGTTGTTTTTGCCTGCAACCCCAAAGAATCGGCGCGCCACCCGTTCCCGCTTTACTTGATGAGCGTCGTCTGCCCTGCCGTGATCTGCACCTTCTGCGCCACGGCGTTTCCGCCCGCTGTGGGCTCAACCCGGAGATTATACTCCCCCGGAGGCAGCAGCATGCCCTGCGAGCCGTTGCTGAACTCGTCCGCGTGGCCGTAGTACTTATCGTTGAGGTAGACCGCCGCGTATTTATCGCGATTCTGGACCCGCAGAATGCCGAACGGCCCCTGGGGTACCGGCAGCGCCTTGAGTGTCTGCGAAATCACGGTGGTCTTCCCCGCCGTGACGTCCACCGGCACGGTTGTCTCTTCGTAGCGGGGATCTATCAGTTTCACCTCGTGTTTCCCCGGGGCTACTGCGTACTTTCGGGCCATCCGGAAATTCGCCGCGGGCCCCACGTATTTGCCATCGACGAAAACGCCCGCCCGTCCGGGATTTACCTTAGCTTTCAGGTATCCCTCATGCGGTTGCGCCATCAGGAACGGGCATGCAGCCAATAGCAGCGCCACCCAAGAGATCTTCGCTCGCATTTCGGACTTCCTCCTCCGCAAAGAGTATAAATCCAAGGGGCGGCGGCGGCAACGGATTCTCTGGTAAATTGGACCAGAAGAATTCGAATCCGCCGTGCCCGGCCGGGGCCGGCGTCACGGCCGCAAGGAGGGATCGGGATGCTGAAAGATTTCAGAGAGTTCGTGATGCGGGGCAACGTGCTGGACCTCGCCGTGGCAGTAATCATCGGCGCCGCGTTCGGCGCAATCGTCACCTCCATGGTGAACGACGTCCTCATGCCGCCCATCGGACTGCTGCTGAAGCGCGTGGATTTCAAGGAACTCTTCGTAGCCCTGAACGCCCAGCCGTACGCGAACCTGGCGGCGGCGAAAGCCGCGGGGGCGCCGGTGATCGCCTACGGCGCGTTTCTAAACACCGTGGTCAATTTCGTAATCATCGCATTCGTGGTGTTTCTGGTGGTCCGGCAGGTGAAGCGTTTCCATGCCAAACCGGCCGTCGCGCCCATCACCAAGGACTGCCCCTACTGTTGCTCCGCCATCCCCCTCGCGGCGCGGCGCTGCCCTCACTGCACTTCGGAGTTGGCCGCTGTCACGGGCGTTCAGTGAGCACAAAGACTCCGCTACCCTCGGTCGCGGCTCTGAATCCGCACAGAGCCGCGGCCGGAAGGAGCGGTCATCGGCGGTTGCAGGAGAGCCGGTCGTCTGGTCCCGCCACCCCTGGGCCGGCCATCGCCTTGCGGATGGCCTCGCCCAGCTCCGCCGCCGTGTATGGCTTCTGAATGAACCCCGCCACGCCTTCGGACTCGAAGGCCCGCAGGGCTTCGGCCTCGTTATACCCGCTCGACACCAGGACCTTCACTCCCGGGCGGAGCCGGCGGAAGTGCCGCAGCGCTTCCCTCCCGTCCATCACCGGCATGCGCACGTCCAGCACCACCAGGTCGATAGTATCCGGAGACGCGGCGAACCGCTCCACCGCTTCCTGCCCGTCATCGGCCGTGATCACCGCGTAACCGAAGTGTTTGAGGGCCATGCGCGTCATGTCGCGTACCACCGGCTCGTCCTCGGCCACCAGCACCACCCCGGAGGTGTCCGAAGTCTCCGCGCGCCCGGTCCGCCCCGCCGCAGCCTCCAGGGCGGGGAACAGGACCGTGAACGTGGAGCCTTCGCCCTGCGAACTCTCTACCTTGATTGCGCCGCGGCACCCATGCACGAATCATGTCCGGTATCGCGCGCATGTAGTCGCTCGCCGCCACGATCGGGGTACTCTGCCGCTTTGCACTTCGCAGGTATCTGCAGAGCTCATTTTACACTGGCGAAGAAACGGGCTGATGGCATGAATAGCTCGTCGGCGCCGCGCCAGCTCGTGCTTGCCCTGCGCTTCGGCTACGCGCCCCTCGCGCACGCCCGTCTGGATGGTAATCCGCCCGGGCCTGTCGCCAATGGCCTCTCCGGCGTTCAGCACAAGATTGAGTACCACCTGCTGGATCTGGTTCCGGTCTGCTTCGAACCGGGGCGCGTCCGCGCACAGGTCCGTGCTCAGTTCGACCTTCTTGGG
Organism: Terriglobia bacterium; assembly: GCA_020073115.1. GTDB lineage: Bacteria > Acidobacteriota > Terriglobia > Bryobacterales > Bryobacteraceae > BOG-224. The sequence continues at coordinate 8,788 of JAIQFU010000265.1, forward strand.
AAGGGACGGCCGGATCAGCGGCAGCGTGTGCTCAACGACCGCCGAAAGGTCCAGCCGTTCCATGAAGAACCGGCCCTTGCCGGCGTAAGCCAGCAGTTGCCGCGTCAATTCGGCGGCGCGCTGCCCGGAGGCAATGATGTCTTCCAGCGAGCTCTTCGCTTCCTCGCCCACCATGTCGGAAATCAGGCTGGCATTCCCCACGATGCCGGTCAGGAGGTTGTTGAAGTCGTGCGCAATACCGCCGGCCAGCCTCCCCAGGCTTTCCATCTTCTGCGATTGCCGGATCCGCTCCTCAACCAGCTTGCGCAGCGTAATATCGGTGATGGTCATGACGCAGCCCAGCGTCTCATGGCCCTCCCCGGTCAGCGGCCCGGCGCTCACCAGAACGGAAACTGGCCGGTCGGCGCCGCGGGGCAGCGTCGCCTCCACGCCCTTGATCGTCCGGCCTGCGCAGGCGGCGGCGCGCAGCGCCCCGCCATCCTTAAAGGTGGACGTCTCCAGGAACCTCAGCGGCAGCGCGTCCTCGAATTTTCGAAACAGAACGTTGTCTCCGGCGAGTTTGTGCGCCGCCTGGCTGGCGCGCACAATCGCCCCCTCCTGGTCCACCACCACGATGGCTTCCGCTGCCTGGTCGAAGATGGCGCGGGCCAACATCTCGGCCGCGACGATCTCTTCCGCGTGCTTCTGCTCCGTCAGGTCCGTCACCACCAGGCACAACAGCCGCGCGCCGTCGATTTCCAGCTCGTTGATGGCGAAAAATGTAGGGATCGGGCGTCCGTCCGCATGCATCAGAGTAATTTCGCCCCGGTTCGGCTCGTTCGCCTGGCGGCGCAGCATCGCCGTCACCCGTTCCCCATCCCTCTCCGCCGCGTACGCGCCCAGAAACGTGCCTGACACCTGTTCCAGCGGCAGCCCAATGAGCTCCGCGAAGCGGCGGTTCGAATAAAGGATCAAGCCGTCCGCCGATAGCGTCAGCGCGCCTTCCCGCATTTCCTCGATGAGGATGCGATAGGTCTGGTCCGCCCCGGTCAGCGTGTAGACGCGCTCACCCCTGTTCCCAGCGACAACGAAGGCGTCCACCTCGCCGTTGCGGATGGCCCGTAGGGTCTCATCCGCCTCCGCCACACGAGCCTCCAGCTCGGCGATGCGGTTTCGCAGCTTGGTTTCCGGGGGCATGTTTACTCCAGGTCGAGGCCCAGCAGAACCTGCGCCTCATTGGACAGATCGCCTAGAAGCTTCGTCACCGGCGGCGGCAATTCCTTCACCAGCGTGGGCGCCGCCAGGATCTGATTGGCCACCACCAGTCCCGGGCGCTGGTAAACGTCGATCACCTCCAGCACGTACCGCCCCGCCAGGCGCTCTTCGCAGAGTTTTTTGATGTTCTCGATGGCGCGCAGCGATTTGGCCGACGCGCCACTGACGAAAAGCTTCAAGACGTATCGCTCTTTCGGAGGATGCTTCAAAAGCTCCTCGAACTGCTCCGTCGTCGTCGCCTTTTTTCGGCGCGCCATGGGGTCACCTCAGCTTCGAGCTCTCAGGTCCAGGCCGATCAGCACCCTCTCGGTGTTGGAAAGATCGCCGATGATCTTTCGCACCGGCTCGGGCAACCTGCGGACTAGCGTCGGAATGGCCAGGATCTGGTCTCCCCGCGCCAGCTTCGGGTTTTCCAGCAAGTCTACCACCTCAATTCGGTACTTTCCGGCCAGATGCTCCTCGCAGATCCGCTTCAGGTTCTCGAACGCCTTCAGGGACCGGATGGTCTGCCCCGCCACGTAGAGCCGGAGGTCCCATATCCCAGGGTCTGGCTCTTCGGTCTTGGGGGCCGCCGGACGTTTGCGGACGGGGGTTTTTTTCTTCCCGGCGCTCATTTCCTGCTCCTCTGCCCCGGTCGCCCCGCGGCGGCGGCATCGGCGCTCAGATCGCGCCGGCTCGCCGCCATCGCGCTCAGGTCCTTGGCTGCGGACGTCTGGCGCGTTCCTTCATCCTTTATAAGCTGCTGCAGCTCGGCCTCTTCGGCCTCCAACTCCACCCCGAGCGCGGCGATCTGCGCATCCAGCGCTTTGCGCTTGCGTTCGAGCTGGATCTGCCGCCGTTCAATCTCCTGCCGTCGCGTGACTTCGGCGTTCCGTTCCCGCGTTTCCTGCGCCACCCGCGCCGAGCCCGTGAG
>JAIQFU010000265.1:10959-18298 GCA_020073115.1 Terriglobia bacterium
AGCGCGTCGCGCAGCCGGACCCCTTTCCCGGAAATCAGAAACTCCCGGATCTGGTTGGAGTGCGCCATCCCGCGAGCCTTCAGGACGTAGATGCCGCGGTTGCGCTCTCCGCCGACTTCGATGTCGCGCAGCAGCACCCAGACATCCGCCAGGGAAGAGAGCCCGAGTTGCGTGTCCTCGGTGATCCCTTGGCCCGTGAGCAGCGTCAACATGCTCGTGACCTGCCGGCCTTTCAGGTAGTCTACCAGCCGGAGGAGCATCGTCTGAATCTCCGCCGCCGATCCGGCGTGAGATAAAGCGCTGACGGGGTCTACTACCACCGCGTTCGGCCGGAACTCTTCGATGATCTTGTGCAGACGGACCAGGTGCATCTCCAGGCCGAAGGTGGTGGGGCGGCTGGCTTCGTGCCGCAGCAGCCCGCTCGTGACCGCGCCCGCCAGGTTCAGGCCCACCGACGACATGTTCCGCACCCACTGTTGGCGCGATTCCTCGAACGCCAGCACCAACGCCCGCTCGCCGCGCTCGATCGTGGCGGCGACGAAGTTCGCGGCCACGGTAGTCTTGCCTGTTCCCGAACTGCCGGAAACCAGAATGCTGCTGCCCCGGTAGAAGCCCTTGCCTTCGAGCATCTCGTCCAGATCGGGTATTCCGCTCGATATGTACTCCCGCAGCGCGGCGTGCTCCAGCGAGACGGAAGTGACCGGCATGACCGTGATCCCGTCCTCGTCGATGAGGAAGGGGTAGTCGTTGGTGCCGTGGCTGGAGCCCCGGTATTTGACCACCCGCAGACGGCGCGTAAAAATCGAGTTATCGACGCGGTGGTCCAGCAGGACGACGCAATCCGAGACGTACTCCTCCAGCCCGTGCCGCGTAAGCTGGCCCTCTCCGCGCTCCCCGGTGATGACCACCGTCACGCCCTTGCTCTTCAGCCAGCGCAACAGGCGCCGTAGTTCCGCGCGCAGAATGCCTTCGTTCGAAAGACCCCCGAAGAGCGACTCCACGCTGTCGATCACCACGCGCTTCGCGCCGATGGAATCGATCGCCAGGTTCATCCGGACGAAGAGCCCCTCCAGGTCGTACTCGCCCGTCTCTTCGATCTGGCTGCGCTCTACGTGTACGTAGTCGATGCTCAGTTTTCCGGCTTCAATCAGGGCCGCGGCGTCGAAGCCGAGGGAGGCGACGTTGGCGATGAGTTCGTCGGCCGTCTCCTCGAACGACACGCACACGCCCGGCTCGTCATACTCCAGGGCGCCCCGGATCAGAAATTCCATTCCCAGCAGCGTCTTCCCGCAACCGGCGTTGCCGCACACCAGGGTTGGGCGGCCACGGGGCAATCCACCACACGTAATTTGATCCAGGCCGGAGATTCCCGTCGGGCACTTGGAAAGCGCGGAAGGGCCCTCGGAAACGGGAGGCCGCGATTTTTTCAAAGAGGACACCTGACCCACCTCACGGGCCTCGTACGCAACCGTACAAGCAAGCTGATAGTAACAGAACCACCCTCTGTTTTCAATCCGTCGCCTGCCCCATTTGAACATCTATGGCCGCCCGTGTTTTATGCACAGCTTTGGCACAGCCGGCGAATCTAACCAATTGAAAACTATAGAGAAAAAACTTGTTGAAAAGGATCCGCAGGTAGCGGATTTTGCTGGCCTTCGCCGCCTCGGCGCGCTAAAAAAGGAGAGTCCGATTCGATCCGCGGCTGCGCGGCCGGGGGGGCAGATCTCGGGGGAGGTGGGCTTTCCTGGTCGCGCAGCCGTTTTGTTTGCTGTGGATTACTTCGCTACCGGCACTCCCGCCTGTACCGGCCACAACCATCCGTACGTATCCGGCTTCGTCCCGTGAATGATGCCGAAGAACTGCTTCTGCAACTCTTCCGCCACCGGGCCGCGCCTGCCCTTGCCGATCTGAATCCGGTCGATCGACCGGATGGGCGTGATTTCCGCCGCCGTGCCGCTGAAGAAAACCTCATCCGCGATGTACAGCATCTCCCGCGGCACGATGCTCTCCACCACCGTCATCCCCAAGTCGCGCGCCAGGCTGATCACGCTCTCGCGCGTGATGCCCGGAAGCACCGAAGCGCCCAACGGCGGCGTCAGGATCTTTCCGTCCCGCACCACGAAGATGTTCTCGCCGGAGCCCTCGCTCACGTGTCCCGCCGCGTCCAGCGCAATCCCTTCGGAGTACCCGTTCACGATGGCTTCCATCTTGATCAACTGCGAGTTCATGTAGTTCGCGCCGGCTTTGGCCAGCGCCGGCAGCGTGTTCGGCGCGATGCGGTTCCAACTCGAAACGCACACGTCCACGCCTTCCGCTAACGCTTCCTCGCCGAGGTACTTTCCCCATTCCCAGCAGGCCAGGTAAACATCAACGGGGTTCTTCATCCCGTTGACCCCGACTTCGCCGTACCCCCGGATCCCGATAGGCCGGATATAGCACGCGTCCATGTGGTTCACGCGCACCAGTTCCTTCATCGCCTCAGCCAATTGGTCGATGGAGAACCCCAGGTCCATGCGGTAAATCTTGGCCGAATCCACCATCCGGCGGACGTGCTCCGGAAGGCGGAATATGGCCGGTCCGGCAGGCGTGGAGTAGCAGCGGATCCCCTCGAATACGGAAGTACCGTAGCTCACCACGTGAGACAGGACGTGGATGTGCGCCTCTTCCCAGCGGATGAAGCGGCCATTGTGCCAGATCTTTTCGGTCGGCGTCATACGGGTCAATTATAACGTGAGGCTCGTGGCGCCCGGCGTGCATATTCCCGATACGGTATGGGCCTCCGGCGCTTCATCCTCTGGACCGCGATCTTTGCCGCTCCCGCGTTTGCCGCGCGTAACCCCGGCGAACCGCTTCGCCCCGGCTTCAACCTGCTGTCGAAACAGCAGGACGTTCAACTGGGGCAGGAAGCCGCGCAGCAGGTACGGCAGAAATACCAGGTGGCGCGGAACCCCTTCCTGCAGGACTACATCAAGCGCGTGGGCGAACGCCTGGCCGCCACGCCGGATGCCCGCGACAGTGGATTCCATTTCACTTTTACGGTTCTCCAAGACCCGCAGGTGAACGCTTTCGCGCTGCCCGGCGGACCTATGTTCATCTTCACCGGCCTGCTGAAAACGGTCGACAACGAGGCGGAACTGGCGGGCGTCATGAGCCACGAGATGTCCCACGTGATCCTCCGCCACGGCACGCACGAAGCCAGCAAGGCCGAGTTTGTGGAAATCCCGGCCGCGCTCCTGGGGCTGGCGGCGGGGCACTCGATCATGGGACGGCTGGCCAACCTGGGACTGGGGTTCGCCGCCAATTCGTACATCCGCAAGTTCTCGCGCGACGCGGAAAGCGAGGCCGACGCCCTCGGCGCGCACATCATGGCGGAAGCCGGCTACGACCCGGTCGAATTGGCCCGCTTCTTCCGCAAGCTGGAAAACTCGGGAGGGCAGGGCAATTCGCGCCTCGCGCAATTCCTCTCCGATCATCCCAACCCCGGCAACCGCGTGCGCGCCATCGAGGAAGAGGCCGCCACCCTGCCGCGCCGCGGCTACGGCTACGAGACCGGCGGCTTCCCCAGAGCCAAAGCCGGCGTCATGTCGCTGTAAGAAGGCCGCCGGTCCTACTTCCTCCGCGCGCGCGCCTCGAGATACGTCACGAACCCTTTCCCCGGTTGCGCCACCTCGAACTTGATTTTCACCTGGTCCTTCCCTGCCGCTGTGTAGGTCAGCCGGTATTCGTCGCTCGCCAGGACCGCGCCGCCCTGCACAGGCTCCACCCGGTACTGGATGACGTGTCCTTCGTTGTCCCAATATGTGGCCCGCAGTTGCTTGGACACGGCGTCGCGATAGACGACGGTGAGATCCTCGTGCCGGGATGCCGGCCGGCCATTCGCCGCCGGGTATTGGGCGAAGCTCTTGCGCACCAGGATGGTCCCTTGCAGATCGGGCGCAAAAGAAAACGAACCGGCGGATGTCTCTCCCGGTTGCCCGCCGCCCTCGCCCACCCACTCACCGGCGAGGAACTGAAGGGGTCCCCAGTCCTCGGCGGGAAGGCCCAGGCAGGCGAGAAAGAAGAGGGACAGCGCGGTCTTTCGCATCCCCCCAGGGTACCTGATGAAATTGCGCCGGGGCGGGTCGCCAACCCGCTACGGTTTCTCCGGCGCCGGCGCGTGGATCCCCCGCATCCCGTGCCGCGCCCGCTCCCGCAGTTCGGTGATGCTCACCCCGGTCAGCGCCACGGCCACGCCGCCGGCGATCAATTGCGGGCCCGTCAACGCCGCGAAGTAGATAATCGAAAACGTCTTGGCCGTGTTCTTCTCCACGTCCAGGAGTTGCAGCGCGGCTACCATCGCGGCGTTCACCAGTCCGATGTTTCCCGGAGCGTTCGGCACCACCGTCCACAGTCTCACGATGGCCAGTACCGCGCCCGCGGACCAGAAGGACAGGTCCATCAGGTCCGCTTTGAAACAGGCGTACACGAACAGGACCTGGAGCCCCAGGTAAAGCACGCTGATGAGCATGGTCTTGGCCATGGTTCGCGGGCTGCCCATGAGGTGCACGCCTTCGATGATGTGCCGCAGCGTGGACGCCCAGCGCCCTTCCTTGATAATGCTGTGCACGTGCCGCTTGTGAAACACGATCCAGACCAGGAGGACGCCGCCGATGATCAGCAGCGCTCCCAAGCCCTCCACCAGAAGCGTGAGGTCCTTCGGGATGCCTCTGACGAAGGCCAGGGTCAGCAGGAAGGCGGCCACCATCCAGAGGCCGTCGATGAGCCGTTCCACCGCCGCCGAGGCGAAAGACAGCGAAATGCGCAGGTCGCTCCAGTGCGCCAGCAGGTAACAGCGGATCAGCTCGCCCACCCGCAGGGGAAGCACGGTGTCGGCGAACAGGCCCACGTAGACTGCATGGACCGTGGGCCACAGCCGCAGCCGGATCACGGGTTCCAGCAGCACGTTCCAGCGCCATGCGTGGACCACGTACGTAGCCAGGTTGGCCGCCACCGCCACCCCTACCCATTTCCAGTCCAGATCGCGGATGGCGGGGATCAACTCCTCCCGGATGGGGTACCCGTGCAGGACCCAGACCAGGCACGCCACAGAAACAGCCCCGCCCACCGCTTGCGGAAGCCACGGAGGCAGTTTGCGGCGCTTAGGCGGTGGGTCCATACGGTCGAAGAAGGCGTCGCCCTTATCATACCGTGGCGGGTGGCCAACCTCCTTCCATCCGGTCCGTCAATTGCACATCTAATAATGGCCGGTCCCGCCGGCAGTGGAAGGTGTTATGAGAGATACGCTTCGCGCCGCCGCTTTGCTGTCCACCCTGGCCCTCGCCGCCTCGGCGCAATCGACCGACAAACAGAATATGGTGCGCTACCGCGGCCAGACGCGCACGCAAGACGAGACCCAGACGCTCGATCGCGGACGGATGGGCTCGGAGGATGCGGTCCCGCCCAATCCGATCGTCCTCCGGGGCGTCCTCGTGGACGCCGGCTGCCGGAATCGCTCCGCATCGAATCTCAAGAAGACGCCGCAACCGGTGGTTGGCTCCGGCGGCGGCCCCAGCGGCCAAAACGCCTCCGCGAGCCTCTCCGCCCAAGGCATCACGGTGGACCAGCGGACCGCCGACGCCGAGCGCGCCGACATCCTCGTCCACCAGGTCCCCGATCTGCGCACCCGGCAGGACGATCCCACCTGCGCCATTACCGGCAACACCCGGGGATTCGCCCTGCTGATGGACAACGGCCGGTTTCTGGACCTTGACGAGGGCGGCAACTCCATGGCCGTCGAGGCCGTGCAGGGCCACGCCGCTGGGCGCAAAATGCTCAACGGCTTCGGTCCCGGAATCAAACCCAGGGCCGCGATCAGGGCGCGCATCCATGGCGACCGCGCCGTGGTCGAGGAACTGCAGATCGCGGAGTAGCGCCATGCGGGCCGCGGCCATCCTCGCCTGCGCCGTATCGCTGGCCTGCGCCGCGACGGGTCCGCGCGAACTGCGCCACCGGGCCGTGGGGCGGCGGGCGCTGGCCGGCTCGGCTGTTTCCGCGGGCGTGGGCCAGCTTCGCAACTCCCCCCACGAATGGGGACGCGGCCCCCTTGGCTACGTCAAGCGCTTCGGGTCGCACCTGGGGCAGCACGTGGCGAAGGAGTCCATCCAGTTCGGCGTGGCCGCCCTGCGGCATGAGGACCTGCGCTACCGGCGCTCCCATCTGCAAGGGACCTGGCCGCGGGTGCGGTACGCCGTCAAAAGCACGTTCCTCGTGCCTCGCGCCAACAAGCCCGGCCGCACCGTCGCCCTGAGCCGCCTCTCGGGCAACCTCGGCGCCGGGATGCTCTCGCGCGTGTGGCAGCCGGCCAGCACGGCAGGCGTCGGCGCCGGCCTCGCCAGCGGCGGTATCGGACTCGGCGCGGACGTCGGCGCCAACGTGGCCCGCGAGTTCTGGCCGCGAAAGGAGCGCCACCCGCGCCCGCGCCGTGTAAGATACTATCGTGGCCGGCAGACTCTACGACATTGATCCCGGGCCGGACTGCCCTGAGGTCGTCCGCGCCATTGTCGAAATCCCCAAAAACTCCAGCAACAAATACGAATACGACGGCGCCCTGGGCGTCTTCCGCCTGGACCGCGCACTCTATTCGGCCGTGCATTACCCCGGCGATTACGGGTTTATTCCCGGCACCCTGGCCGAGGACGGGGATCCTCTCGATATCCTGACCCTGGTGGACGAGCCCAGCTACCCCGGCACGCTCATGTATGTGCGCCCTGTGGGGTTTTTGGACATGATGGACCAGGCCGAGCCGGACCAGAAGGTCCTGGCTGTCCCCAACCGCAATCCCCGTTTCGACCAGATTCGTGCAATTGGGGAGGTTTTCCCGCACAATTTGCGCGAAATCGAGCACTTTTTCGCCATCTACAAAGAACTGGAAGGCAAACGCACGGAGATGCGCGGCTGGCGCGGCCCAGACGAGACCAAGGCGCTAATCCGGGTTTCACGGGAGCGCTACTTGAAGAGTGTTTAGCCACGGATGAACACGGATAAACACGGATAAGAACGAAAAGAATTGGGGTTTCATCCGTGTGCATCCGTGTTCATCCGTGGCCAATTGACAACCCTTTCGAACATTTCCACGAACCCCTCCAGCGGAATCTGCTCCGCCCGCAAACCCGCCTCCGGCCATTCATCCACAGCGCGCCCGTAGATCCCCGCCAGATTATTGCGGAGGGTTTTCCGTTTGTGCCGGAAGCAGGCTGCCACGAATTGCAGAATTTCGCCACGGATGAACACGGATAAACACGGATAAGAACAACGAAAAGAATTGGGGTTTCATCCGTGTGCATCCGTGTCCATCCGTGGC
>JAIQFU010000266.1 GCA_020073115.1 Terriglobia bacterium
ATCGGCATAGCGGTCGGTGAGGGCGAGGCCGAAGCGGTCGGCGAGCGCCCGCTGGCCGGCCGGGTCGCGCGTTACCGCTGTGACAAAGCGGATCTTGCCGCTCCGCCCTTGCACCGACTCGATCAGCCGCCGGCCCCAGTGCCCGGCGCCGAAAATCGCCGTTCGCAGCATGCTTTCCTCACGTTTCGCCCGCGGGAACCCAATATGACGCGGGGGCGGCCGTCAACGGGCGGGAACCGTTGCGGCTCGCTGGCCGTTTAATAAGCGAGCGGCCGAACGGCCGCAGCTTTTGGAGCATTCTATGGAAAAGCCGCATCAGCACGCGGAGGAGGAGCGCGCACGCATCGAGCGCAAGGAAGACGACGTCGTCATCACGTCCGACGACAGCTTCCCGGCGAGCGATCCGCCGAGCTGGACGCCGGTCAGCGGCGTCGTGAGCATGAAAAGCGTGGAAGTAGGCCAGATCGTCCAACCCGGCCAGGGGCTGATGACCATCGTTCCCCTGCACGATGTCTGGATCACCGCCAATTTCAAGGAGACCCAACTTGCCAAAGTGCGCCCCGGCCAGAAGGCGGAGGTGCACGTGGACATGTACGACGCGACTATCGAAGGACGCGTGGATTCGATCGCCGGCGCCACCGGCGCCCGCACGAGCCTGCTCCCGCCTGAAAACGCCACCGGCAATTTTGTCAAAGTGGTGCAGCGGATTCCGGTGAAGATTGTCTTCGACCGGTTGCCCCGCGGAATTGTTCTGCGGCCCGGAATGAACGTGGCTGCGACGATTCTTACGAAGTGAGTATGAAGGAGCGGGGTGAATGGGCCGGGCGCGCCCGGCCCCTGATTTATGTATTGGCGAGGCATGCCTCGCCCCAAGCGCAGGCGGTTACTTCAGCGCTTCCACGTGGGAATCGAGCATCTTCTGAACTTCGGATTTCCCCACGGCGCCGACGCGCTGCTCCACGACGCGCCCGCCTTTGAAGAGCAGCAGGGTCGGGATGCCGCGGATGTTGTACCGCATGGCCGTGTTGCCGTTGGCGTCCACGTCCAATTTCCCGACTTTCACTTTGCCGGCGTACTCTTTCGCCACCGTGTCGATTGTGGGGGCCATCATCCGGCACGGGCCGCACCACTCGGCCCAGAAATCCACCAGCACCGGGACCTCGGACCGGAGCACATCCTCGTCGAAACTCGCGTCGGTGATGGTAACTATGTTCTGACCTGCCATTTCGTCTCCTAGGTAATTAGAATCACGGGCCGGGCCGCGGGATTCAGGGCCGCGTCAGGAGGTCCCGATATAGCGCCGAATAGGCCGCCGCCGACGTTTTCCAGGAAAAATCCCGAGCCATCCCGCGGCGCATCATGTCACGCCAGACGGGTTCGTTCGAAAACGTCCGAACCGCCTCCAGGACCGCTCCCAGCAAGGCCGCCCCGGAGTACTCCGTAAATTTGAATCCCGTGCCTTCCTCGATGGTATCATCCAGGCCGCCGGTGGCGCGCACTACCGGAACCGTTCCGTACCTCAAACTATAAATTTGGTTGAGGCCGCACGGCTCGTAATGGCTGGGCATGAGGAACATATCCGCGCCGGCCTCGATGCGGTGGGCCAGCGCTTCATCGAAGCCCACGCGCACGCGGACGCGGTCCGGGAAGGAGCCGGCTAAAGCGAGAAAAGCCTCCTCGTATTCGGGATCGCCGTTCCCGAGCGCCACCAGGTAGACGTCCTGCGCGAGAATATCCCGGATCGCCTCCATCAGCAGGTCGGCGCCCTTCTGGCGAGTGAAGCGGGAGACGATGCCCAGCAGGGGACGGCCCACGGGCGCCGCCGGCAACCCGAACTCGGCCAGCAACTCCTCCTTGCACACGCGTTTGCCGCTCAGGTCCGCCGCCGAATAGCGCGCGGGGATATATGGATCGGTTTCGGGGCTCCACTCGCGGTAATCGACGCCGTTGAGGATCCCGGTGAGGACGCCCGCGCGCGCCCGCAGGATGCCGTCCAGGCCGAAGCCGAATTCCGGCGTCTGGATCTCCCGCGCATAAGTCGGGCTCACGGTGTTTAAGGCGTCGGCCAGCGCGATCCCGCTCTTGATGTAGCTCACGCTGCCGAAGAACTCCAGGCCATTGGGCTGAAACAGAGCCGGGTCCAGCGCCGCCTCCGGCAGGATCGTTTTCGGGAAGAGCCCCTGGTAGCCGAGGTTATGGATGGTGAAGAGCGTCTTCACCCCCACGAAGGTCGGGTCCAGCGAGAACGTGGTCCGCAGGTAGGCTGGAACCAGCCCGGACTGCCAGTCGTGGCAGTGCAGGATTTCCGTCCGGAACAGGTAACGGGCCGCGGCCAGCGCGCCCCGGCAAAACACGGCGAAGCGGATATGGTTGTCCGGGTAGTCCAGGCCGGACTCCCCGTAGAACCCCGCGCGGTCGAACAGCGGCGGGCAGTCCAGCAGGTAAAACGGGTACTCTTCCGGAGCCTGGTAGATCGCAGTGTCGTAGCGGTCGACCCCGAGGTAGACAGGCAGCGCGTCGTAGACCCGCCGCAGGCCCTTGAGGGCGATCGACCCGTAGCGCGGGATGCACACCGCGGCTTCGTCGCCCAGCGCCCGCAGCGCCGGCGGAAGCGAGCCGACGACATCCGCCAGGCCGCCCGTCTTCGCCAGCGGCGCGGCTTCCGAAGACACCATCAGCACGCGGGCCACAGGAGAATTCTAGCAAGGCAAGCGCCGCCAGGGGGCGGGTTGCGCCACCGGTTGTTTTGGGGGCTCCAAAAGCGCAAACCGGCCAGGGGCGGTACTCGTCTGTTATCATTCTCGTGAACCCGTGGAGCGCGACGAGGTCCTGGCCAAGCTACGGGAAAGGATTGTCCACTTCGCGGCATCTCATTTAGCGAGAGATGCCGCCGAAGACGTGGCGCAGGAGGTGCTCATGCTGCTGCACGAAAAGTACGCGCATCTCGAACGCCCGGAAGACCTGCTGCCGCTTTCCCTGCAAATCGTTCGCTTTAAGATCTTGAGTTTGCGGCGGAAAGCGGCGCGCCGGGGAGAGTACAGCCAGATCTCGGTCACGGACATCCCCCTCCCGGACCTGGATTCCAATCCGGCCGACGCTTTCGAGCGGAAGGAAATGCTGGTACGGCTGGCGGAGTCCGTCGCTCAACTGGGAGACCGCTGCCGTGAACTCATCCGGCTCAAGTTGCAGGGAAAGACCTTTCCGGAAATCCAGAAGATGATGGGCGTCCGCGCCATCAACACCATCTATACCTGGGACCACCGCTGCCGCAAACGGCTGCTGGAATTGATGGGCGGCGATTGGGAGCGGCGCAAGTGATGAGCCGGGAAGAGATCCACAAACTACTGGGCGGATACGCCACCGGCACGCTCACGTCCGACGAGCAGCAGGCGCTGTTCCAAGCCGCGCTCGACGATCAGGAACTCTTCGACGCCCTGGCCCGCGAGCAATCCCTGCAGGACTTGTTGCGCGATCCCGCCGCCCGCGCCCATCTCCTCGCGGCGCTCGGAGAGAGGCCCTGTTCGCGGGCGGAGCGCATCCAGCGCTGGATCTGGGGGCGCGCCGTGGGACTGGCGGCGGTGGCCTGCTTCCTCGGGGTGGCGGGCTACGTGGCCTGGCAGACGCGTTACTCGGCAAAGCCGCGGGTGGTGGTGGAGATCAAGGAGCCGACCACCATCGAGGTGCGCAGCGGCGCCCCGGGAGCGGATACTCAGGCTTCAGCCCGGCGCGTCTTCAAGCCGGAAAGCGCCGGGAAAGCCGCCGCCGCGCGCCCGCCCGAGCTGCCGCCGCCGCCCTCCGCCCCCCAGATGGCGAGGGCCACTCCCGCCGCGGAGTTCCTCGGCGCCATTTCCGGGTTTGCGGTCACGCCTCCACCGGTCGAAACCGTTCCCTCGGCGCCCCCTGCGCTCGCCGTCTTGCCGCCTCCGCCTCCTACTCCGCAACCAACTTTTGCCCGATCCGAGTTTCGCGCCGGGACCGCGGCGGGCGCGGTCGGAGGAGTGCTGCCCGGGGCCTCCGAAACAGTAATGGTGACGGCCGCAGCGGCGTCCGTATCCGTCCACGACCTTTCACTCGGGGCGCGCGCCTTGTATTCTTTCGTTCCGCAGCCAGCTCCCGCGGCCGCCTCTTCCGCCGCGCCTTCCGCCGCCCCGCACCTCGGCCTGAGGTACCAGGTGATGCGCAAACTCCCGAGCGGCGGCTTCGAGCGGCTGTCCTCGGGACAGAGCCTGGCGCCGGGCGAGACCGTCAAGCTCCGATTCGAGCCGAATGACGCCGGGAATCTTACGGTACTGGAGACGTCCGCCAACAAGACGCCGCAGGCGCTGCTGACGGCGGCGGTGGAGCAGTTCGGCTCGGCCGAGACGCCCGAAATCAGCCTGGAAACTCCGGGCGCTCGTGAATTCCGGGTCACGCTCGTGCGGCAGGGGGCCGCGAACGGCTCCGCCGCGATCAACGCGCCGTCGGTCCGCTCCGAAACGGATGCCGGTGAGCGGACCACCTACGTGGTGAACGCCGGCGCGGACCCCAAATCGCCGGTCTCGTTCACCATCACCCTGAACTGGAAGTAGCGGCGCCGGGCTGGTCTTACGATCCGCACCGCTGTGCGGCCGTTCCGGTTGCCGCCTCCAGGAACCGTTCTCCGCGCTCTCCGGTTCCACCAGCGCGGCATGCGGAGCCACCTCCGGGATGGCGGCCGCACGCGCGGCCACGATGGGTTTCCCCGCAGCCATGGCTTCCAGCAGCACGATGCCGAAGCCTTCCTGCACGCTGGGGAGGCAAAACAGGTCCGCGCGGTTGTACTCGGCGGCAAGCGCCGTGCGCGGAACATCGCCGAGCCAGGCGACGGTGTTCTCCAGCCGCAGTTCGCGCGCCAGCCGCCGCCACCGGGCGCCGCACGGCCCATCGCCCACGCTCCGCAGCTCGAGCTGCGGGAGCCGGCCGCGCGACGCCGCCGCGGCGCGCAGCAGCATATCCACGCGCTTCCTCCGGTACAGCCGGCCGGCGAAGAGCACGGTGAAGCGGGAAGAGGCGGCGGGGTGGAGTTCCAGCAGCCGCCGCCACTCGGAGATTTCGATCGGCTCCGGCACAATCGCCGGCAGTGCGGGGAGCCCGTAGAACTCCCGCGTGCGGTCCGCCGAATAGCGGCTGGTGGTGAGCACGCTCGCCGCGCGCCGCGCGTGCAGCCCCTCGCGGCGCGCCTGTATCGACATGGTGGTTCGGGTGAGGCCCCGCTCGAACCGGACCTCGTCGGCGATCACGCCCTTCAGGGCAGCCACATGCGATGGGTCGCCCTCGGCGATGCGGTAGCCGTCCAGGTCGAAACCCACGGTGAGATCGAAGCCCGCCGAGCGGCGTAAGCCCCGGTTGAAAACCAGCCGCTCGGCCGTGTAGATCGGCAGGTGCACGCGCGGCGCCTCGAACTCCAAGCTATGGCCGAGGGTGCGTAAGGCTTTAGCCAGCACCTGAATCCCGACGAATGTCCCGCTGCCGCGCCGGATGTCGAGAGGCGTGGAAGTGAGGAAACGAATGCGCACAGGACCACTGTACCGCCGTCATTCATGCCGCAGGGCTACCGCGGGGTCCACCGCCAGCGCGCGCCGGGCCGGGATATAGCTGGCGCCGGGTCCGCTAATGGAACCGCTCTACAATTGAAGCAGAGCCCATGTCTTCGTCCCCCAAAGCCGTCTGCCTGCTGAGCGGCGGGCTGGATTCCTCCACCTGCCTGGCCCTGGCGCGGCGCGACGGGTACGCCTGTTACGCCCTCTCGTTCGACTACGGGCAGCGGCATAAGTTCGAACTGGAGGCGGCGGCGCGGGTGGCGGCGGCCGTAGGGGTGGAGAAACACATGGTGGCGCGCATCGGCCTGGACGCCTTCGGCGGCTCGGCGCTGACCGCCGATATCGCCGTGCCCAAGGGCCGCGACGCCGCGGCTATGGGCAACGGAATCCCCATCACCTACGTGCCGGCCCGCAACACCATTTTCCTGTCGTTCGCGCTGGCCTGGGCCGAAGTGCTCGCAAGCTCCGACATCTTCATCGGGGTGAACGCGCTCGATTACTCCGGGTATCCGGATTGCCGCCCCGAGTACATCGCTGCCTACGAGCGCATGGCCAACCTGGCCACGAAAGCGGGGGTGGAGGGCCGAACTCGCCTGAAGATCCACACCCCGCTGATCGCGCTCACCAAGGCGCAGATCGTCCAACTCGGCCGCGAACTCGGTGTTCCATTCGGAATGACCCACAGTTGTTACGATCCGGGGCCCGATGGCCGCCCCTGCGGCCGGTGCGACGCATGCCTGCTGCGCGCCAAGGGCTTTTCAGAGGCCGGAATTGAAGATCGCTGAGCTGTTCTATTCCATCCAGGGCGAAGGCTCGCTGGTGGGCGTGCCCTCGTTCTTCATCCGCGCCAGCGGCTGCAACCTGCGTTGCGCGTGGTGCGATACGCCCTACGCCTCCTGGGACCCCGAAGGCACGGAACTCTCGCCCGGCCAGATCGTGGACGAACTGAAGGCGCATCCCGCGCGGTACGTGGTGGTGACCGGCGGGGAGCCGATGATCGCTCCCGAGATCCTCCCGCTGACCCACCTTCTGCGCGAGCTTGGCCTGCACATCACCATCGAGACCGCCGGGACGGTTTTCAAGCCCGTGGCTTGCGATCTGATGAGCATCAGCCCCAAGCTTTCCAACTCCACGCCCCAAGGCCCCTGGGCGGCGCAGCACGACCGCCTGCGCATTCAGACCGACGTGCTCCTGGAGTTGATGGGCCGCTACGATTACCAGCTCAAGTTCGTGATCGAAAAACCGGAGGACGTGGAGGAGGCGCGCGCGCTGTTAGCGTCCCTGCACGCCGATCCGCGGCGCGTAATCCTGATGCCCGAAGGCACGGATCCAGTCCTTCTGCGCGAGCGCTCCGTCTGGCTGGCGGAAATCTGCAAAGAAGAAGCCTTCCGCTTCAGCCCCCGCCTCCACGTAGACCTCTACGGCAACCGCCGCGGGGTGTAGTACCGCCGGTGGTCGGTTTTTGCCACCGGTTGTTTTGGCCTCTGCTCAATTCAAACCGACCACCGGCGGTACTCGGTATGATGTTCGAATGGCCACTGGCCTCCTTGCCGACCCGATCTTCCGCCAGCACCTCGCCGGGCGCGAGCATCCCGAGCGCCCGGAGCGTTTCGACGCCGTGCTTCGCGGGTTGCGGGAAGCCGGTCTGCTCGACCGCCTCGCCCCCCTCGCCAGCCGCCCTGCCACGGACGATGAACTGCTTCTCTGCCATACCCCCGAATACCTGGCCGCCGTCAGGCGCGATCTTGCTTCCGGCCGCCCCTACCTGAGCACGGGCGACACAGACATCGGTCCCGGTTCCTGGGATGCGGCGGCGCACGCGGTGGGCGGCGCGCTCAATGCCGTGGACGCGGTGGTCGAAGGTAAGATCCGCAACGCATTCTGCGCGGTCCGTCCTCCCGGACACCATGCGTCCGCCGCTCGGGGAATGGGCTTCTGCATCTTCAACACGGTCGCGTTGGCCGCCCGCTATGCCCAGCGGAAACACGGGTTGGCACGCGTCCTCATCGTCGATTGGGACGTCCACCACGGCAATGGGACGCAGGACACCTTCTATTCCGATGGGAGCGTCTTCTACTTCAGCACGCACCAGTGGCCGCTGTACCCGGGTACCGGGCGCGCGGACGAGACCGGTGCGGGGCCGGGCGAAGGCTCAACGTTGAACGTCCCCCTCCCCGCGGGGTCCGGCCGCGCGGAAATCTTCGACGCCCTCCGCAACGGGCTCATCCCCGCCGCAAACCGCTTTCGTCCCGACCTGGTTCTCCTATCGGCCGGCTTCGATTCGGGTGCGGGCGACCTGCTCGGCCGGTTCACCCTCACCGATGCGGACTTCACCGATCTCACCCGCGCGGTGATGGAAATCGCGGACCGCCATGCCGGCGGGCGCATCATTTCGGTCCTGGAAGGCGGCTACAATCTGGAACTCCTGGCCCGCGCCTCGGCCGCGCACGTCCAGGCGTTACTCGCAGCGTAATGCAACCGCGGGGTCCACGCGCGCGGCCCGGCGCGCCGGGATCCACGCGGCAGCCAGGGAGACGGCCGCAAGCAGGGCCGCCACGGCGCAAAATGTCCCGGGATCGTGCGTCGATACCCCGTTGAGCTGGGATGCGATGAGCCGTCCCGCGGCCAACGCGCCGGCCGCGCCGGCAATCAGCCCCACCGCCGCCAGCCGCGCGGCGTCTGCCACAATCTCGCGCACGATCGTTTCGGGACTTGCTCCCACCGCCACGCGAATGCCGATCTCGCGCGTCCGCCCGGCCACCGAATGAGCCATCACGCTGTAGAGGCCGATGGACGCCAGCAGAACCGCCAGCAGGGCGAAGCCTCCCAGCAGAGCGGCCGCGGCGCGTTGTGGGCCAAGCGAACGGTTCAGGGCGTCTCGGCCTCCGCCGATCCCCAGAAGCGGCGCGCCGGGAGCCACGGCATCCCACTGCTTCCGGATCGGATCGAGCAGTTCCTCCGGGCGCCCGTGGCCCCGCACGAGCAGATGGCTCCCGGATCCCCGGCTTTGCAGGAGCGGCAAATAAAAATGAGGCTCCGGCCGTTCCCACACCGAATGGTACTTGCTATCACGCGCCACGCCGATAACCTGGGCGGGAAATGCCGCCCCCGCGCCCTGCCGCACTCGGATGCTCTGGCCGGTTGCCTCCCCTCCGTGCCAAAGCCGCACCGCCAGGGTCTGATTGACCACCACGACCCGCGGGCCCTGGTCGTCATCGCGCATGGTGAACTCCCGGCCGCCAAGGAGCGGAATCCCCATGGTCCGCAGAAAGTCAGGCCCTACCAGGTCGCCATTCGCGGCGGTCTCCGCCGCTCCGTTCGAAACCTCGTAGGTGGTGTGGACGGCGCTCAGCAGGGGAGCATTCGCCAGCGTGGCGGATTGGACCCCGGGGAAGGCCGCGGCCCTCTCCAGCACGGCCTTTCGAAAACCGCGCACCCGCTCCGCGGAGGCGGACACCGGAAAACCGAACTCCGCGATGGCTATGCCATCCCCGCGGAAGCCCGTATCCACGGCATACGATTGGAGCAGGCTGCGGGCAAACAGGCCGCCCCCCACCAGCAATACCGCCGAAAATCCGACCTGTACCGCCACCAGCGCGCTCCGCATCCAGTTTCGGCCGAGCCCCGGCGGGCCGCCGCCGGAACTCTTCAGGGCGGGCCAGATCGCGGGCCGGATCGCCTGCAACGCCGGAATGAGGCCGAAGAGCACAGCGGCGCCCGCCGAAAGCGCCAGCGAGAACAGAAGGACACGGCCTTCCAGCCGTAATTGGAGCGCCAGCGTGACCCCGAGAGCGCCGGGGAAGCGCAGCAAGAGCCGCTCCAGCCCGGGCGCCACCAGCAGCGCGCAGCCAAAACCGGGAATCGCCAGCAGCAGATTCTCCACCATCAACTGGCGGGCCAGCGCGCCTCTGCCGGCCCCCACGGCCAGCCGGATGGCGAACTCCCGGCGGCGCTCCAACCCGCGCTGCAGCAGGAGATTGGAGATATTGGCGCAGGCCATTAACAGTACCAGCCCCGCCGCCGCCGCGAATACGGCGAGCGAGCGCGTGAGGGAATCGCGATACGACGGCCAGAATTTCGAACGGCTGAGAGGAAAGGCCTTCACGGTCAGATCGCGGTTTGTAGCGGGCTGCTCCTGCGCCATGGCCGCGGCGACGGCTGCCAGCTCCGCCTCCGCGCGGCCCGCCGTGACGCCGGGCCGCAGCCGCCCGGTAAGGACCAGCCACGGCAACCGGCGGCGAAAAATGTCCGCCGCCTGAAAACCGGGCACGACCAGCGCGGAGGCGTGCAGCGGAATCCAGATCTCGGGCGGCTCGTTCCAGTTCAGGTTCACGCCGCGGTAGCGTTCCGGAACCACTCCGGCGATCGTGAACGGGCGGCCCTCGATCGTGACCGCCCTGCCCGGCAGGGCGGGGTCCCGCCCGAAGCGCCGCCGCCAGAGGCTCTCGCCGATCATCGCCACCGGGAGGCCGGACGGCTCGTCTTCGCTCCCCAAGGTACGGCCCGCCACGGGCGGAAGTCCCAGCATGGCGAAATAGTTGTCCGTTACCCCCTCTACCGTGATTCTTTCCGTGTGGCCGCCGAAGGTCACATTCAGGGGCAGCCGCACATAAGCCGCAAGCTGCTGAAACGAATGCGAGCGGCGGCGAAAGTCCTCGTAATCCGGATAGGAGCTGGAAACAAAGGCGGCTGTCTTGCGGTTGAAAGTGTAAACTTGCGCCATCTGCCCGGGATCGGGCAGCGGGAAGGGGCGCAGCAGGACCTCGTCGATCACGCTGAAAATCGCCGTATTGGCGCCCACGCCGAGCGCCAGCGTCAGCACGGCCGCGGCCGTGAACGAGCGATTGCGGAGTAGCGCCCGCACGCCCACGCAAATATCCCGCCACATTGCGTTACCTCTCGCAGTCCTGTCCATTCTAAGGCATGGCGGGATGATTCTTCACAGTACCGACCACTTGCTCTATTGAGTGGCGGCGCGAACAGTCGTAGCATTGTCCGCACGAGGAGGGGGGGCCATGCCTGCCACTGCACAGCAGCCACTTGACGAAGGGAAATTGAACGCGTTCATGGAGAAGGCCATCGCCGATATGGGCGGCGGCTTTACCACCGCCCTGGTGATTATCGGTGAGAAGCTGGGGCTGTACAAGGCCATGGCCGGCGCCGGGCCGCTGACCGCGGCGGAACTCGCCGAACGCACGCAAACGTCCGAGCGGTGCGTGCGCGAATGGCTCGCCGCCCAGGCCGCCGGCGGCTACGTCGAGTACGATTCGTCCACCGGCCGGTACACCCTGCCTGCCGAGCAGGCCCTGGCCCTGGCCGTCGTGGATAGCCCGGCCTACCTGCCCGGCGCATACCAGATCATCAGCTCGGTGATCCGGGACGAATCCAAGATTCTGGAAGCATTCCGCACGGGGAAGGGCCTCGGCTGGCACGAGCACAACCCCGATCTGTTCGAAGGAACGGAGCGCTTCTTCCGCCCCAATTACCTGGCTCATCTCGTGCCGGAATGGATCCCGGCGCTCGCCGGCGTCGAAGCCCGGCTGAATCGCGGCGCCTCGGTGGCGGACATCGGTTGCGGCCACGGCGCCTCGACCATCATCATGGCGCAGGCCTATCCGCACTCCCGTTTCGTGGGCTACGACTACCATTCCGGATCGATCGAGCATGCGCGCCGCGCGGCGCAGGAAGCCGGCGTGTCAGGCCGCGTGACATTCGAGATCGCCACCGCCAAAGGTTATCCCGGGAAAGGCTACGACCTCGTGGCTTTCTTCGACTGCCTGCACGATATGGGGGATCCCACCGGCGCCGCCCGCCACGTCTCGAAGTCCCTCGGCCCCGATGGCGTCTGGATGATCGTCGAACCCTACGCGCACGACCACACGGAGCAAAACCTCAACCCGATCGGCCGCGTCTACTACTCGGCTTCGACTCTCATCTGCACCCTGGCCTCCCAAGCGCAGGAAGTCGGGTTGGCCCTGGGCGCCCAGGCGGGCGAGGCGCGCATGCGGGAAGTAGTGACGGCCGGCGGCTTCACCCGCTTCCACCGCGCCGCCGAAACGCCGTTCCATATCGTATACGAAGCGCGGCGGTAATGTGACGAGATGTGGGGCGGACGCCCCCGTCCGCAGCGGGTCCCCCGAATCCGCGCGAACGAGGGCGTCCCCCCACTGAAGCCGCCCCGGCGCGTTGTGCTAGCCTGTCCCAAGCGGATCTAGCCGTATGATTCGGGCCGACGGGCTGACCAAGATCTTCACCGACAGGAAGCGCGGCGCCGTTCGCGCCCTGGACCACGTTTCGTTTGAGGTGCGCCCAAACCACCACCCTGCGGCTGCTCGCCACCGTCCTCAGGCCCACCGAAGGCACGGCCGTGGTGGCGGGACACGATATTGTCCGGGACCCCGCGCTCGTCCGCTCGAAGATCGGCTTCCTCTCCGGCGACATGGGACTGTACGGCCGCTTGACGCCCCGCGAGATCCTCACCTTCTTCGGCCGCCTCGGCGGCATGCGGCCGGCCGCGCTGAAGAGCCGCGTCGCCGAACTCATCGAAATGCTCGGGATGCAATCTTATGCCGATACCCGCGCGGACAAGCTCTCCACCGGGATGCGGCAGCGCGCCGCCATCGGCCGCACCATCGTCCACGACCCGCCGGTCCTCATTCTCGACGAGCCCAGCTACGGCCTCGACGTCCCCACCGCCCGCCTGATCGAGAACTTCATCCTGGAGGCGCGCAATCAGGGCAAGTGCATCGTTTTTTCGACGCACGTCATGGAAGAGGCCGAGTACCTCTGCGACCGCATCGTGGTCGTGCATGAAGGCAAGGTGCGGGCCACCGGCACGATGGACGAGTTGCGCGCCGCCACCGGGAAAACGCGGCTGCGCGAGATCTTCCTGGACCTGCTCGGATTCGCCGACTTGCGCAAGGAGGCCACCGCATGAAACCCGCGGCCGTTTTCACGATGTGGCGCAAAGAAATGCTGGAAATGGTTCGGGACCGGCGCACGCTGATCAGCATGGTGGTGGCGCCGATCCTCGCCATCCCCGTGCTGCTCGGCGTGGTCAATTTCTTCACGTCTTCCGGCCAGAAACAGGCCGAGCAGGAGGCGATGACCGTGGCGGTAGGCGGCCCTCTCGCCATGCCCGGTCTGGAACAGGCGCTCGCCGCCGCGGGATTCAAACTGACGCACGCCGCCGACCCGCGGGCCGCCGTGGAACAGAAGAAAGCCGCCGCCGCGGTCGTGGAGGCGCGGTCGGAGAAAGGCGAGCCAGTAGTGCGCCTGCTGGTGGACGCTTCGCGCCAGGGGTCGCGGGTTTCCGCCGATAAGCTGGCCGTGGTGCTCGACGGAGTCAAATCCCGAATGGTCCGCGAGGCCCTGGCCGGCTCGGGAGTCCCCGCCGGCGTTCTCCAGCCGTTCAGCGTGGAGCGCGTGGACGTGGCGCCCAGAGGCAAGATGGCCAAGACCGTCATGGGAGGGGTGATCGGCTACATTGTCATCCTGCTGATGTTTTCCGGCTGTATGTACCCGGCCATCGACATGACTGCCGGCGAAAAGGAGCGGCGCACGCTCGAAATCCTGCTGAGCTCTCCCGCCGGCAGAAACGAGATCGTGCTCGGCAAGATCCTGGCCGCCAGCACCGCCTCATTTCTGACCGCCCTGCTGAATGTCCTCAGCCTTGCCTACAGCTTTCGCTCCGGGTTGATGGGTCCCGAAGCCACAAGGCTGCTGGCCGTCGTGAAGCTCGATCCCAAAACCGTGTCCCTGGTGCTGGTGGCCGTGGCCCCCACCGCGATCACCGCCGCCGCCGTCATGATCACCATTTCGCTCTTCGCCAAGAGCTTCAAGGAAGGCCAGAGTTACCTCACGCCGCTGATCATGCTGGTGGTCTTCCCGGCGATTATGGGCATGCTCCCCGGCGTCGAAGGCGATCCGCGGCTGATGATGCTGCCGGTCTTCAACGTTTCGCAGCTGATCAAATCGATTTTCAACGGCGAGTACACCGCCGCGTCTTTCCTGTTGCCGTTCGCCTCGAACCTTTTCTACGCGGGCGTGGCGTTCTTCTTCGCCGTCCGCATCTTCAAGCGCGAAGACGTGCTCTTCCGGTCGTGATTGACCCGGGCTTCGGCCCGGCGGAAGCTAAACACGAAGGGGGAGCCGCCGTAGCGGACTCCCCCTTGTTTTCCCCAGGTTGAGGATCTCTTAGGTGGGTTTCGTCTGCGGGCCGAGGCCCATCTTCTCGATCTCGTTGAAGTAGACCTTGCGGCCTTCGTCCATGGCGATGTTGGAGAGGATCACGGCCACGGCGTCCTGCATGCCGACTTCCAGGTTCGCCAGGGGCTTCCTGCTGTCGCGGCAGTTCTTGAAGAAGCTGTCCAGCTCCACGTCCACCGCGTTGGCCGGGTCATCCTGCTCCAGGATGCCCTTCGCCGTAAGCCAGCGGCGCGCGAACTTCGCCTCGCGGGAGAGGAAGCTGTCGCTCTTGCCGAACGCGAGGTCGTCCGTCATGATCGGGATGGGCCTCACCGCGCCGCCCGTAGCCACCATCGTGGCGCCGGCGACGAATGGCTCCGGCTTCTTCTTAGCGTCGGTGACGGTCTTCTCCTTGGGCGGCTCGCGGTACCACCACGCGATGCAACTGCTTCCCCGCGGCGTGTAGTTGTTGGGGCCGTCCCCCAGGGTGATCTCGACCGCGCCGTCGCTGCCCATGATGCACTCCCCCATCTCCGGCCGCTGGGCGTCGAAGTACGGCAGGAACTGGCTCGTGCTGACCGCCGAATACGTCAGTTGCTTCCCCCCGGGGTACCGGTAGATCAACTGGACGTTGTCGTAAATATCGCGTCCGTCCTTGAGTGTGTCAAGGCTGCCGAAGCCCATGACGAACTCCGGCGAAGAGCCGAACATCCAGTCGGCCACGTCCACCTGGTGCGAGGTCAGCTCCGCGGTCAGTCCGCCGGACATGGAACGGTAGATCCGCCAGTTATTGATGTTCTTCTCGCCGTTGGGCTTCATGGTCCACAGCCGGGCGGGCTTGTTGATCATGTTACGGTGCCACTGGGCGTGCATGAATTTGACGTCGCCGAGCACGCCGGCGTCGATCATCTTCTTCACGGTCTTATAGAAGTAGCTGTACCGGCGCTGCAGCCCCGTTTGCAGGATCTGCTTGGGATGCGCCGCGGCGTCCGCGCGCAGGGCGTGCACTTCCTCCGGCTTGAAAACCAGGCACTTCTCGCAAAAGACGTGCTTGCCGGCCTGAAGCGCGTCGTGGGTGATCGGGTAGTGCACGAAAAGCGGCGTGGTCACGAACACCGCCTCGATATCCTTCTGTTCGAGGAGTTGGCGATAGTCCGTGTACGTGCGCGGATTGTTCCAACTGGTGGTCACGCCGTTCTTGAGCATGTCCGGCTGGATGTCGCAGAGCGCGACGCATTGACCGGACGAAATATCCTTCAGATGTTTCATCAGGTAGGTGCCGCGGCTGCCGGTGCCGATGATGCCGTACCGTACCGGCTCATCAGCGGCCCTTGCTGTATGGATAGCGGGAGCGGAAATCACTGCTGCGGCGGCGGTTACGGCTCCTGCGGTTTTAACGAAATCACGGCGGGAGAGGTCCTGGTCCTGTGCCATGTGGCGAAACCTCGCAAAAATAAGTATTTCACTCCGATTGTAGCAAAAACCCGTTCCGCCGCCGCTCCCGGCCTGCCCCGGCAGAATTGCACAACGGACGCGACCGGCAGGGGTGGAGCATGCCTCGCCCGGAGCGCGCCGTAGAATGGTATCAGGTGCTAGACCAATTCGATCCCCTGGTGGCCGAATGGTTTGAGGGCCGGTTCGGCAAGCCTACCGAGCCTCAACTCCAGGGCTGGCCGGAGATCCGGGCCGGCCGGGACGTCCTTATTTCGGCGCCTACCGGATCCGGCAAAACTCTCGCCGCGTTCCTCCTCGCTATCGACTCCCTGGTGCGCCGGGCGCGCCTCGGTCCCCTGCCGGACCAGACTGCCGTGGTCTACGTTTCCCCCCTGAAGGCGCTGAGCAATGACGTTCACAAGAACCTGGAACAGCCACTGGCGGAGATCCTGGCGCTGGCCCGCAAGCGCGGCGTCCCGCTGGCGCCCATCCGCGCCGCCCTGCGCACCGGCGATACGCCGCAATCGGAGCGCCAGGCTATGAATCGCGACCGGCCCCACATCCTGGTCACCACGCCCGAGTCGCTCTACATCATGCTCACCGCCGCCCGGCCGCGGCAGATGCTGGCCTCGGCGCGGGTCCTGATCGTGGATGAGATCCACGCCGTGGCCGACGACAAGCGCGGCTCGCACCTGGCTCTGAGCCTGGCCCGCCTCGACCGGCTGGTGGAACAGAACGGCTGCGCCAAACCGCAGCGCATCGGCCTCTCCGCCACCGTCAAGCCCATCGAGGACGTGGCCGCGTTCCTGAGCGACTCCGCGCGCATCATCGACGTCGGCCACCGCCGCGGCATGGAGATCGCCGTCGAAGTCCCCCGCGACGAGCTGGGCCCCGTGGCCAGCAACGAAATGTGGGGCGAGATCTACGACCGCCTGGCGGGGCTGATTCGCGAGAACCGCACCACGCTGGTCTTCGTCAACACCCGCCGGTTGGCCGAGCGCGTCACGCACCACCTGGCCGAGCGCCTGGTGCTCGGCGCGCAGGCGCTTGGAGAGGACAATGTGGATAAACGGATCAGTGCGCTCGCCATAGCGCTCCAGATGGGCGC
>JAIQFU010000267.1 GCA_020073115.1 Terriglobia bacterium
GGGGCCGCCAGGTCCAGCTTCCATGCCTCGCCGTAACGGCCCGTCACGGCGGTGCGCTTCGCTCGAGGATGAACTTTTACCGCGATACGCGCCATGCTACCTGGGCCCTCAGGTTCGCCACGCCGGCCGCTGCGCGCGTGTCCACCACTTCAAACGCGATGGCGTCGTCCAGCCAGTCGTGACTGGAGCCGTCGGCGTCCTGGGTCGCCACGGTAAGGGTGTATTGCTGCGGGGTGAGCCAGCATTCCAGGTGAAAATCGACTTCCAACTCGTCGCCCGGCTGGAGATCGCCCAACGGGATGCGCTCGATCCGCGTGTTGGTGCCGTACACGTCCATGCCGATCCGGGTGCGGATGAGAATCCCCACCATCGGGTCCGACTTCGCCCGGTGAAAGCGCGAGCGCACCCGCACCGTCACCGGCTCGCCGGCAGCTACCGTGGTCACGGCCTCACCGCGCTGGTTGAGGATCTCGATGGCGAGGATCTCGCTGGTTCCATCGCCGTGCCGGAAACTCGCCCGCAGCCGGCCGTCGGTCTTCTGCGCCTCCTGCTTCGCCAGAACCAGCCCGATGTAACGGTTGATGACGTCATTGGGGGAGCCCTGCGCCTCGATCCGTCCGTTCAGCAGCAGAATGGCGCGGTCGGAAAGCTGCTTCACCAGCCCCAGGTCGTGCGACACGAACAGCACCGTTACCTTGCGCTCGCGGAGTTCCTCGAATTTGCGTACGCAGCGGTTGGCGAAGACGGCGTCGCCCACCGCCAGGGCCTCGTCCACCACCAGGATTTCGGGATCCACGTGGATCGCGGTGGAGAAGGCCAGCCGGACGTACATCCCGCTGGAATACTCTTTGACGGGCCGCTCCATGAACGCGCCGATTTCCGCGAAGGCCTCGATAGAGGGCATGGCCTTTTCGATCTCGGCCCGGCTGAGCCCCATAATCTCGCCGTTCAGGTACACGTTTTCGCGCCCGCTGAACTCCGGGTTGAAACCGGCCCCGAGCTCCAGCAGGGCGGCGATGCGCCCGCGGGTCGCCACGCGACCCGTGGTGGGCTGCAAGATCCCGCAGACAATCTGGAGCAGCGTGCTCTTGCCGCAGCCGTTCGGCCCCACCAGCCCCAGCGTCTCGCCCCGTTCCACGGCGAAGCTGATGTCCCGGAGAGCCCAGAAATCGCTGTGGAGGCAGGGCGCCCCAGGCAGCATTTCCCGCAAACGGTCCGCCGGGACTTTGTACAAACGGTACAGCTTGGAAACGTTCTGAACGAGGACCAAATTCGATGGTACTACTCGAAACTTCCCGAGGCCCCCTGGAAACCCCGCGCCGCCTGCCGCGCCATCCACTTGACGACCCGCATGGCATCGTAGCAGTACGCCAGGTTGTGGTTCAGGGTGGAAAAGCAGTGCGGTTCGCAGCCCTTCTTCATCTCCTGGAGCTGCGCCTTCTCGAAACGGTGGTTCCCCACGAAACCCCAGTCGTAAGTGGCGGAATACATCGGAAAACACGGCGCCAGCGTGCCGTCTACCCGCACAATCACGTTATTATGGCCCGCCCGGCAGCTCCATTCCTGCAGTTTGCCCCGCATGAAATCGCGCATATCGTTCAGCCGCTGCACGGAGTTCACCATCTTGTAGCCCGACCGGTTCTTCCCGATGAGCCAGTCGACCAGTCCGTCCACCTGCGGCCAATCCTCCGGGCGAATGAAGGTGACGTTCCCGGTGGGATGGTCGAAATGTTCAGGCTCGATCATCGGGGTTTCGTTGAGGTGATAGTCCGTCGCGATGCAGTTCTGCCGTGCGATCTCCGTGAGTTCGCGGACGTCTTCCAGATTATTGCGGCAGACATTGATATTGAGGAACACCGCGTACCCGTAGCGGTACTGCCGTTTCACCAGGTGATCGAAATGCCGGCGGATGGGGTTGAGGGCTTTGGGCAGGCCCGGCTTCTCTTCCACCGCATCCACGGCCAGGTTGAAAACCGCCACGCCGGCGTCGCCCAGGCGGTCGATGACTTCCGGCCGCAGGAGCCGGCCATTGGTCGGCACATAGATCCAGAAGCCTTTGCTGGCGGCGTAATAGACCACCTTGTGGACGAACTGGGGCCGCAGCAGAGGCTCGCCGCCCATGAGCGCCAGCACGCGGCAGCCGCTGTCGTGCAGCCAGTCGATGGCGCGGCGCGCCACGTCTTCCGTCATTCCCTTGACGCGGTTGTCGAAGGCCCAGCAGTAATGGCAGTCGAGGTTGCACTTCCACTCGGTAAACAGGTACGCGACGATCGGGTGAAAATCGCCGGGCGCGAGGCGCGAGCGGAGATACGGGAACAGCCACCCGCGCATGGCGCGATAGATCAAAGGTGCGGTCCATTCGCGCCGCTCCGGAATACACCCTGGGTCGGGGCGGCTGAGCAGTTCGGGGTGCGACGGGTACACCGGGACGGGGAGCGTCAGCGGTTGCCGCGCCGCCGGCAGCAGAGGCGTGCGTGGAGATCTGACCAGAAGATCGTGAAGTTGTACGTCTACGCGGAACGGACGTTGCGGCTCCGCGGGGTCATCCGATCGGACTGGCATTCTTGTATTTGCACGTCCATTTCAAGATTCGCGCGAAAACCCCGGCCGGTCAATACGCCAGCAACCAAGCCGCGGTTCGCCCCAGGCCCGCCGGCGTACGGCTCCGCACATCGCGCCGGCGGAAGGCCCTCGGGCGCCGGTCACCCTTCCCGATCAGCTGCTCAGCCGTTCCGCGGCGCGCGCCCGTTTGAGCGTATACATGTTCTTATCGGCTTCGTCCAGCGCCTCGCGCAGGATGCGGGCGCGGGCGTCGGCGATTCCCCAGCTGAACGAGATCGGCAGCGCGCCGAAGCCGCGCACCCGGAAATCCCTCAGCCGCGCCTCCAGGTCGGCCATGCGTTTGCGCGCCACGTCCCCGCGCTGGCCGTGGAACAGGATCACGAATTCGTCTCCGCCCCAGCGATACGCCTCGTCTTCGTGGCGGATCGAGGACTTCAGCAGGTTCCCGATGTTGCGCAGGATTTCGTCGCCCACCAGGTGGCCGTAGCCGTCGTTGATGTCCTTGAAATTATCCATGTCGCAGACCGCCGCCATGCCCTCGAACGGCGTGGCGTCCTCCACGCGGCGGTTCAGCGCGGCCTGGTTCAACAGCCCCGTGAGCCGGTCCAGGTCGAAAGTCTGCGTGTTCTCCCGGCGCAGGTGGTCCACCTCGGCGCTGAGCTCCCGGATGCGGTCGATCTGGCTCTCACTCCACATCGCCATGGCCGCGAACGCCAGCACGGCGTGCAGGGCGAAATCGTAGTAGGTCTGGTGGTGCAGGTAGCGGGCCCATTCGGGCGCGCCGCCGCGGTTGTACAGGTAGACGAAAATGACGGCGTGCTCCAGAAAGGCCAGCCCCAGCACCAGCAGCGAGAAGCGGAAAATACGCGCTCCCACGCCCGTGGTCCGGCGCAGCGAGTTGAAATTGTAGAAGTAGACGACGCCCAGCGCCACGGCATGGCAGGCGTGATACGCTTCCATCCGGGCGTACCGGCCGAAAGCCCACACCACCGCCACGAAAATCGGCAGGATGGCGATCATGCGCAATACCGTGCGCCAGTCCCGAATGGAGGAAGCGAAGCCGGCCCGCGCAGCCGCGATCAGCACGATGACGAACGCGAATTCGAATACGGCGTACGGCGCCAGCCAGCCCGAGTGAGATGTCTTCAGCAGTTCGAAGGCGAAGAATGTGGCGATGAAGCGCAGCAGCCACGCCCCCGACCACAGCCCGAAATAGACGACTTTGGACTGCCGCCACAGGAACAGGAACACCATCCCGAACAGCACGGCGCCGATTTCCTGAATCCAGAAAGCGGTGACGTCCGCGACCGGGCTGGAGGGGTCCATCCGTCAGTCTCCGTTGATCGCGTGGCGCCGGATCGCGCGGGCCTTGCCGCTGGTCTCGTCGACGTCGACGATCACGGCGTGCAACTCGGGGCTCTTCTTGGACGCCTCCATGCGCACGGGAAGCGCGGTGAGGAACCGCCGGATGATGATATCGGTCTCCACGCCGATGACCGAAGCGTACGGGCCGGTCATCCCGCAGTCCGTCTGGTATGCGGAGCCACCGGGCAGGATGCGCGTGTCCGCCGTCGGCACGTGGGTGTGGGTTCCGACCACCGCCGAAACGCGCCCGTCGAGGTACCACCCCATGGCGATCTTCTCGCTGGTTACCTCCGCGTGAAAATCCACGAACTTCACCTTGATGGAAGAGTGGAGCCCGGCCAGGATCTGGTCGGCCTTGCGGAACGGGCAATCGGTGTTGGGCATGTACGTCCGGCCCTGCAGGTTCAAAACCGCGCATTCGACGCCGTTTCGCGCGTGCGCGATCCACACGCCGCTCCCGGGAGCGTCGGGGTAGTTGGCCGGGCGCAAAAGGCGCGGCTGGCGGCCCAGGTAATCGTAAATCTCGCGCTTGTCCCAAACGTGATTGCCGCTGGTGAGGACGTCGAGGCCAAACCCGAACAGCTCTTCCGCCACCGACGGAGTGATGCCGAATCCGCCGGCCGCATTCTCCGCATTGGCGATCGCCAGGTCGATCCGGTTGGACTCCATAATGTCCTGCAGATGATCGGATACGATCCGCCGCCCCGCCGAAGCGAAGATATCCCCGATGAACAGAATGTTCATGCCTGGATTTCAGCTTATCAGCATGTACCGCCGGCGGTCGCCTTTCGCCGCCGGTTCTTTTTGCGGCAAGCTTC
The DNA here is from genome assembly GCA_020073115.1 of Terriglobia bacterium. GTDB lineage: Bacteria > Acidobacteriota > Terriglobia > Bryobacterales > Bryobacteraceae > BOG-224. The sequence goes on from JAIQFU010000267.1 coordinate 4,746, forward strand.
AAACGACCGGCGCCAGACTGCGGCCGCCGGCGGTACTAGCTGATAGCTTATTATCATGGCCGAGCTTGAAGCCGCCGTCGCCATCGTCCACGCGCGCCAGCCGGAGGAATCGGTGCTGCTCATGCGGCGTGCGGAACGGAAGGGCGACTCCTGGTCGGGCCACTGGTCCTTCCCCGGCGGGCGCCGCGATGCGGCCGACATCGATCTGCTGGAGACGGCGCTGCGCGAACTCGAGGAAGAGTGCGGCATCCGGCTCCGCCGCGGACAGGTGAGCGCCGAGTTGCCCATGCGGATGGCGCGCCGGCTGGCCGCCGCCTGTGTTCCCGTCACCCCTTTCGTCTTTCGCGCCGACGCGGCCCTGCCGGTCATGCTCGATGCGCGCGAAGCCGCGGCGGCCGAATGGATCCCCCTCCGGACGCTCAACGCCCAGGCCGGCTACCTGCTGCCGATCCCCGGCTATCCGCCGGAGATCCGCTTCCCTGGAGTGCAGTTGACCGGCGCGCCACTCTGGGGTTTTACGTATCACCTCATCTGCGACTGGCTCGGCATGCGCCTCGAGCCCGCCGCCCGGAGCGGGGTCATGGCCGCGGCCAATTTCATTCTGCAGCGCCTTCAATCCCTCGGCCTCCCGGTCGAGCCGGGTGCGGACGGCAAAACGGCGGACGTGCGCGGCGTCATCCCCGCCGCCGCCATCCTCGAATCTCTCTCCGCCCCCGGCCCCCACGTCCATTCCCTGAATCGTGTCGAGATATACCCCGATCGCATTCGTGTCGTAGGACGCGAGTTCGAGGAATACCTGATTCGCGGAACCGGCGTTCCGGCGTGAAACTCTCTTAATCTGGCCCCGATGTTGCACCCCTGAACACGGAGAATGTTTCTCCAAGGGGAGTGCCAAATATGAAAAAGTGTTTAGGATTTGTCTTCGCCTCGGCCCTCGTGTTCGGGACGGCCTCGTTCGCCGCTCAGGACAACAACAACGGCAACAACAATAACAACAGTAAGAACAAGAACTACGGCTCACACGAGCAGGTCCAGAATACCAAGACGACCACGGATTCCGGAACGATGAAGACCTCGTCCGACCGGATGTTCGGAAAGGTCGAGGAGTACCAACTGAACAAGTCGATCAAAATCACCGCACCCGGCAAGACGGAAGGATCCCGCACCATCGACCTCAACGCCAGCGACCAGACCACGAAGATTTCGCCCGGCGTGAAAGTGGGCGACTGGGTCAGCGTCGTCGAGAAGACCGATAAGAACGGCCACAAGACCGTAACGGTGAAGCCTTCCAAGACTGCCGCGCGCGAGCAGACGCAGACGCAACAACGGTAAGGGGACCGCTCCGGCGAGGCATGCCTCGCCCCTACAACAGCGACCGTTGTGTAGGGGCCCGGCATGCCCGGCCCGGCCCCGCTGCTCATTTCTCAAACCCATCCCTGTCGAGTCTTCCAACAGAATAATTCCCGAGTTTGTAGTCTTCTGCGGCGATATAATCGAGACATCAATTTCATTCCCAGGAAGGAGTTTACGTTGCGAAAAAAAGTGACGGTTGTAGGCGCTGGGAACGTGGGCGCGAATTGTGCGGTGCGGATCGCCGACAAGGAACTCGCCGACGTTGTCCTGGTCGATGTTGTGGAAGGAATCCCGCAGGGCAAGGGTCTCGATCTCCTCCAGTCGGGCCCGGTCCAGGGCTACGACGTGGAGATCACGGGCGCGAACGATTACGAACCGACCGCTAATTCGGATATTGCCATCATCACCGCCGGCTTTCCGCGCAAGCCGGGAATGAGCCGCGACGACCTGCTGCTGGCCAATTACGACGTAGTGCGGACGGCGACCGAGCAGGTGGTGAAGTATTCTCCCAACTGCATTCTCATTATCGTGACGAATCCCCTGGATGCCATGTGCCAGACGGCATTCTGGGTATCCAAGTTTAGTAAGAACCGGGTGGTGGGGATGGCCGGCGTCCTCGACAGCGCCCGATTCCGGACCTTCATCGCGCAGGAACTGAGAGTTTCGGTGGAGAACGTCACCGCGGTAGTGATGGGCGGCCACGGCGATACCATGGTCCCGGTGGTTCGGCTGACCAACGTTTCCGGCATCCCGCTGACGGAACTGATGGACCAGGCGACCGTCGACGCCATCGTGAGCCGGACGCGCAACGGCGGGGCGGAGATCGTGAAGTATCTGAAGACGGGCAGCGCCTACTATGCCCCTTCGGCCGCCGCCGTGGAAATGGCCGAATCCATCCTCAAGGACAAGAAAAAAGTGTTGCCGTGCGCCGCGTACCTGGAAGGCGAGTACGGCGTCAACGGGCTGTTCGTGGGCGTGCCGGTGAAACTCGGCGCGCGGGGCATCGAGAAGATCTATGAAGTGAAACTCGAGCCCGCCGAGCAGGCCATGCTGAAGAAGAGCGCGGATTCGGTCCAGGAATTGATCAACGTTCTGAAACAGAAGCAGGCGTGAGTACCGCCGGGGCCGGTTTGCGCCGCCGGTGCTTTGGGCGCCCCAAAGCGCCGGCGGCCCAACCCGCCCCCGGCGGCCCTATTTCCTGCTCCACTCGCGTATGTTCTTGATCTCTTCCGCCGGGATGTGCAGGAACTCCAGAAACTCCTGGTGTTCCTCCGGCGCCGATTTTTCAAACTGCCGGTGCCACCGGCGCATGTCGTCGTCCGTGAATCCGGCTGCGCGCATCACCGAAACCCACTTATCTTTCGTTACCATAGCCATTCTCCTCAGTTGATCTGTCTGTTTGAGCAGCCGCGCGATGGCCCGCTGGTGCTCGCGCAGCCGCTCGATTTCCTCGCCGAGCTGCCCCAGCCGGCGTTTCAGCACGCCGGAAGCATCGCTCCGGGGGTCGCTCAACAGCGACCGGATGTCGCCCAGTCCGAGTCCCGAGGCGCGGTAGCCGGCGATCCGCCGGAGTCGCTCCAGTTCCCTTTGGCCGTAGAGGCGGTAGTTGCCCGCGCTCCGCCCGGCCGGGTGGAGAAGCCCCAACGATTCGTAGTACAGCACCGTGGTGCGGCTCAGCCCGCAAGCCCGGGCCAGTTGCGTTACGGTCAGCGGCATCCTCTACCTCCAGTCTCAACCCTACAGCTTTAGACAGGTCAAGAGCAAAAAGCAGGACGCGCCTTTTTTGGGCCGGTAGCCCGCCGCGTACTCAATAGATGCAACTTGCATATATAGACGATCGGGTGGTACGCTACCGGTTCGAGAGTGAGCCACGAGATGCCCCGCCGCACTTGCCCGCGTCATGGAAAAGAACATCCCTGTACGTGCGCCATGGGGAACCTGTACCGGTTCGTCGAACCGGTGCTGCTGTACCTGGTCAAAAGAAAAGGCCGCGCTTACGGGTACGAGCTCGCCAACGACCTGCGCGCGCATGCCCTGACAGACGCCGAGATTGAAGTGGCGTCCTTGTACCGGGCATTGAGGCAACTGGAAGTGAACGGTTGCGTCACCTCGGAGTGGGATGTGGAGGGCAGCGGGCCTGCGAGGCGGGTGTACGTACTGACGGCCCATGGGGAAGAGCATCTTCGGGAATGGATCGTCGTCCTGGATCACCTGTCCAGGTCGATGAAGCGGTTCATCAGGGGCGCCCGGTCGGTCGTGTCCGGCGCCGGGAGAGGAGCGGACGAATGAGAATTGCAGTGCCAACGGACGATGGGACCTCGGTTTCCCCACACTTCGGCCGAAGCGCGGGATTCCTGGTTTTTGAAGTGGAGGAGGGGCGAATCAAAGGCCGTGAGATGCGATCGAACCAGATGCGGCACTCGCACGAGCAGGGAGCCTGCTCGCACGAGTCCGGCGGGAGCGAACCCCCGAGCCACGCCGGCATCGTTGCGGCCCTGGCCGGCTGCCATGTGGTGATCTGCGCGGGGATGGGCTGGCGAGCCGCCGAAGCGCTGAAGTCGGCGGGCATCGCCGAGATTCGTTTCGCCACGCCCGGCCCGGCGGAAGAAACGGTAGCCGCTTTTCTGGCAGGCGATCTGCCCGCCGCGGACCAGCGCTTCTGCCGGTGTAGTCATTAAGAGCGGAGGGACGGCCGTTTCCGGCGAGAGACGGCCGCGATTCGCTGATGCGAGACGCCGCTCTCACCGCGGCAAGCGGGGACTGAGTTGCAGCCAACCACGAAAAGGGGCGCCGTGTTCAATCCATTGCGAGGCAGGGTCCGTTGGGCGTTGATCGGGTGGATGTTTGCGATCAGCGCGATCGCCTATCTGGATCGCGTCAATATTTCCATCGCCGGCCATTCCATCCAGCAGGAGTTCCGTCTCACCGACCTTGAGCTGGGGTGGGTCTTCAGCGCGTTCGTGGCGGGATACGCGCTCTTCCAGACGCCCGGCGGCCGGCTGGCGGATCGTTTCGGCCCGCGCAAGATTCTGGCCCTCGGGACCATATGGTGGGCGGTATTCACGTCCATTACCGCCCTGGCGCCGTCGGGAATCGCAAGCGCCCTGCTCGTCCTGCTGGCGGTCCGCTTCGCCCTGGGCTTGGGTGAGGCGGTGGTCTACCCGTCGTCAAATCGGCTCGTGGCGGCCTGGATCCCTTCCCAGGAACGCGGAGTAGCCAACGGCTGGATCTTCGCCGGGGTGGGCGCCGGCGCGGGAATCACACCTCCGCTGATCACCTATATCCTCGTGAACTACGGATGGCGATGGTCGTTCTGGATCAGCGCCCTGATTGGACTGGCGGCCGGAGCGGTGTGGTTCCTTCTGGCGCGCGACCGGCCTGCGGAACACCCCTGGGTCAGCCCGGAGGAAGCGCGTCACATCGAGGCGGGCCTGCCGTCGGAGCTGCCGGGCGCACGCAGGGTTCACGCTATTCCGTGGCGGACGGTTCTGGTGGTGACCCTGAGCTATTCCTGCTTCGGATACGTAGCCTATATTTTCTTTACCTGGTTCTTCATCTACCTCAGCAACGTGCGCCATCTGGATCTCAAGTCGAGCGCAGTCTATGGCATGCTCCCGTTTATCGCCATGGCTACCTGCTCCCCCGTTGGCGGCTGGATCAGCGACCGCCTGACAAAACGGTACGGCAAGCGCATCGGCCGCTGCGGTTTCGCCTGCGCGACCATCGCGCTGGCAGCGGTTTTCATCGCGGTAAGCACGAAGGCCGTGGACGCGCGGTTGGCCACGGTCGTGCTGGCGGGCGGCGCCGGGGCGCTGTATCTTTCCACGAGCGTGTTCTGGTCGGTGACCGCCGACCTGGGAGGCCCATCCGCGGGGACAGTATCCGGCGTGATGAACACGGGCAACCAGGCGGCGGGCGCGGCCACCGCCGTGGTGACGCCCTGGATCGCCGGCCATTTCGGCTGGTCGACATCTTTCCTGGCAGCCGCGGCGCTGTGCGTGGTCGGATCGCTGGCCTGGTTGATGGTTGACCCGGAGCGCCCGCTCGCCGGCCCATCCACGAAGTCCCCGGACGCCGCCGGCCTGGCCTCGGACTAGAAGTTCTTGCGGAAGATTTTAAGGAGATCGAAATGTCATCGGAAACGATTAGCATCCCAGTTACAGAAGATGTCTGCCGGCGGTACCTGAAGCTTTACACGGGCGCGATTGCCGACATGCTCGACAAGGCTGGGCGCCGTAAGCAAGTGCTGCCGCGCTACGTGACGCCGTTCACGAATGCCAACCGGGTGGCCGGACCGGCCTTCACCGGACAGGGCTATCCTTGCGCCGACACCGCGCACGACGACACCCAGACCAGGCTCAACATGCTGGATAGCATCGCCCCCGGTACGGTTTCCGTCTGGGCCACCGGCGGCAGCCTGGAGTGCGCGCACTGGGGCGAGATCATGTCCACCGCGGCGCGCGAGCGCGGCTGCACGGGAGCGGTCATCGACGGGGGCGTCCGCGATCTGGACTTTATCAACGCCATGAACTATCCGGTGTTTGCGGCCTTCCGGTGCTCCGCCAGTTCCGTCGGACGCTGGGATATCAAGGAATACCAGGTCCCGATCAAGATCGGCGAAACGGTCATCCATCCCGGCGACTTCGTGTTCGGGGACATCGATGGCGTGGTGATCGTCCCGAAGGACCTGACGTTCTCGATTCTGGACTCCGCCGAGGCGCTCTACGAGCGGGAAAGCGGCATGAGGGCGGAGCTGCGCCGGGGAGTGTCCATCAAAGACGCGTACGCGAAATACGGAGCGTTCTGAACCAGTATTGGCGTTCTCCCGGTAAGCCCCGGCGGAGGCGCTTTCATCCACGGTCGGCGCCCCAAAAAGACCTTGACATCCGTAATGCATTCGCCGTATTCTTACCATAGCTCGCTAGGGTAGCGGGCAAGGGTAAACGAAAGATGTCCCAGGCTACGGCGCAAAGCACGTTGGATCTGCTCATTCTAAAAACCCTGGCGCGCGGCCCCAACCACGGCTTCGGCATTACGGCCCACATCCAGAAGGCGTCGGAAGGGCTGCTGCGCATCGAAGAAGGTTCGCTCTACCCGGCGCTGCACCGGCTGGAACGCGAGAAGATCCTGGCGGGCGAGTGGGCCATTTCGGAGAACGGCCGCCGGGCCCGCTACTACCAGCTCACCGCGGCGGGCAGGAAGCGGCTGGAGGAGCACGAGGGCCAATGGCGTTCGCTGAGCGCCGGGGTCGCCCGGGTGCTGGAATTCGCATGAAGAGATGGTTCGAACGCTGGCGCGCGCGGGGGCTCGACCGCGACCTGCGCGAGGAAATGCAGTTCCACATGCAGATGCGGGCGGCGGAGTACGAAAGGGAAGGCATGACCGCGCGCGACGCCGCAGCGGCGGCCCACAAGCGCTTCGGGAGCACGTCCATCGTCCATGAGGACACGCGCCGGATGCACATCGGCGCCTTCGCATCCCTGCTGGAAACGGCCGGCCGGGAGCTGCGGTTCGCGTTGCGCAGCCTGCGGCGCGCGCCGGCGTTCACGGCGGCCGCGGTCCTCGCGTTGACCTTGGGAATCGGGGCCGCCAGCGCCGTATTCAGCGTGGTGGACCGCATTCTCTTCCGGGGCTTGCCATACGCCGGCGGCGGAAGGCTGGCGGCGGTGGGGGTGCGGGCGCCTTTGGCCGACGGCGCGTTCCTGCTGGGCGGCGACTATGCGGAGTGGAAGGAGGAGCGGTCGGCGCTGGAGGGACTCACGGCCACCGGCAACGTTTTCGATTGCGATATCACCGAGAACAACCCGGTCCGCCTGAGCTGCGCGGGAGTGGCCTGGACATTTCTCCCGCTGTTCGGCGTCGAGCCCGCGGCGGGGCGCAATTTCAGGCCTGAGGAAGACCGTCCCAAGGCGGCCAAAACGGTGATTCTCTCGCACGCTTTGTGGCGCGGGCGCTATGGCGGAGATCCGCGAATCGCCGGCCGCGGCGTGCAACTCAACGGCGAGCCCGCCACCATCGTCGGCGTCCTCCCGGCCTCCTTCGAATTCCCGACCCTGGCGCGGGTGGATTTGCTGATTGCGCTGCAACTCGACGAAGCCGTGGAACGGGAGCGCAAGGCCGTCTCGATGGTCAGCGCCTACGGGCGGCTCAAGCCCGGAGTTACGGCCGTTCAGGCGAAAACGGCGCTGGAGCCCTTCTTCCGCAACTTCCTGACGACGATCACGCCCTCCTTCCGGAAGGAGGTCCGGCTCGATCCCCTGGTGGTCGCCACCGGGGGGCTCGCCCGGACGTTGCTGATCGCGTGGACCAATATCGCCAACCTCTGGCTGGCGCGCGCCGCGAGCCGCGAGCACGAGACCGCGATCCGGGCGGCGCTGGGCGCGGGCAGGGCGCGGCTGATGGCGCACCATGCGGCCGAACTGGCGATTGTGGCGGCCGCCGGCTGGCTGGGAGGCATGGCCGTGGCCGGCGGCCTTATGGCCATTTTTCGCAAGACCGCGCCCCAGGGCATCGTCGGCATACGGCAGGCCTCCCTGGACCCGCGGATCCTGCTGTTCAGCGCGGTGGTTCTGACGATCTCGGTCCTGGCCTTTTCGCTGCTGCCGTCGGGGAGCCCGGCGGCCGAGAGCGGCGCGCGGGTCACCGGGTCGCGCCGGATGAGGCTGCGGAACGCGCTGGTCACGGCGCAGCTTGCCATCTCCGTTTTCCTGGCCGCTTCCGCCGGGCTGCTCATCCATAGCGTGCGCGAGTTGAGCGGCATCCGCTTCGGGGTGCGGACGGATGGCGCAGTCACCGCTTCCGCGGTTCTCGGCAAGCCCAAATACCGCGGCGCCACGGACCGCCACGGCTTCATCGAGCGCCTGGAGGCCGGGTTGCGCCGCCTCCCTGGCGCCACGGACGTGGCGATTGCGGACGAGTTGCCGCCGCTCGCCGCCGGCATCGGGATCATGTACGGGGGAATCTCGGTGGATGGCCAGGCGCCGTCCGCGCAGGGCCCCGGCGGAACCGTGACCGCCCGGCGCGTTACGCCGGATTACTTTCGCGCACTCGGCATTCCGATCCTGCGCGGCCGGCCGTTCACTCCCGCCGACATGGACTCCACGGAACGAGCCATGATCCTGAGCGACCGCCTGGCGCGCCGCCTTTTCGCCAACCAGGACCCCGTCGGCCATCAGGTCAAATTCGCCGGCCCAGCGAGGCCGTACACGGTAGTAGGGGTGGCCGCCAACGTGAAGAACGCGGGCCTGACGGCGGAAGACGCGCCGGAGGCGTACTGGCCCGATGCCGGCCCGGAGAGCAACGGGCGTTTCGTCTCCGCGGTGGTCCGGAGTACGGCCCAGCCCGGCCTGATCGCGCGCCTCATGGCGGATGAAATCCGCGCCATCGACCCCACCTTGCCCGCGACTATCGGGCCGTTCGACGACCGCATCGCCCGCCTCAACGAGCGCCCGAGGTTCAACGCCGCTTTGCTCTCGCTGTTCGCCGCCATCGGCCTCCTGCTGGCTGCTTTGGGGGTCTATGGCGTGCTGGCGTTCCTGGTTTCCCAGAGGGTGCGGGAGATCGGGGTGCGGATGGCGCTGGGCGCCACCCGCGGGCGGATCGCCGCTTGGGTTCTGTCGTACGCGATGGGCTGGGCCGCGGCCGGACTGGCGCTGGGAGCGGCCGGGGCGTTCGCTGCCGCCCGTCAGTTCCGCTCCCTGCTTTACGGGGTGACTCCCGGTGCCCCGTGGACATTCGGCGCGGCCCTGGCCGTACTGGCCGCCGTATCCGGCCTGGCGGCCTATCTGCCGGCCAGGCGGGCGGCCACCCTGGACCCGGCGGTCACACTCCGGCACGAATAACCACAGTCAAGCCGAAAGACGGGCTTTGCATAGGCCGGTTTTTCGGCTACCATTACGCCAGCGAGGGACCGAGCCATGATTTCACCCAAGCTGGTTCGCCTCATCGAAGAGCACGGGGAGCAGATTATCTCGAGGGTAATCAGCCAGATCCGCCGCGAACCGCAAATGACCCATATTCACGCCCTGATGGACACCGAGTTGCGCGAGTGGGGCCGCGACCTTCTGGAACATCTCGGCCACTGGTTGAGCGCCGGGATCGAGGAAGACCTGGCGCGCCGCTACGAACGCATCGGGCGAGTCCTGTGCGAGCAGGAGGCCCCGCTTAGCCAATGTCTGAGGGGTTTGTTCCTCATCCGGGAAAAAGTGATGGACTACCTGGAAGAGCAGGTCCTGTCGAAAACCCACGTCGATCTCTACGCCGAGGAGGAGACCGAGCGCCGCCTGAACCGCTTTTTCGACCTGCTGGTGATCCACCTCGCCCACGGCTACGAACGCGCGCTGCGCAAAGCCGCCGTCGCCAACGTGTGACGTACCGCGGCGGTCGGGGCATTGTCCCATACGCCCGGCTCTCCGTGGAAAAACTGGGAGAGCACATTGCGCCGCTTGTGGACTTGACAGCGTTGGAGGGGAGCCGACTCGCCACCGTGCTTTTTCACTGCCGTGCTGAGGGCCTTACCGCCATCCAGCACATACAAGGGCGGTTGGCTGAAATCCAGCCCGCGGTCCATCAGGTCGCCCAGCAACTCGCCCACCACAGTCGCGTTTTCGGTAGGACCCTGGCGGAGCGGATTCCGCTTTCGGGCCATCTCGCGCCGGAATGCCTCGATGATATCTGGCCGCGCCAACGCTTCGCCAATTTGTTGCAGCCTGGGCTCGATAATTCCGGTCCAGGGCATTGCGGAAGCGCCTGATCAGCCGGCGGGCGTCTTCCGCGTCCCTGGGGCGCTCGGAAACGAGCTTCATATAGATCAAGTCTTCGATTGCAGCTACGCGGATGCTGACATCGCCCACTTGCTTCGTTATGGCGCGCGAGATGTAGTCCCGTTCCTCCTTCAGCGCCGCAAAAACGATGTCGGCCCTTACTCCGCTGGCGGTTGCGATGGGGAGAACCCGCGTGCGTCGAGCAAAAGCCAAGGCTTCCGGAACGCTGCGAAACTCGGCAGTAATCGTCCGGACGGCATGCTCAAACTCCTCCGAAGCGATCCAAACGGAGAGGTCGATGTCCAGGGTGCGCGCGGCTCTCCCCATACCGCGACCGCGAGCCCCCCTATCAGCATGTATGGAACGTGGGTGGCTTCCAGGAACGCCGTGACCTCAGCCAGCGCCGCTTCGAGTTGGGTCATCCTTTGCGGCTCGCGAGTTCGAGGATCGCGCGCAGTCGCTGAATCCCGACTTTTTCCGGATCGGGATCGCGCAAGCGTTCTTCCTCGGATACAAAGCTGAGCAGAAAGCCCAGGTCGGCGAGAATCGCCGCCGGGGAGCGGTCGACATTGGGGAAGGGAATCACGTCGCGAATGGAACTCTCGCCCGCCAGGATCATCACCAGCCTGTCCAGGCCCAGCGCGATTCCGCCGTGCGGGGGCGCGCCGTATTCCAGCGCATCCAGCAGCCAGAAGAATCGCCGGCGGGCTTCCTCGTCGCTCATCCCCAGCGCGGCGAAGACCTTGGCCTGCACGTCGCGCCGATGAATACGGATGGATCCCGAGCCCAGCTCGGTGCCGTTCAAAACCAAATCGTAAGACTTGGCGCGGCAGTGGGCCGGGTCCGTGGTCAGCTTATCGAGGTCCTCGTCATGCACCGAGGTGAACGGGTGGTGCGCGGCGTTCCAGCGGTTCTCTTCTTCGTCCCACTCGAACATGGGGAAGTCCACCACCCAGAGGAACTGAAAGTTCTTCGGGTCGAGCAGCTTGTGCCGGTCGTTGAACTTCTGCGCGCAGTACAGGCGCAACTGCCCGCAGGCCTGATAGGCGGTTTCGTCGGGACGATGGCCCTTGGGCTCGCCGGCCCACGTGGCCAGCATGAGCAGGTCGCCTTCGCGCGCGGCGCAGCGCTCGCGCACCCGGGCCATCTGCGCCGGGAAATCCCGCTCCAGGCGCTTCGGGTCGTCATAGACCCGCAGCCCGCGCTCCTGTCCGAAAGCCTTGCACTCGTCGCGCTCCTTGCGGCTGGGAGCGCCGGTTCCGGGGATATGGACCGCCGTCAGCGGCATGCCGTTATTGGCCAACTCCGGAAGCAGGTCGCCCACGTCGTGCATCGGCGGGATGCGGCGATCGGGCTTGTCGCTGCCGTAACTGCGCATCGCCTCGGCGTACGTCAGCCGCGGGAACGGCGTCTCGACGCGATACCCCGCCACTTCGCAGATCCGGCGGACCAGCGGCTCCACGACTTCGAAAATGCGCTCCTGCTGCGGGAACGACATCTCCAGGTCGATTTGCGTGAACTCCGGCTGCCGGTCGGCGCGCAGATCCTCGTCGCGGAAGCAGCGCACGATCTGGAAATACTTCTCGTAACCCGAAATCATTAGCAGCTGCTTGAAAATTTGCGGCGACTGCGGCAGCGCATAGAAACTACCGCGCTGCACGCGGCTGGGGACGAGGTAATCGCGCGCGCCTTCCGGGGTGGAGCGCGTCATGAACGGCGTTTCGATTTCCAGGAAGCCCAGCGCATGGAGGAACTCGCGCGCGGCGAACGAAACCTCCGAGCGCAGGATCACGTTGCGCTGCATGTGCGGGCGGCGCAGATCCACGTACCGGTATTTGAGGCGCACGTCCTCGCTGACGTCCACCTCGTCTTCCATGGGGAACGGCGGGGTGCGCGACTCGTTCAGGATCCAGATGCGCGAGGCCACCACCTCGATTTCGCCCGTGGCCAGATGCGGGTTTACGGAAGCTTCGCCCCGCGGCGCCACGTTGCCTTCCACCGCGATCACGTACTCCGGCCGGACCTCTTCGGCGCGCTTGTGGACCGCGGGGTCTATATCCTCGTGGAAAACGGCCTGCGTGATCCCGTAGCGGTCGCGCAGGTCGATGAAGATGACGCCGCCGTGATCGCGCCGGCGGTGGACCCACCCCATGAGGAGTACGGTTTTTCCCGCGTCGGCGAGGCGCAACGCGCCGCAGTTGTTCGTGCGTCTGAGGTCGCCCAGAAAGTCCAATTGAACGGAGGTCTCGGTGGTCGGTTCCATATCGCTTCTTTTCAGTTGAGGTTGGCGGCAAGCCGCGCGGCGATCTCGTCGCGCGTGAGGCTTTCCTGCTCGCCGGTGGACATGTTTTTCAGAGCGTAGCGGCCGGCCGCCATCTCGTCCTCGCCCACGATCAGCGCGAAGCGCGCGCCGAGCTTGTTCGCCAGTTCCATGGCGCGCTTCAGGCGGCCCTCGGCAAGCTCCACGGAGAGTCCGGCGCGGCGGTAATCCCGGGCCAGAACGGCCGCGGCGCGCGTCGCCGGCTCGCCCAGCGGCGCGATCAGCAGGTCCAGCGTTTCCGGCGGCTGCTCGTTTTCCACGCTCATCACCAGGCGGTCCTCGCCGATGGAAAACCCGATGCCCCCGCCAGGCCGTCGTACCGGCCGCCGCCCAGAACGGAGTTCTGCGCCCCCAGGGCGCCGTGGACCACTTCAAACGTGGTGCGCATGTAGTAATCCAGGCCGCGCACCAGGCGCGGGCGCGCCTCGTATTCGATGCCGCGGTCGTCGAGGTACTGCTTCACCGCCTCGAAATGCGCGCGGCACGCGGCGCACAGGTGATCCACGATGGTGGGAAGACGCTCGATGACCGGCTGGTCGGCTTCTACTTTGCAGTCCAGCACCCGCAGCGGATTCGTATCGGCGCGCCGCTGGCAATCGCCGCACATCTGCGGGGCCGCTTGCTTCAGCTCCCGCCGGAGCAACTCGACGTATTGCGGGCGGCAGTTCTGGTCGCCCACCGAATTGATCAGCAGCTTGAATCCCGTGAGACCCGCGCGGTTGAGGAGCTCAACCACCATTTCGATTACTTCCGCGTCCACCACCGGCGATTCCGAGCCGATGGCCTCCGCCCCGATCTGGTAGAACTGCCGGTAGCGCCCTTTCTGCGGGCGCTCGCGCCGGAACATGGGGCCAATGTAGTACAGCTTCTGCACACCGGGACGCTGGTCGAGCCGGTGTTCGATGTAGGCGCGGATCACCGCGGCCGTATTCTCCGGGCGTAGCGTCAGGGAACTGCCGTCGCGGTCCTCGAAGCTATACATCTCCTTCGTGACGATATCGGTATCGGCCCCCACGCCCCGCGCAAAAAGCTGCGTCTCTTCAAGAATGGGCGTGCGGATTTCGCCGTAGTAATAGGCGCGAAAAACGCTCCGCGCCGCGCTCTCCACGCGATTCCACACTTCGGTCGATGGAGGTAGTAAATCCCTGGTTCCTTTGACGGCTTTGATCAAGGTGGTCGGAAAATTCTATGCTAGCACGCGAAGTGGGGCGGGCTTCGTGGCGCGCCTGAAGCCTGCGCCGGCGCGCTGAAGCGTGGGCCACGCCCACCGCGTTACAATCGGATCTTATGCGCCGCAGGCTTTTCCTTTTCCTGCTCACTTCCCCTCTCCTCTTCGCCCAGAAGCGGCCCTTCGACGTCAATGCCCTGATGGAGTTGAAGCGCATCGGCGATCCGCAGATCTCCCCCGACGGCAAATCGGTGGCGTTTACGGTCCAGACCGTGGACGTCGCCGCCAATAAAAAGCCGCAGCAGATCTGGATTGCGCCGCTGGCCGGCGGCTCGCTGCGCCAGGTCACCCACGACGGAGATGCCAACCAACGCCCGCGCTGGTCGCCCGATTCCAAGCGCATCGCCTATGTCTCCGACCGCGCCGGCTCGTCCCAGATCTGGCTCATGGACCCCGATGGCGGCAACGCCAAACAGGCGACGAACCTCTCCACCGAAGCCGATGGCGTGCTGTTTTCGCCCGATGGCAAGAACCTGCTGTTCACCAGCGCCGTTTACCCCGATTGCGGCGCGGACGATACCTGCAACAAGAAGAACCTCGACGCCGAGAAGGCCGGCAAGGTCAAGGCGCGCGAGTATACCGAACTGCTCTACCGCCATTGGACGAGTTGGCAGTCGAAGCGCCGCAGCCATCTCCTGGTGGTTCCGGTCGCCGGCGGGGCGGCGAAGGACCTGACGCCCGGAACCCGCGACGTTCCGTCGTTCTCGCTCGGCGGCTCCGACGACTACGACATCTCGCCCGACGGCCAGGAAGTCTGCTATTCCATGAACGCCGACCCCGTGCCGGCCATCAGCACCAATTCCGATCTGTTCGTGGTTTCGATCAAAGGCGGCGAGGCGCGCAAGATCACCAGCACTCCCGGCGCGGATTCCAGCCCGCGCTATTCACCGGACGGCAAGTCCGTCGCCTGGCGCGCCCAGTTCCGCGCCGGATACGAAAGCGACCGCTGGCGGCTCATGGTCTTGCAGCGCGCTACAGGCGGCGTCGCCAACCTGACCGAGAACCTCGACCGCTGGGTAACCGGTTTCGCCTGGAACCCCGATTCCTCCTCCCTGTTCTTCACCACCGAGGACCGGGGCCGGCAGGCCATCCAGTTGATTCCGGCGGCGGGCGGCGCGGTGCGCATCGCCGCCAGTTGCGACTGCCAGCTCGACGACATGCAGTTGACGCGCGACGGCAAAACCATGGTCTACACGCAGCAGACCGGGGCATCGCCCGTCGAGCTCTATCGCGCGGCCTCCACCGGCGGCGTGCCCGCGGCTCTCACCCGCCTGAACGACCAGGTTCTGAACGCGCATCAGCTCACCCCGCTGGAGGAGTTCTGGGTCGATACCCCCGACGGGTCGCGCGTGCAGAGTTTCGTGGTCAAGCCGCCGGCTTTCGACGCCGGGCGGAAGTACCCCGTCATTATGCTCATTCACGGCGGTCCGCAGGGCGCTTGGGGGTATAGCTGGACCTACCGCTGGAACGCGCAGGTGTTCGCCGCCGCGGGTTACGTGGTCGTGGAGCCCAACCCCCGCGGCTCCACGGGCTACGGCCAGAAGTTCGTCGACGAGATCAACGGCGATTGGGGCGGGCGGCCGTACAACGACATCATGGCTGTGACCGACTATGTGGCCGCCAGCCTGCCCTACGCCGATCCCGACCGCATGGGGGCCGCGGGCGGCTCTTATGGCGGCTACATGGTGGATTGGATCCTCGGCCATACCCAGCGCTTCAAGGCGCTGATCTCGCACGCGGGCGTCTACGACCTTCCCAGCGAGCTCGGAGCCACCGAGGAGCTCTGGTTCCCGCTGTGGGAGATGGGCGGAACGCCTTGGGACAAGCCGGAAGAATACCGGAAATGGTCGCCCAGCACGTATGTCAAGGACTTCCACACGCCGACCCTGGTGATCAACGGAGAACTCGATTTCCGCGTGCCGTACACGCAGGGCTTGCAGTTGTTTACCGCCCTCCAAATGCAGAAGGTCCCATCCAAGCTGTTGATTTATCCCGACGAGGGGCACTGGGTGGGAAAACCGCAGAACAGTCTCCTCTGGTACAAGACTTTTATCGACTGGTTCGATTCCCGGGTTAAAAAGTGAAGCTGAAAGCAACTCTCGCCCTGTTATTGCTCGCCGCGATCGTCGTAACGGTCGCGCTCTTTGCCATGTCCACGCACACGGGGCTGGCGTTGACTCCTCCCAAGAGCATTGGAGTGAGCACGCCGGTCTCCGTGCAGGTATCCAACCCCCACGGCGTACGCCGCGTCAGCGCGTATCTGGAACAGAACGGCGCGCGGTATCCGCTGTACGAACAGAGCGCTCCGGCGCGCCGGCTTTTCTGGAACAAACACTCCGCGCCGCGTACCATCTCGTTCGATGCGGGGAAGAACAAGGCTCCCAATCTGAAAGAGGGCAAGGCGCGGCTGGTGGTGGAAGCCGTCTCCAACGATCTCCGCGCCGCCACCGACACCGCCGGTTACGAAGTCAACGTGGTGCTCACCGCGCCGCGCGTCATTCCCGACGATCTGCAGCACTACATCAACCAGGGCGGCATGGAACTGTTAACCATGAACACCAGCGGCTCCTGGGCGGAAGCCGGGGTCAAAGTCGGCAAATACAGCTTCCGCAGTTTCCCGCTGCCCGGCGGCAATCCCAACCGGCGCTTCGCCATGTTCGGCTACCCCTGGGACCTGGCAGCTTTCCGACCTCCGGCTCAAAACGGAGGAGAAGGTGCTTTGGAATGGGCCGTTTATCCACTGGGGCAAGGAGGAGGCCGATTTCGCCGACGTCCGCAACTACATCTATCATGGCCAGAAGGTGGATCAGCAGGTGCACTTGGGCTACGACCTTTCCGACGTGCAGAACGGGCCCGTGCAGGCCGCCAACGATGGCCGCGTCGTCTGGGCTTCGGACCTCGGCATCTACGGCAACTGCGTGGTGCTGGACCATGGCTACTCGCTGCAATCCCTCTACGGCCACATGCGCGAGATCGACGTCAAGGTGGGCGACATGGTGAAGAAGGGCCAGAAAATGGGCATCGCCGGCCAAACCGGTCTGGCGGGGGGCGTGCACGTCCACTTCGGCATGCAGATCGACGGCGTGCAGACCAACCCGCGCGAATGGTGGGACGAGCACTGGATCAAGGACCGCATCCTGAGTAAACTGCAATAAGCGTGGGGCAGGTCCCCCACCTGCCCGCCACATGAAGCGCATTCTCGTCATCGGCGGAGGCGTCGCGGGCCTCACCGCCGCCCGCGAACTGGCCCAGTCGGGCGCCCGCGTGACGCTTTTGGAGGCTCGTAGCCGCCTGGGCGGCCGCATCCACACGGAATACCCGCGGGGTGCGGGCGGCCCTGTCGAACTCGGCGCCGAGTTCCTGCATGGACGCCACCCGGAGTTGTGGCGGATGGCGCGCGCGGCCGGCCTGCTTGTCTACGAAGTCCGCGGCGAGCACCGGTACGCGCGGCCGGGCCGTCTCGAAGCCGGCGAAGGCATTTGGGATAGGACCGGGCAGATCCTTTCGCGCATGGCCCGGGCCGGCGGGCCCGACCGCACGTTCGCCGAGTTCATCCACGGCGAATTCGCCGGTCCGCGGTGGAAAGAAGCACGCGAATGGGCCATCAATTATGTGGAAGGTTTCAATGCCGCGGACCACGAACGGGTCAGTATCCAGTGGCTGGCCCAGGGCGGCCGCGCCTCGGGAGAAATCGAGGGGGACCGGCAGTTTCGCGCCGCCAACGGCTACTCGCGGCTGATCGATTGGCTGGTCGGCGAATGCGAGAGACTCGGCGTCATCATTGTTCCCGGCAGCGCGGTGCGGCGAATCGTATGGCGGCGAGGGAGCCTCTCGGCGTCAACCAACTCAGATCCGGGACCTGCCCCACGTTTCGACGCGGCTATCGTGACCGTTCCTTTGGGCGTCCTGCAG
>JAIQFU010000268.1 GCA_020073115.1 Terriglobia bacterium
CACGGTTACGGTGGAGCGCGGCGGCCGCCCCCTCGACGTGCGCCTGACGCTACGGCCGCTTCCGATGTGGCGCCCGTTCGCCGTGGTCTGCCTGCTGGTGATGCCGTGGCTCTCGATCGCGCTGGGCTTCTGGGTGGCGGCGCTGCGCCCGCGCGACCTGCGGTCGTGGTTGATGCTGGGGATGCTGCTGGGGCTGAGCCAGGTTGTCGGGCCGGGCAACCTCGATGCGCGCGCGTGGCCTCTCCCCCTGGCGGGCCTGTCGGCGGTCTACCAGGCTTTCGCACTGCGCGCGTGGGCGGTTTGCATGATGCTCTTCGGCATCTACTTTCCGCAGCGCTGGGCGCCGGATGTGCGCCGGCCCTGGCTGAAGTGGCTGCTGGTTGTTCCGTTGGGCGCGCTCGCGCTCTGGGACGCTCTCCGCAGCGCGGTCTTTACCGCCGATTACGCGGCCGGCGCGCGCTGGTTTCCGGCGACCGTTCCCGGTTGGATTCAGTTGCTGCTGGCCGCCGCCGCCGTGCTGCTGTTCTTTATCCCGCTGGCGTCCAAGTACCGCGACCCGGCGCTGGCGACGGACGACCGCCGGCGCCTGAAGCTGCTCTACTGGGGCTCGACCGCGGCCATGGCCCCGATGTTCCTGTACCTGGTGGTCAACGTGCTCGTATTCCGCCGCCAACCGCAGGACGGCCTGCTGGTGGTGCTGGCCTTCATGGCCATGGTGTTGTTCCCCGTCACCCTGGCCTACGTGGTGGTGGTGCAGCGGGCGATGGACGTGCGGATGGTGGTCCGCCAGGGCGTGCAGTACACGCTGGCGCGGGGCGGCATCCGCGTGTTGCAGGTGGCCGTCATCGTCGGCGTTATCTTTCTGGCGGTCACCTATAGCACCGGGACGATGAGCCGGCCCAATCGTTTCACCCTGATCGCGTTTGGGGTGTTCGTGACGATCCGGATCCGCGACATCGGCGATTACCTGCGGCGCTGGGTGGACCGCCGGTTTTTCCGCGAGTCTTACGACGCCGAGCGCATCCTGGGCGAACTGAGCGAGCAGGTGCGCTCCATCCTGGAGAGGGACGAACTGCTGGGGACCGTGGCGCGGAAGATCTCGGAATCGCTCCACGTGGAGCGCATCGCCGTGCTGCTGCAGGACGAACGCGTCTTCCGTCCCGCGCTGGCTAGGGGCTACGCGGCGCCGCCGGAAGCGGTATTCGCGGGCGACGCCCCGACTGTGAACCGGCTGCGCGGCTCGCGGGAACCGGTGGTCATCGAGAACCGCGCGGCGTATGTGGAGCGGAAGGCGCTGGACAGCCTGGATAGCGAGGTACTGCTTCCCCTCACCGCCAAGAAAGAGCTCCTGGGCTTCATCAGCCTGGGGCCGAAGAAGTCCGAGGAACCCTACTCCTCGACCGACACGCGCCTGCTGGGCGCGGTAGCGGCGCAAACCGGGCTGGCGCTGGAAAACAGCCGGCTGTCCGAAGCCATCGCCGCGGAGGTGGCGCAGCGCGAACTGATGAGCCGCGAGATCGAGATCGCCCGCGAGGTGCAGCAGCGGCTGTTTCCCCAGAGCATGCCGGAGGTCCCTTGCCTGCAATACGCCGGCCACTGCCGGCCCGCGCGCGGGGTGGGCGGCGACTACTACGATTTCCTGGCGCTGGCCAGCGGCCGCCTGGGACTGGCCATCGCCGATGTATCGGGCAAAGGGATTCCCGCGGCGCTTCTCATGGCCAGCCTGCAGGCCTCCGTACGCGGCCAGTCCCAGGCGCGCGACAACGACATAGCGGGCCTCATGGAGAGGGTCAACCGGCTGGTGTTCGACGCCTCGCCCGAGAACCGTTACGCGACGTTCTTCTACGGCCAGTTCGACCCCGCCACACGCCGGCTGGCGTACGTCAACGGCGGGCACAATCCTCCCATTCTGCTGCGCGGGGAGGAAGTGATCCGGCTGGAAACGGGCGGCCCCGTGGTGGGGCTCTTCCGTGTGGCGCGCTACGAACAGGGCGAGGCGCAACTCGAGCCCGGCGACCTGCTGGCGCTGTACACCGATGGGGTGAGCGAAGCGGAGAACCCGGCCGAAGAGGAATGGGGCGAGGAAGCGCTGATCGCCGCCCTCCACTCCGGCGCCGCGCTGCCGCCCAGCGAGTTGATCGCGCGGGTGATGGAAGCCGCCGACGGATTCGCCGCGGGCGCGCCGCAGCATGACGACATGACCCTGGTGATCGCGCGGGTGCTGTAGCGGAGTACGGCTTCCGGCGTTTTAGGCGCCGGTTCTTTTGGGGCCGGCATTCAAACAACCGGCGGCAAAAACCGACCGCCGGCGGTACTCACTTCTTCAGCAGCAGCACGGTCACCAGCACCGCCAGAATCACCAACACGCACAAAATCGCGATCAGCAGCGCCGTGCTCGACGGCGTCTTACCCTTGGGCCGGGGAACCGAGATCTGGGCCTGGGGCATGGACACTTGCGGCGCCTGCATATACGGCATCTGCGCCTGGGGAGGCTGCACGTACGGCATCTGCACCTGGGGTCCTTGAAATTGCGGCCCCTGCAAATGGGGCCCCTGCACCTGGGGGCCCTGGACGTAGGGCATCTGCACCTGCGGCATGGGCATTTGCACTTGCGGCGAGCCCGGCGGGGGCGGCATGGGCTGGCCGGGCGCAGGCGGGGCAAGGTGGGCGGGCGTCTGCATCATCCGCGTATATTCGCTCGGCCCCTGCGGCGTGGCGGGCGGCATGGGAGCGGGAGGCGGAACGGAGAACGCCTGGGTGGCGCTGCCGCGGCCCGCGGGAGAAGGCGGCGGAGCCGGCGGCGGCGCGGACGCCGGCTGGCCCATGCCCGGCCGTCCGAACATCTGCGTGAACTCGCCCACGGGAGCGGCCTGGGGCGCGGGCGCCGGACTGGACGGCGGAGCGGGAAATCCGGACGCCGCCGGAAATTGCGGCGCAGCCTGCCCCGGCGGCGGGGCCTTGAAGAAACGCGTGAACTCGCCGTGTTCCGGCGCGCCCTGAGGCGGAGGAGGAGGAGCCTGCGGTCCGCCGGATTTGAACATGCGCGTGAACTCCCCGGGTTGGGAGGCCGGAGGCGGCGGCGCGGGCCAATCCCCCTGCGCCGGAGTCTGCGGCAGCGGCGACTGGAACATCCGGGTAAATTCGTCGGGGCCGCTGGGAGCGGCAGGAGGAGCCGCGGCGGGAGGCTCCGCCGGCGGGGCGCTTTCCGGAGCCGGCGGGGACTGAAACATCTGTGTGAACCCGCCGACGGCTGGGGCGGGGGCCGGCGGCGCCGGAGATTCGGGAATGGGGAGCGCCTGCGCCGGCTGCGGCGCGGCGGGCGCACGGAAGAGGCGCGTGAACTCGCCGGGCTCGGAGGCCGGAGCCGCCGGAGGGGCAGCCGCCGGCTCCGGCTTCGGAGCTTCGGAAATCGGCATCGGCTCCACCGGCTGTTGCGCCGCGGGCGCCTGGAACATAAGCGTAAACTCGCCCGCGGGAGAAGGAGATTCCATCGCCGGCGGTGGTTCGGCCGGCGCGGCGCCGGGGACCGGAATCGCCGGCGTGGGCGGCACGGCGGCGGGCGCCTGAAAGAGACGCGTGAACTCGCCGGGCTCTTGGGCAGCAGGCGGCGGCGGTTGCGCGGCCGCGGGCTGAGGAGCCGCCTGCGGGAAGGCCGGAACCTTCCACGCCCCCACCCGGGTGAACTGGCGCGTATCGGCGGGCCGCGCCGCTTCCTGAGCTTTCAGCCACTCCTCCAGATGCTGGCCGGGAAGCCCGGCCGTGACCACGTACGGCGTGCCCTCGTTATCTCCGATCTCGACCGGTTGGGAACCGGAGCCGGCGGGCAGCGCGCGCACCCGCGCCAGCAGCGCTTCGTTTTCGGGCGTATGCCCCCCTACGAGCAGGTGCACGGTCACGTCGCGTCCCGTGCCGGTCTGGCGGGCGCGGAAGCTCCGCGTCCCCTCTCCGGACAACGGTTCCATCAGCTCATACTTCTGGTAGAAGTCCATCCCTCGCCTCGCCCATCATAGTACCGCGCCATCGGGAAATCCAACGCGGAGTTTCACGCCCTATGATAGAGTATCCGCACGGGGCTATGAAGCTGCTATCCAGAGTTGTGTGGTCGGAGGGGATGTACCTCGGACCTCATCATTTCCAGGTTCAGAGCCGGTACTTCGAAGACTCGATTCAGTTCGCCATCTCCTCGCTGTGGTACGCCTCATTCGGCTTGGCGGGAGTGGAACTGGACGCGGAAGCGCTGCGCAACGGCACGGTATCGCTGCTGCACGCGCGCGGGATTTTTCCCGACGGCCTGGCGTTCAACATGCCGGAGAGCGATCCGCTGCCCGAACCTCGGGCCATCGCCGACCTGTTTCCGCCGACGCGCGACGGCATCGTCGTCATGCTCGCCATCCCCCCGCGGAAACCCAACGGCTTCAACTGCCGCCTGGAGGCGGCGAACGGCGGCGATGCGCGCTACATCGCCGAATCGCGCGTGCTGCACGACGAGAACACCGGGGCCGACGAGCGCTCCGTGCGGCTCGGCCGCAAGAACCTGCGGCTCCTGATCGACACGGAACCGGCCGGCGACCTGCTGACGCTGCCCGTGGCGCGCGTGATGCGCGACGGCGCCGGGCACTTCGTCTACGACGCGAATTTCGTGCCGCCGGTTTTGCAAATCGGGGCAAGTCCCCGGCTGCTGCTCCTGCTGCAGCGGCTGATCGAGATCCTGGACGAGAAGAGCGTTTCCATCGGGCGGAGCGCCAAGGGCGGGTCGTCGGGGCTGGCCGAATTTTCGTCGCGGGAGATCGCGCATTTCTGGCTGCTCCACGCGGTGAACTCGGGGCTGACGCCGCTGCGCCATCTGCTCATGGCCAAGCGCGGACATCCGGAAGAGCTGTTCATGGAGATGTCGCGGCTGGCGGGGGCGCTGTGCACCTTCGCGCTCGATTCGCACCCACGCAACCTGCCGCTGTACGATCACCAGAACCTGGGCGAGTGCTTCGACGCGCTCGACCGGCATATCCGCCTGCACCTGGAAACCATCGTCCCCACCAACTGCGTTACGATCCCGCTCACCCACGCCGGTGATTACTACTACGAGGGCCAGATTGCGGATCAGCGCTGCCTGGGCCGGTCGCGGTGGGTGCTGGGGATTCGCGCCCGGATGGGCGAGGCGGACCTGATGTCCAAGGCGCCGCAGTTGATCAAGGTGTGCAGCCCGCCATTCGTCCGCGAACTGGTGAAGCGCGCCCTTCCGGGGCTGGCGCTGACGCATCTGCCCGTGCCTCCCACGGCCATTTCCGCGCGCGTGGAAACCGAGTATTTCGGCATCAGCAGAAACGGCCCGTGTTGGGACCACATGGCGCAGACGCGGCAGATTGGAGTTTATGTTCCGGGCGAGTTTCCCGAGCCCGAAGTGGAAATCCTCGTAGTGCTGGACAACTGAAAACACCATGTCTCCTTCAGCTCCCACACGCCGGCCGGAAAACCTGGCGCTGATCTACCAGGAAGCGCTCACCGCGGTCGTGCGGCTGCGCGCCAGCCGGCAGGGCGTGACCGACGCGGCGGCCTTCCGCCACCACACGCGCGAGGCGCTCAAAGGCGCCGCCAACCAGGCGCTCGCCGCCGGATATCCGGCGGAAGACGTCAAACTGGCGACGTTCGCAGCCGTGGCGTTCCTGGACGAATCCGTTCTGAACTCGCAGAACCCGATCTTCGCGGACTGGCTGCGCAAGCCTCTCCAGGAAGAGCTGTTCGGGACCCACATCGCGGGCGAGGTGTTCTTCCAGAATCTTCAGCAGCTATTGGGGCGCACGGATTCGATGGACCTGGCCGACCTGCTGGAGGTCCACTACCTGTGCCTGCTGCTGGGGTTTGGAGGCCGCTACAGCGCGGGCAACCGCGGCGAACTGGCGCAGATCATGAATATGACGGCGGAGAAGATCCGCCGCGTCCGCGGCCATTTCGGGCCGCTTTCGCCGGCCTGGCAGCCGCCCGCCGAGGCCGTGCGGAGCATGAAAGACCCATGGGTGCGGAAACTGGGGATCCTCGCCGCAGCTTGCGCCATCCTCATGGTGTTGCTGTTCGTCATCTATAAGCTGACGCTGAGCAGCGGGGCGAATGTGGCGCAATTCGGGGACGGGCTTCGAAATCCCCGCAGTTTGGGGATTTCGTCGCCTGTCCCCGAATTGGAAGTGAGGGGGCGCGCATGAGCACCATCTACATCATCATCATCGTGGCGGTGGTGGTCCTCATCGCGCTCGTTGTTTTTTTCCTGCTTCAGCGCAAGAAGGAGCCCCAAACGCAGACCGAAGAGCCGCAAGGGGCAACCAACGACGAGATCGCGCTGCTCCTGCGCGAAGCCGATGGCAAGCTGGCCGCGGCCAAACTGGAGCAGGGGGCGCGCATGGCCACCCTGCCGGTCTACATTCTGACCGGCGACAGCGGCAGCGCCAAGACGTGCACCATGCTCCACTCCGGCCTGGAGCCGGAGTTGATCGCCGGGCAGGTGTACCAGGCCGGCAATATCGCGCCCACGCGCCTGGCGAACGTGTGGTTTTCGCGCCGCAGCGTGTTCGTGGAAGCGGGCGGCCGGGTGGCCGGGGACGCGTGGAACCGGCTGGTGAAGCGGCTGCAGCCGCGCACGTCCGTAGTGGGCAAAGGCGAACAGGCGCCGCGGGCGGCGGTGGTCTTCTTCGATAGCGAGAACTTCACCAAGCCGGGGGCGGCGGATATCGTCGCCGCGGCGGCCCGCAACCTCCGCGCGCGCCTGGGCGAGATTTCGCAGGCGATGGGCATCAACCTCCCGGTTTACGTGCTCTTCAGCAAGATGGACCGGCTGCCGTTCTTCACCGAGTACGTGCGCAACCTGAGCCCCGAGGAAGCCACCCAGGTTTTGGGCGTGACCCTGCCCATGATGGGCGCGCGGCCCGAGGGCGTCTATGCCGAGGAAGAGAACGCGCGGCTGACAGGGAATTTCGAACGGCTTTTCCGGTCCCTGGCGGATGCCCGCCCGGAGTTTCTCTCGCGCGAGTCCGACGCCGCGAAGCTCGCGGGCTGCTACGAGTTCCCGCGCGAATTCCGCAAGATCCGGCAGGCGGGGGTGAGGGATTTTCTTTTACGTGCCGGCCATCGCCGGGGGCGTGTTCGGGCTGCTTGGCGGATATCTGATCGATCTTCTGGGCCGGCGGCGGATTCTGCTGTGGAGCATTCTGCTGTTTGGGGTGTGCACGTTCGCAAGCGCCTACGTCACCAGCCCGTTG
>JAIQFU010000269.1 GCA_020073115.1 Terriglobia bacterium
CGCCAGCAGGATCGCCACCGCCGTGATCACATCCACCTCTCCAGAAACCGGGCGAACACCATGCCTCCGCCAAAGCTGAGCAGGCCCAGGGCCAGCGCCAGGTCGGTAAAGGGCTGGCGCTGAAATCCCTCGGCGAGCAGGAGCAGGATGAGGGTGGCGATGAGGCCGGCGGCTTCCAAACCGACCACGCGGTCCACCGCGTCGCCGCGGAGGCAGGCGATACCGCACGGAACCAGGCACGCCAGCAACACCCCGGCAAAGATGAGCCAGATGTTCATGTCCTCTCTTCCAGTACGTGGAGCAGCATGGTGTCCCGTTTCCGGTCGATGCCGATGACGATCGAGTTCGGCGGCAGGGTGGAGTAGAGGATGGCGAGGGCGCGCCGCGCGACGGAATGCGCATCGTTGCCGCGCGCCTCGAACGGAACGGTGCGAAAGACGCCCGTGCCGCCGCGGGTGGCGAGGTTTCGGGCAACCAGCCAGGAATCGCGGACGATTTGGCCGGGGATGCGCCAGGCGTCGAGGATCCACCGGAGGCGCGGAAAGAAACGCGGGTGCTCCTGCCCGCGAACGGCCTCGGCGGCGGTAGCGGCCAGGGCGGCGGCGCCCAGGCCGACCGCCGCTTCGCTCGATTTGATCTGGCAGACGAAGAGGAACCAGAGGGCCAGTAATGCGAGAAACTGCACGAACCAGTAGAGGGGGCGCATCGATAAAGGGGGAGCAAACAGCGGGCCAATGTGCGGCGCGACCGTCGCGGGCCGGGCATGCGGGCCAAAAGAACCGGTGGCGAACTGCGACCACCGGCGGTCCCCGGCCCGCCAAGTCCTCTCCGGCACGAAAAAAGTGAGGCGGCGCACGGGGGCCGCCCGTATCTATCCTGTGAAGAAGGAAGATGCCGGAAGCGGTAAAGGCCGGGACGGTGGATCGGATTGACTTCGCGGAGGTCGTGCGCGAGCACCAGGCGATGGTTTTCAGCATCGCCTATCATTTCCTGCACGACCGGCCGGCGGCCGAGGAATTGGCCCAGGACGTCTTTTTGCAGCTTTACAGGAACCTGGGCGGGCTGGAATCGCCGGAGCACGTCACCCACTGGCTGCGGCGGGTGACGGCAAACCGGTGCATCGATGTTTGCCGGCGGCGGAAGCTGATGCCGCGCATCGGCCTGGACCAGATTCCGGAGCCGTCCAGCCCGGCCGGCGTGGCGGATCCGCTGCTGGAACGGAGACTGCGGCAGTTGGTGGCCTCGCTGCCGGAAAAGTGGCGCGCGCTGGTGATCCTGCGGTACCAGGAAGACCTGGACAACGAGGAGATCGCGGCGCTGCTGGAGATGCCCGTGGGAACGGTGAAGAGCCAGCTTTCCCGCGCCTTGGATTTGTTGCGGGAGAAAGCCTCCCGCTTTCTGGGAGAAGTCGAATGAATCGTCTGGAAGATGCGCTCCGGGGAGCCCTGCGGCGGGAGGAACCTCCCGCCGGGTTTGCGGGGCGCGTGTTGGCAGCCGCGCAGGGCCGCGATCAACAAAGGGCAGTCAGCCGGTGGTGGTTTTTCCGCCAATCGCCGCGCCTGCGCTGGGCGGCGGCGTTCGCCGCGGTTGTCCTGCTGGCCGGCGGCGGAATCGAATATCGCCACCAGCAGCGCGCCAAGGCGGAGCGCGCGAAGGACCAGTTGATGCTGGCCCTGCGAATCACGGGCAGCAAACTGAGGCTGGTACAGGAAAGGATTCGATGGATCGAAGAAGCGCCGATGGAGCGCTAGGAGAAATGATGAGAATCGCAATCGTGTTCCTGGCGGGCATGCTGGCATCCGCATCCGCGCAGGAAATCAAGATGCCGCCCGGCCTGGAAAGGCTCGGGGCCAAGGCGGAGGAATCGGTGGATGTCACGCTGGATGGCCCGCTGCTGCAGTTCGCCAGCCGGGTTCTTTCGGACAAGGACCCCGACGAGGCCAGGGCGAAGAAAATTGTCGCCGGGCTCAAGGGCATCTACGTCCGCAGCTTCGAATTCGCCAAGGAAGGCGAGTACAACCAGGCGGAGATCGACGCATTTCGCGCCCAACTTCAGCCGCCCACGTGGTCGCGAGTGGCCGGAGTGAAATCGAGCCGCGGCGGCGAGAATGCGGAAGTCTACTTCAAGATGGCCACCGGAGGCGACATCGGGGGGCTCGTGGTGATCGCCGCCGAGCCGAAAGAACTGACGATCGTAAACATTGTCGGAACCATCAAGCCCGAGGACCTGGCGGACCTGAGCGGGGAGTTCGGAATTCCCAAACTGGATTTCGGCGCGCGACGACAGACCAGCAAGCAGACCCCGCCGCCCGCGCCTCCCAAGAGCAAAGGAAAGGAACCGGAATGAAGTACCGGCTGCCGGCGCTGCTCGTTCTGTCCGCGTCCGCCGTGTTGGCGGCGGACGCCGGCTTCGACCGCCTGGTGAACGCGGTCGAGACCCAGTTCGCGGTCAAGCGTACGAACATCCCGCTGATGGGCGTGGCCAACTTCGTCGTGAAGGTGGCGCGCCCGGCGGGGACCTCCGGATTCAAGCTGGCTGTCTTCGAGGATCTGGGGATCTCCGCCGATGCCGACGCTTACGAACTCGACCGCATGATGGCGCGTGTGTCGGCGGACCTGCGCCCCATGATCCGGGTGCATTCGCGCCGCGACCACGCGCTGACGTATGTCTATGCCGGCGAGACCGGCAAAACGACCAAGATGCTGATCGCCACCTTCGAGCGCAACGAGGCGGTGGTGATGGAGGTAAAGGTCAACCTGGACAGGCTGGCGCAGATACTGGCGGAGCCGAGGCTGGCGGGGAGGGTCTGGGCCAGAAACGAAACGAACCGGTCGAAAGAACCGTGACTTACGACGGGGCCGACCCCGGCTCCACGTAAGGCTTATAGCCGTGGCGGCGCATGATCTCGTGCGCCGCCTTGACCATGTCCGGCAGGACGTAGAAGAAAGCTCCCACCCGAACCGAAGTGAAGATGATCCCGCCACGGTACTCATCGGCCTCCACGCCATAATTGAGGCCGGCGGTATCGAAGATGGATTCGAGCCGCAGGGCATCCTTCAGTTTCTTGGCGACATAGATCAGGACGGCTTCTTTATCTTCGAAGAATGTGGCTTCTTGCTTCATGCGCTGTCTTCAGTGTAGCGGGCTTGGAAAGCAAGTTTACCGCGGCGGATGGCGGCCAAACACGGGTTACGCGACGGCGAAAGCCGGATCGTCGATCCCGGCTTCGAGCAGCGGATCCCGTAGGACCGGGTTGAGGCGCGCCACCGCGACGGTGCGGTCGCCGGCCGGAGCCGCCGGGTCAGCGAATTGCCGCACGGCATCCAGAATGGCCGCAGCCATGGCGCTCGCCCGCGCTCCGGAATGGCCGCATAACGCGTGGAGCACCCCGGGAGCGCCGAAGCTGTTACCCGCCGGGTCGGCAGCATCCGCAACCCCGTCCGTGAATGCCGCCATGCAGTCGCCCGGTTCGAGCGCGATGCTCCTCTGGCCGAACCCGGCGCGCGGGGTCAATCCGAGCACCGTGCCGGTGCTCTCCAGCCGGTGCACGCGTTCGACGCCCCGTCGCGCCAGCAGCGCCGGCTCGTGTCCAGCGTTCACATAGCGCATCTCGCGGCGCTGCGGGTATATGGCGGCGCAGAACAAGGCCGCATAGAAAGTGTCCGGCAACGTGTCGCAGAGGGTCCGATTGAGGTCCCGGACAACGCGCCGGATGTCTCCGCCGCCGTCCCCCCGCAGGCGAGTTCGCAGGAAGCCCAGCATCGCCGGCGCGAGCAGCGCCGCAGCAGCGGGAGTTTGCCCCGAGACGTGGCCGATGATGGTGATGAGACCACTGGGTTCGAGCGGAATGAACTCGAAAAAATCGGTCGCGGCCCTTTCGGCGAGCTGAGATTCGCCGTAATAATCGAGGACCGCCGAGTGGCGGACCTGGCATGGAAACAGCCGGCCGGCGATATCCGTCCTGCATGCCGGCGATTCGAATTCGAGCGAACTGCTGGAAAAATTGTCCCTCATACCAGGCCTGACGGAATGGGGCCTCCGATCGGGCAATGCCGGGGGCCCTCGCTGCGTAAAGAATTATAAAGAACTCGAGACATTTTGCCGGCTGCTGTTTCCCGATCGCGTTGAGCACGGCCGTCGAGGGCGATGCAATGCCGTCCTGCTTCCCGATCACCTGCCAGGACCCGGTGGGGTACTTTCCGAAATCCGATGGTTGCCATCGTCGCATTTCCGAGCGTTTTCGGGATGATTTAACAATCCTTTACAGGCGCGTTCGCAACTGCCGCCCGCGATGGCCGCGTCCTTCAACGTGAATCGGAACTGTTTTTCCGCAGGAGGTACAATATGACGCAGAACAGATTACTCACGGCGTGCGCGGCGGCGGTCCTGTGGACCGCATTCGCATTCGCCCAGGCGCCCGGGGCGCCGCTGGACCCGCAAACGATGGTTCAGATGCGCGTCGCCAGGCTGGCCGTCGAGCTCAACCTGACAGACGCACAGAAGGCGAGCGTCACGACGATCTACACCAACGCCTACACGGCGGGCCAAAGCCTCGAGACGAGCCTTCAGACGAACCGGCAATCGCTCTCCGATGCGATCAAGAAGAACGACACAGCGGCCATCGACCAGTTATGCGCCGCCAACGGAGTATTAACGGGGCAACTTACAGCTATCGACAGCAAGGCGGAAGCCGCGGTTTACGCGATCCTGACGGCGGATCAGAAAACACTATACGACTCCATGCCGCGCGGGGGCCCCGGGGGACGCGGCGGGCGGATGGGCCCCATGGGCTTCGGGCCGCAAGGCCGGCGCGGGGCCGTGCAGTAAGGGCGGACGAGATCGGACCCGCTCGTATCGGCTCCCGACGACTGCGGTCCCGGCCAAGGGGCGGGGCTTTCTCCCGCCCCTTGCCGCATGCATTCAAGTACCGCCGGCGGTTTGCGGCGCCGGTGCTGTGGCTCCAAACGCAGCGGTGGCGCAAACCGGCCACCGGCGTTACTCGGAGGAGGGAATAGTGACCAGGAAATGTCGCTTGCTGCTGATGATCGCCGGCAGCGTCTCCGGGCTGGCGCAAATCGCGCCCGGCAGGTATTCGCTGATTCTGGAAGATCCGCCGGCGGCCGGCAGGTATACGGCTCGCGCGCAGATGCGCAGCGCCGCGGTCGAAGCGTACCGGCAGCAGATTCGGGTGCGGCAGCAGGCGGTGATGCGGGACTTGAGGTCGCGCGGCGTTCCGGTCATCGGAGCGGCGTCGGAACTGGTCAACGCAATCTTTGTCCTGTCCGATCCCAGCCGCTCATCGGATCTGGCCGCGGTTCCCGGCGTCAACGCCGTGAAACCCATGCGGCGGTTCCGAGCCGATTTGAACGCCGCCGCGCGGGTGATCAACGCCGCCGCGGCGTGGAGCGCGGTGGGGAGCGCGTCCAACGCAGGGAAAGGAGTCAAGATCGGGATTATCGATTCCGGCATCGACCAAATGCACCCCGCGTTCGCCAACACGGATCTCGGGATGCCTCCGGGATTTCCGGTCTGCACCACGGGACACCCGGAAGATTGCGCGTACGCAAACAATAAGGTGATTGTGGCCCGCAGTTACGTCCGGCAACTCGCGGCGGCCGCGGTTACCGACGCGTCGAACCCGGCGGCGCAGTCGCAGCCGGACGATTATTCGCCCCGCGACCACATGGGGCATGGAACCGCGGTGGCTTCGGCCGCCGCGGGAGAAGGCAATGCCGGGACCGTGACATTCACCGGCATGGCGCCCAAGGCGTGGCTCGGGAATTACAAAATCGCGGGTTCGCCGGGGGTGAACGACGGGCCAACCGATGACATCCTGATCATGGCGCTGGAAGACGCGCTGGCCGACGGCATGGACGTCGTGAACATCTCGTGGGGCGGGCCGGCGCTCAGCGACTGGGCGGGGGACCCCGTGGCCGCCGCTTTCGAGAACGCGTCGGCCGCGGGCATGGTGATCCTGGCCGCCGCCGGAAACGAGGGCGATTCCGGAGCGGCGTATCCGTGGTACAACTCCATCAGTTCTCCCTCGACCGCTCCTTCGGTGATCTCCGTGGGAGCGAGCACGAACTCGCACTACTTCTCGCCGAGCGTGAGCGTTCTTTCCGATAGCGCCCCGGCGGCCGTCAAGAACCTCGCCGCTGAAGCCGGAAGCTCTACGTTCGCGCCTTCGGCCATAGGCGCCAACATCGCGCCCCTCGTCGATATCACGCGGCCGCCGGTCTCGAATGACGGGCTCGCCTGTTCTTCTCTGGGGACCGGGACCCTGACCGGCGCTTTCGCGCTCATCCAGCGCGGCACGTGCTATTTCGCAGACAAGGCGGCGAACGCGCAGGCCGCGGGCGCCATTGGCGTCATTTTCTACATGGCGGATTCGTCCCCGCTCATCTCGCCGCAGGCGGACAGCTTCGAGGGGCCTACGGCCATGATCTCGCTCGCGGACGGGCAGGCGCTCAAGAGCTATCTGTCTTCCAACCAGGGCGCGCAGGTTTCGATAGACCTGGCCGGAATCGAGACCTCCTCGACGGCCGGCTACCTCGCGTATTTCTCATCGCGCGGCCCGACTCCGGACGGCTTGCTGAAACCGGATCTTCTGTCGGTTGGGACGGGGCTTTATCTGGCGGCCGAAGATGACGACCCGCTCGGCATCATGTACAGCGCCAACCGCTACGGAGCGGGCGACGGCACGAGTTTTGCGGCGCCGATCGCCGCCGGCGCGGCGGCGTTGGTGCGGCAGGCCCACCCGGATTGGGCCGCGGCGCAGATCCGCTCCGCTTTGATCAATACCGCCGCGCCCGGCGTGACGGAAGACAACAATGGCGATTCGGTAGATGTGCGTTCCACCGGCTCGGGTCTGTTGGACGCGGGCGCGGCCGTGAACGCGAAGCTTGTGGCCAACCCGGCGACGCTGTCGCTCGGTCTGATCCCCGCCGGGCCGCTCTCGCTATCGAAGACCATAACCGTCAGGAATGCCGGTTCGAGCCCCGTGGCTCTCGCCGCGGCGGTTTCCGTGGCGTCCCAGGCGCCGGGGGCGAGCGTTTCGGTGGCGCCGGCGAGCGCCACGGCGCCCGCCGGAGGGACGGCCGCGTTCACCGTGGCGCTCTCGGGGACCGTATCCACCGCGGGCTCGTATTCCGGCGGGTTGATCGAATTCTCCCGCTGCCGGGAGGGAGCCATGATCAAGGTGGTGCTGGAGAGGACGATCCGGGGGAAGCATGTC
>JAIQFU010000270.1 GCA_020073115.1 Terriglobia bacterium
AGGCCCGGAGACCTGCCCCAGTTACAGCTAGAAGTCCAGTTTCAGCGTCATCGCCATTTTGCGAGGATCGCGGGCTGACGTGAAGCGGCCCAACTGGTTATTGCTCTGTACCAGGACGCCGTTCTTCCAGTTCGGGTAGTCGAACTGAATCGACGTATTCATGTTGCTGAACTGCGTGTGGTTCCAAATGTTGTACATCTCGGCGCGGAACGTGAGGACGCGCCTTTCGCTGCCGAGCGGGAAGCTCTTGGCGAAGGTCATGTCCCAGTTGTTCTGGCGTAGCGGCACCGACATGATGTTGCCGGGGCCGCCGTTTCCGAAGCAAGCCATGGATTGGCCGATGCCCATCTGCGGCGTGGATGCCGGGGTCCAACTGCAGGGCATCGGGAACGAGAACGCTTGCCAGTTGAATGTGTTGTTCTTGGTCCAGTCGGTCATATCGAACTTTACCTGGCTCGAGGGGACCGACGGATTCCCGAGCACGTTGATCCTGGCGCCCTCGGCCGAGCCGGTCTGGGGTTGAGGATTACGGTTGGGATCGGAGGAACTCGTGTTGGAGAAGTTGGCCTGCCCGGGCAGTCCCCATATCTGGCGGCCGCTGTACGTGGTGAAGCCGGAAATGGTCCAATTGTCCGTCACCCAGCCCAGCGCCCTGATACCCATGCGCTTGCCTAAACTGGGTACGTCATAGATGTAGTTGAAGGTGAGGAACTGAGGCGAGTTTCCGTTGTACGAAGGTCCGTAGTTGCGATACTTGTCCGCCCAGTAGGGGCTGGGGCTCGCACTCATGATCTTCGAAAAGGTGTAAGCTAAGCCGAACTGCAAACCGCGGCGCAGGTTGCGGCGGATGCCGAGCTGAGCAGAGTTGTAATTCCTGCTTCCGTCGAACATGCGCAGGCCGACATTGCCGAGGCCTTTCAGCGGCCGCAGGTTGATGTCGTTGATGGAGCGGCGCGGGATGGCGGAGTTCCACGGATCGCCGTACTGCGGATCGTACTGCGAGTAGATCGGGATCGTCCACCACCGTTCCGAAGCCGATCTGCTGCTGAATCCCGAAGCTCGTACTCATGGAAGATTCGTACGGCTGCTTGGTGGGCTGGAGCAAGTACGGCGCCGGCGGCGTGACCAAAGCGTTCGCCGCCGAACCGGCCAACTGGCTCATGCTGGAGTAGTAAATCTGCCGGACGTAATTGACGGGCTCCTTGCCCGAGGTGTCCATGATCTGGTTGCCGTCGCCGCGGTTGTAGAACGTTCCAAAACCGGTGCGGATGGCCGTCTTGCCGTTGCCGAACACGTCCCACGCCAGGCCGATGCGGAAAGCGGGGCTGATGGTCGGAACGGTGAATACCGAGAGCGGAACGCCGTTCTGGCCTGCGAGTACGAAGCCGTTAAAATAGTTGCCCGAATTGGGGACGAAGGAGTTGACCAGCGAGGGGAACGTTTGAGCCCCCGTCCGCGGGTCCACGGCCACCTGGCTCGCGCTGGGGCAGGCCCCGGTGGCGCCCACCGCCACCTTGCAGCCGGGCTGATAGACCACGGCGGCCTTGCTGGCGTCGTAAGCCGAGCGCAGCCATGCGCTGGTGGTGTTATCGGTATTCTCCTGCGGCATCAGATGATAGAACCGGAGGCCCAGATCCAAAGTCACGCGCTTGCTGACGCGCCAGTTGTCCTGGAGGTACGCTTCCGTGCCGGTGTACCAGTAATCCCCCATCTTGCGCATGCCTTCGCTGTAGTTCTGGAAATTGCCGAGGTATGCGTTGGCGTTTCCGTAGCCCGCGTCCTGAAGCCAACTGGAAGAGGTGCCGAAGTTGAAGTTCCCCAGGTACGTGCCGCTGCCGTTCTGCTGGACTTTTTCGACTTTTTGCCAGAACAGGCCGGCCTTGATGTTGTGCGCGCCATGGACCCAACTGATGCTCTCGTTGACGCTGTATTCGTTGTTCCAGTTGGTGTAGGGACGGCCGCCGCCGTTGGGCGGGTTGCCGATGGACAGACCGTTGATGGACGGGGCCCATACGGCGAAGTTCTGCGCTCCGGGAGGCAGGTTGGGCCGCGGGTTGTTTCCATCGTTGGCGAACTGAGAGCTCTTCTCGTCGAACCAGTGCGGGGGATTGCCGACCCGCGACCGGGCGATCTGCGATTCATCGTGCGGATACCAGTCCCACGTGTTGTAGCTGCGGCCGAAGCTGGCTTCGTTCACCAGGGTCGGGGTGATGGTGTAGGTAAGACCCAATCCGTGGCCGTGGCCGGGGTTGGGGTGATCTTCCGAGTAGGGGACCCAATCGCCGGCGGCGTTCTGCAGGGGGATTCCGAAGCTGGTCTGCTGCAAGTCGTAGTCGTTCACGTACCGCCACCACGCCATCATCTTGCTGGTCGGGTTGGCGTCGATGCGGATCACGTCGTTGCGCCGCGGGTGCGTTCCGGCGTAGTCGTACTTATAGTTGCGCCGGTTGATCTGGGTGGGATCGGTTTCAGTCCAGCAGTCCGACCCCGCGCCGCTCGCCCCGCAGCGGTTCGGCAGGGGGAAGAAATTCAGGATGGCCGCGCCCGCCGGGTCCTTCAAATTCGCCGGAATGATGTTGCTCGGGTACTGCGGCTTGTTCGGCTGGGTCGAATCATAGACCTTGATCAGGTTGCCGGAGCTGTCGAGGGTTTTCGAGAAGTCGCCCGCTCGCTCCAAAGCGGTCGGCACCATGGCCGTATTTGTCCCCGACTCG
Organism: Terriglobia bacterium; assembly: GCA_020073115.1. Classification (GTDB taxonomy): domain Bacteria; phylum Acidobacteriota; class Terriglobia; order Bryobacterales; family Bryobacteraceae; genus BOG-224. The sequence continues at coordinate 2,715 of JAIQFU010000270.1, forward strand.
GACCGTTGCTTTGTATACTCCTGCGACACGAAGAAGAAGAACTTACGCTTGTCCGTATTAAACAACTTCGGGATGTAAGCCGGCCCGCCGATGGTGAACCCGCCCATCCAATACCGGTACTTCGGCTTCTGGTTCTTGTTCATGTTGTCGAAGTAGTTCATGGCATTGAACATCTCGTGCCGCTTGGTGGCGAACGCACTGCCATGGAACTGCTGGGTGCCGCTCTTCGTGATGACGCTGATAGACCCGCCGGACATGGTGCCGAACTCCGCCTGGTAGTTGGACGTGAGCACCTTTACCTCGGCGATGGCATCCATGTTGGGTTCATAGTGCGTGGTCTGGAACGAACCCGAGTCCAGGTCCATGATGCCGTCCACCATGAAGTTGGCCTTCCCGGTCTGGGCTCCGTTGATGGAGACCTGGCGGATGCCGTCCTCGGAAGTGGTTTCGGCCGCGAACGCGCCGGTATTGACGTACACGCCGGGCAGGGTGTTAAGCAACACCATCATGTCGCGGCCCTTCAGCGCGAGTTTATTGAGCTGGTTACCGTCTACGACGGAACCCTTCTCGCTGGACGCCGTCTGCACCGGGGTAGCCACCGCGGTGACCGACACTTCTTCGGTAACAGCGCCGATCGCCAGCACAACCCGTCCCAAGTCGCGGGTTTCGTTCACCGTCAGTTTGATGTCCTGCTGGGTGTATGTCTTGAACCCGGTGGCCTTGATAGTGATCGTGAATGTGCTGGGCGGCAGGTTGGTGAATCGGAAGATCCCCTCGGTGCTGGACGTGGCAGTCCTCGTCGCCCCTGTTGCCTTGTCTTTTAGTTCTACCTGGATACCGGGGATACTCGCATCACCCGGGTCCGTAATCGTTCCCAGCAGGTTGCCCGTTACGGCCTGGCCGTACATCACTCCCGAAAGGAGAGCCAGGGCACACAACAACCTTGCTGGATGTCTAACCCGCATTGGGTAGACCTCCCTTCCCAATCGCTTCTGGACTTGACCTCTATCGGCCCTGCCGCCGTCACGGCGCAGGTTACCGGACCCTAATTTCCGAATTAAACGGAAAATGTGGATTCGGATTACCGGCATCACATGGCATGGACGATGTCTAGGGGGGTCCCCGTAAGGTGTCGAGCTTTTCGACGGGAGCTTTCTGTACCGCCGGCGGTTTCACGTGCAATCCAAAACAACCGGTGGCAAAAATCGACCACCGGGGCTATTACAGGTGCGCCACCCTGGATATGGCGTGGACCAGCTTGCGATAGGGGACGTCGTCGAAACTGGCGAACGGGATCCATTCGCCATCGCACCAACTGGAGTAATACCAGCGGGCGAGGAGGGCCAGGTACTCCTGCCTCCGGCGGAGTGACGGTTTCCGCGGGGCGAGGGCAGCGAGAGTTTCGCGCAGCCGCTGGTCCAGCGAAACCGGCTTGCCCTCGGGCATCTCGAAACTGAAGCGCTGCGGCGGGTAGCAGTCGCCGGCCCGCACGAACCAAAGCTCGACGGCGCCGGGCGTTGTCGAACGCGTGAGCGCCACGCCGTGCAGCCGGTCCACGTCGCGCGCCAAGTCGTCCCCCAGCTTCAATACCTCCTGGACCTTCTCGTAACGCTTGTGCTGGCGGGCCGCGTCTTCGAACTGCATCTGCTCGCTCAGCCGGTCGCGGGAATGGGCGATGGCCTCCAGCAGGGAACGCCCGCCGGTCTGGAGAAACTCCACCACCCGGCCGACCTCGTGGGCGTACTCGCCCGGTCCCACCACCTGCTGGCAGGGCCTCAGGCACATGGCCATCTCGCCGTAGATGCAGCCGGGGTGGCCGGGAGAGGGGACCAGGTCCTCCTGGCAGCGGCGCATCTGGAACAGGTCCAGAAACTGCGCTTCGAACCGCTCCGCGGAGGCCCTGGAACGGAACGGCCCGAAGTACAGGCCCCCGGCGCCCGTCAGATGCGTGGTGATGTGGCTTCGCGGGAATTCGTTGCCGAGGACGATTTTGACATAAGGCGGCATGCGGAGCTTCAGCTGGTCCAGGTAGGTCTCGGGGAAGAGGCGCCGGGCCTGCTCATAGAGCGTGGCGCTCGATTCCAGCGCCGAGCCTGCCGGCCAGTATTCGATCCGCCGCGCCGTGTGGCGCAGGTTCAGCAGGCGCGACGGCTTCTCCCTCTCTTTCAGAAGGCGGAGGAGCCGCCGGCGCAGCATGGCGGTGCGGGACAGGTAGGGGTCGCCTTCCCGCGGCCAGATGGCGAATACCGCGGGATTGTTGGGCAGGTTTTCCAGCGCCGCGTCAAGCCCGGCAAGGTCGTCCGCGATTTCGATCTTGGGCATCAGCGGCAAAGGGCCACCGGGAGCCACCCGAGGTATGTTCCAATACCGGGAGTGGGGGGCACGATTCCAGGGTACCGCGGGAGCAATGCCGGATTTCTCCTTCTGCTGTTCTCCGCGGCGGGACTGGCCCAATCATCGTGGGACGCCCAATCATCGTGGGACGCCGGCGCCCGCCTGTCCGACTCCATCGCCGCGGCGAGCGACAACAGGCTGAAGATTACCCTGGAATCGCGCGGGCGCTACGAACGGCGCACGGGCAACGCCTTCGGCAGGGATCCCGATCTGGATACGGGCCTGATCCGGACGCGGTTGGGCCTGTCTTTCACACCGGTCCGGTGGCTGAAACTCTCCGCAATGGTTCAGGATTCGCGCGCGCCATGGTACGGGCCGAACGCCCCCAACACCGTCCGCGATCCGGCGGACCTGCACGAAGGCTATGTCGAGCTGTTCCCCGATTCAAAAACCGGCTTCGGCATGACCGCGGGCCGCATGATGCTGAACTACGGCGACGGACGGCTGATCGGCACGCCGCAGTGGGGTAACCTGGCGCGCACCTACGATCACGCGCGCCTCTACTACCGGTCGGCCAGGGCGCGGATTGAGCTGTTGCTCGTCTCCCCCGTCAAGGTTCGGATCGGCGAGTTCAACCGCCCGGACCTGAGCGACCGCGTGTGGGGCCTGTACGACTCCTTCCCCGACATTTACGGCAAGAACCTGCTGGAAGTCTACGCCCTGCGGCATGAGAGGGCGTCCGACAACCTGCGGCGCAATACGTTGGGGTTCCGGGCCGCCGGTCCGCTGCCCTCGGACTCAAGATATGTGCTGGCGGCGGCGGCCCAGAACCAAGGGAAAGCCCTGGCGGCCACCATCAGCCGCCGCTGGAGCCCCTGCGGCAAGCCGCTCGATATCAGCGGCGAGTACAAGTACGCCTCTCCGGCGTTCGACCAACTCTACCCCGCCAACCACGATAAATTCGGGCACGAGGACCTCTTCGGCTGGAGGAACCTGCATAATCTCCGCAGTCTAACTGTCCTGGGACTGACCAGGCCGCTGGCCGTCAATTTCATGTACGACAGCTACTGGCTGGCCAGTTTGAAGGACGGGCTCTACAACGGGTCGGGCAAGTTGATCGGCAGGCCAACCCTGGCGGGCGGACGGCGCGTAGGGCAGGAAACCGATCTGTTCGCCACTTACAGATACCGGCATTTCCTGTTCGGGGCGGGCTGGGGGCATCTGTTCGCGGGCGCATACCTGCGCCGGGCGACGCCGGGTGTGGGGCCGACCTACCTGTACGTTTTCCACACGTACTCGTTGTGAGTACGGTTTGCGGGCAAAACAACCGGTGGCGAATACCGACCACCGGCGGTACTTACTCCGTCACGGCTTTGGAATCGATCAGCTTGCGGACATCCGCGAGAAAATCCGGCAGCGATTTGGCGCCCTGGTCGCCGTGCTTGCGGTTGCGCACCGCCAGTTGCCCGTTCTGCTGTTCGCGGTCGCCCACCACCAACATGTAGGGGATCTTCTGCAACTGCGCCTCGCGGATTTTCAGGTTGACTTTCTCGCTGCGCTCGTCCACCTCGACGCGCAGGCCCGCGGCGGCCAGCTCCGCCTGCACGTTGCGCGCGTATTCCGTCTGGCGGTCGGTAATCGGCAGAACCGTCGCCTGCACGGGCGCCAGCCACAGCGGAAAGGCGCCGCCGTAAAGCTCGATGAGGTACGACACCATCCGTTCCATCGTGCTGACGATGGCGCGGTGGATGATGACCGGACGGTGCTCCTTGCCGTCCGCCCCGATGTATCCCAGGCCGAATTGGTTCGGCAGGTGAAAATCCACCTGGATGGTGGAATAGGTTTCCTCGTGTCCCAGCACGTCGGCCAGCTGGATGTCGAGCTTCGGACCGTAGAAGGCGGCCTCGCCCCGCGCTTCCACGTAGGCCAGCCCGAGCGAATCCATGGCTTCCCGCAGGACGCGCTCGCCCAGTTCCCACATCTCGTCGTTGTCGACGTACTTCACCTTGTCGGCCTTGTCCCGCAGCGAAAGGCGGTAGCGGTACTGCGTGATCCCGAGGTCCCGATAGGCCCGCTCCACCAGCTTCATGACGCCGGTGAATTCCTCTTTGATCTGCTCCGGCGTGCAGAAAATGTGGGCGTCGTTGAGCGTCATGCAGCGGACCCGGCTCAAGCCGCTGAGCACGCCGGACCGCTCGTAGCGGTACATGGTCCCCAGTTCGGCGATCCGTACGGGCAGGTCGCGGTAGCTTCTCTTTTTCGATTCGAAGACCAGGATGTGGTGGGGGCAGTTCATGGGCCGCAGGACCATCTGCTCGGTTTCCAGGTCCATTAGCGGGAACATGTCGTCCTTATAGTGTTCCCAGTGCCCGGAGCGCTTGTAGAGTTCGACCTTGGCGAGATCGGGCGTGTACACGTGCTGGTACCCGGTCTGCCGTTCGCGCTCCAGAATGTACTCTTCCAGCAGGCGCCGCACCGTGGCGCCTTTGGGCAGCCACAGCGGCAGCCCCGCTCCGACATTCTCGTTGACGGTGAAGAGCTCGAGTTCCTTGCCGAGCTTGCGGTGGTCCCGCTTGCGCGCCTCCTCCAGGCGGTTGAGGTAATCCTGCAGCTCCTTCTGCGTGAAGAAGGCGGTTCCGTAGATGCGCTGCAACTGCTTGTTGTGCTCGCTGCCCTTCCAGTAGGCGCCGGCGATGGAGAGCAGCTTGAAGGCTTTGATCCTGGAGGTGTCCGGGAGGTGCGGGCCGCGGCAGAAGTCGATGAAGTGCGGACCCAGGGTGTACTCGGAGAAGACCTCGCCGGCGCGTTCCTGGATCAGCTCGCATTTCATCCAGGCGTCGGCGTACTTTCGCAGTCCTTCCTCTTTGCGGGTGTAGACGCGCTCATAGGGGAGATGGCGGGCCTGGAGCTCCCACATCTTCTTTTCGATCTTTTCGAGATCGTCGGGCGTGAACGGAACGGCGCGGTCGAAATCGTAGTAGAAGCCGTTCTCGATGGGCGGGCCGATGCCGGCAGAGAGAATCGGCGAACATGCCGATGGGACTGTGGATCAACTCTGGCGACTGGGTGGTTCCTGCTCCGAGCAACGCCATCGGGATCAACGGGTCCGACGCGGTTTCCGGAACGTTCCTAAGGGTGTTCTCACC
>JAIQFU010000271.1 GCA_020073115.1 Terriglobia bacterium
ATGTTGCCGATCGTGGCACGGTCGGCGATCGACAGCGACCCGCAGTTGAAGGCGCTGGCCGAGGCCAACGGCATCACGTCGCCGACGGAGGGTGGCGCGTTCCGGGCCGATGCGGGCGCTTTAGCCGGACAGGCCAAGAGTGCTGTGATGGCGGAGGCGAACACGCTCGAACTGAAGCGGCGTCAGCAGGAACTGACCGCGCGGCGCGCCGAGATCGCGCGCGCCAGGGCCAACCTGGCGCTCATCGATTCGCAGCTTGCGGATACGGTGGCGGTTTCGCCAGTTGACGGGGTAACGCTGGTGAAGGCGGCCGATGTAGGCGAAGTGCTGGCCGCGGGAACGACGGTGGTCACGGTGGGTGACATCGACCACCCCTGGCTGCGCGCCTACGTCAACGAATCGGACCTCGGGAAGGTGAAGATCGGGTCTAAGGCGCGGATCACCACGGATTCGTACCCGGGCAAGGTCTATAACGGCCGGGTAAGCTTCATCGCCTCGGAGGCGGAGTTCACGCCCAAGCAGATCCAGACGCAGGAAGAGCGCGTGAAGCTGGTGTACCGCATCAAGATCGAAGTAGACAACCCGCATCAGGAGCTGAAGTCGAACATGCCGGCGGACGCGGAGATGGTGCTGGAGTAGCGGAGCTGGCGAGCATATGAAAGAAATAGATTGCACCGGCGAGGCGCAGAGACGCCGAGCGGGCGGAGCGCAGAGGGAGCGGAGAGCGCAGAGCCCAAATCATGCTTGCTCGGCGTCTCTGCGTCCCGGCGGTAAGAAGTCTCTTGCTTTTGGGTGGAACTCCTAGCGTATGCCGGCGATTATCGAAACCCACGGATTGACGCGCCGCTTCGGCGGGCTGACGGCGGTGGACCATCTGGATTTGAGCATCGAAGCCGGTGAGATCTTCGGCCTGGTGGGGCCCGACGGGGCGGGCAAGACCACCACCCTGCGGATGCTCACGAGCCTGCTGGATCCGACCGAGGGAAGCGCGCGCGTGGCGGGGCGCGACGTGGTGCGCGAACCACAGGCGGTCAAGGACCAGATCGGTTACATGGCTCAGCGGTTCGGGCTGTACCTGGACCTTACCGTCCAGGAAAACATGGATTTCTACGCCGACCTGTTCGGCATCGTGGGGGCGGAGCGGAAGGCGCTGGCGGCGGAGCTTCTGCACATGACCCGCATGGATCCGTTTCGTAATCGGCAGGCGGGGCAGCTCTCCGGCGGGATGAAGCAGAAGCTGGCGCTCATGTGCACCCTGCTGCACCGTCCCAGGATCCTCTTTCTGGACGAACCGACCAACGGGGTGGACCCGGTCTCGCGTCGCGATTTCTGGACAATCCTTTACCAACTGCTCAAGGACGGGATCACGATCCTGATGACCACGGCGTACCTGGACGAAGCCGAGCGGTGCAACCGCGTAGGCCTGATGTACAAGGGGCGGCTGATCCGCTGCGATACGCCGGCGGCGCTCAAGCGCGAGGCCGGCTCCGAGGACCTGGAAGGGGTCTTCGTCGGGACCATTCGCGCCGCCGCGGCGCTGGAGGAGCGATGAACGGCTTCGCAGTGGAAATTCACGACATGGTGAAGACCTTCGGCGATTTCGTGGCGGTGGACCACGTTTCGCTCCAGGTAAAGACGGGCGAAATCTTCGGGTTCCTGGGGCCGAACGGGGCGGGGAAGTCCACCACCATCCGCATGTTGTGCGGGCTGTTGATCCCGACCTCCGGGAGCGCGTCGGTGGTGGACATCGACGTGGCGAAGGCGCCCGAGCAGGTGCGGCGGAACATCGGCTACATGTCGCAGAAGTTCTCGCTCTATGACGACCTCACGGTGGAGCAGAACATCGATTTCTACAGCCGCATGTACGGCGTCCCGCGGGAGCGTCGCGCGGAGCGCAAGGACTACGTCCTCCGGATGGCGAACCTGACCGAGCGGCGCGATGCCCTGACGCGCGAGCTTTCCGGCGGATGGAAGCAGCGGCTGGCGCTGGGCTGCGCCATTCTGCACGATCCCCCGGTGCTGTTCCTGGATGAGCCCACCTCCGGTGTGGACCCCATCGCGCGGGCGGCGTTCTGGGACCTGATTCGCGATCTCGCGCGGACGGGCCACACGGTTTTCGTGAGCACGCACTACATGGACGAAGCCGAATACTGCCACCGGCTGGCGCTGATGCACCGCGGCAAGGTGATTGCGCTGGGCGCCCCGGCCGAACTGCGGCGCGGCCTGAACCACCACAGCCTGCTGCGTCTGGACACGACGGCCCCGCTGGACACCATGCGGGCCATCGAGGGCGCGCCGGGCGTAGTGGAAGTGGCCGTTTTCGGCAGCGGGCTGCACGTGGTGGTGGAGGAGGCGGAGCGCGCGATGGAGGAAATCCGCCGGCGGCTGGGGGCGAAGGGGATCGAGATCCGCCGGCTGGAGAAGATCCTGCCGTCGCTCGAAGACGTGTTCGTCGCCATGATCGAAGCGGAGGAGCGGAAAGCGGCATGAGCTACCGGCGGACGAGAGCCATTCTGATCAAGGAACTGCGCCACATCCTGCGCGACAGCCGGAGCCTGGCGCTGGCGCTGGCCATGCCGGCGATGATGCTGCTGCTTTACGGCTACGCCCTGAGCCTGGATGTGGACCATATTCCGGTGATGGTGTACGACCAGGATGGAACGGACGCGAGCCGCAACCTGGTGCGCCAGTTCCAGGGGTCGCGATTTTTCGAAATCAGGGGCTTCGGTGGGTATGGGGAAATCCGCCGCGCGATCGACCGCAGCAAGATCCTGATCGGGATCGTGATTCCGCGCGGCTTCAGCGGCGAGGTGGCGAGCGGGCGCGGCGCCGCCGTGCAACTCCTGGTGGACGGCACCGATTCGAACACCTCGGCGATCGCGGTGGGCTACGCCGAAGGCGTGGTGCAGGCCTATTCGGCGGAATGGCGCGCGCGCGGAGGGATGCCGCCCGCCGCCCCGGCGATCGATGCCCGCGCGCGCGTCTGGTACAACAGTTCGCTCCAATCGCGGAATTACATCGTGCCGGGGCTGATCGCGGTGATCCTCATGATTCTGGCGGGGCAGTTGACCTCGCTCACCATCGCCCGCGAGTGGGAGATGGGAACCATGGAGCAGGTGCTCTCCACGCCCCTGCGGCCCACGGAGATGGTGTTCGGCAAGATGCTGGCGTATTTTCTGGTGGGGCTGGCGGATTCGGCTGTGGCCCTGGTGGTGGGGGTGAGCGTTTTTTCGGTGCCGTTCCGGGGCAACGTCCTGCTGCTGGCCCTGACCACCTGCCTGTTCCTGTTCGGGGTGATGTTCTGGGGGATTTTCGTTTCGGCGGGCGCCAAAACCCAGGCCGAGGCTTTCCAATTGGGGATCCTCACCACGTTTCTGCCCGGCTTTCTCATGTCGGGTTTCGTGTTCGCCATCGACACCATGCCGAAGGTCATCCAGGTGATCAGCCTGGCGGTGCCGGCGCGGTACTTCGTGACGACATTGAAGGCGCTGTTCCTGAAGGGCGTGGGGCTGCACGTGCTTTGGCCCCAACTGGTTTTTCTGGCGGTCTTTGCGGGCCTGGTGTTCCTGCGGGCCGTGAGCAAGCTGAAGCGGCAGAAGGTGGCCTAGCGATATGTGGGAACGTATCGGCGCAATTCTGCGGAAGGAGTTCATCCAGACGCTGCGCGAGCCGCGGCTGCGGTTTCTGTTGTTCATGCCGCCGCTGATCCAGCTCATCATTTTCGGATATACCGTGACGCTGGACGTGGACCACGCCCGGATCGCCTGGATGGACAAGGACCGGACGCCGGAAAGCCGCGCCCTGCTGGCGCGTTTCCAGGGGTCGGGCCGGTTCGACGTGGTGGCGCTGGCCGACAACGAGGACGAGGTCCAGTCGATTCTGGACCACAGCGACGCGCACGCGGTGATCAGCGTGCTTCCGGGTTTCGCGCGCGACCTGGCGCGCGGGCGGACGGCGGAAGTGCAGGTGCTGCTGGACGGGACGAACTCGAACACGGCGTCGCTGGTTTCCGCCTACTCCGCGGGGGTCATCCAGGCGTTCGCCGGCGACGTGCGCCCCAAACAGGCGAAGAACCGCCAGACCATCCGGGTGGAAGCGCGCGGCCCCGGCGGCGCGGCCGGTATGGCGGCGGCGCCCATCACCGCGCAGACGCGCGTGTGGTTCAACCCCGACCTGCGCAGCCGGAACTACTTCGTCCCGGGCGTGGCGGCCAACATCATGCTGATGATCACGCTCATGCTGACCGCCCAGGCGATTGTTCGCGAGCGGGAGATCGGGACCATGGAACAGTTGATGGTCACGCCCATGCGGCCCATCGAACTGATACTCGGCAAAACTCTGCCGTTCGCGCTGGTGGGGCTGACGAACCTGGCTTTGGTGACAGGCGCCGCGCTGCTGATTTTCCGCGTGCCGTTCCGGGGCAACTTCCTGCTGCTGCTCTTCTGCGGGGCGCTATTCATGATGACCAGCCTGGGGGCGGGGCTGTTCCTCTCGACCATTTCGCATACGCAGCAGCAGGCCAACATGGCGGCGTTCTTCTTCAACACGCCGGCATTCATGCTGAGCGGATTCACGTTTCCGATCCGAAACATGCCGCAGTCGGTGCAGTACCTGACCTACCTGGACCCGCTGCGCTATTTCATGGAGATTATCCGCGGCGTGTTTCTCAAGGGCGTGGGGGTTTCGGTGCTGTGGCCGCAGATGGCGTCGCTGGCGGTTTACGGAGTGATCATATTGACGCTCAGCGCCTTGCGCTTCCATAAGAACCTGGATTGAGGGCGCCGCCGATAGTCGGTTTTGGCCGCCGGTTGTGTGCCGGCCAAAAGAACCGGCGCATGTCCAGGCGCAAACCGGCCACCGGCGGTACACGTTATAATTCGGGGCTTATGCGGTGCGCCTGGCTAGTCCTTCTATTCGCTTTCATTTGCCGCGCCGATCCGTTCGACGATGTGCGCCTGAAACGGCGGGCCATGCTGACGGGCGGCGATGGGCTCGATTCCTCCCTGGCCCAGGTCCAGTCGCGGCTCGCCGGGATCGAATCCTCCGCCCGCGGGAACTGGAGCCGTTTACAGAAGGAAGAGGGACGGACATCCCTCTGGCCCGATCTCGCGAGCACGACCAGTTCCTCCCAGATCACCGGCGCCTGGAGCCGGCTGAAGTCCATGGCTCTCGCCTGGGCTGCGCCGGGGCAGAAACTCTACGCCGATGCCGCGCTCCTGGCGGACATCCGTTCCGGGATGGCGTGGATGGAAGAGAACCGCTATAGCGCCCGCGTTCCGAAGGAGTACGACAACTGGTGGGATTGGGAGATCGGGACGCCGCTGCAGGTGGGCGACCTTCTGGCCCTGCTCCACGACCGGCTGACTCCGGAGGAGGTTGCGAAATACGCCGCGGCCATCGACCGCTTCGACTCCGACCCGCGCGTGATGATTTCGACCACCGTGAGCACGGGCGCGAACCGGGTGTGGAAGTGCATGGGCGCCGCACTCCGGGCCGCGGCCATCAAGGACACGGCAAAGCTGCAACTCGCGAGCGACGCCCTGACCCCGGTCTTCGCCTACGTTACGGAGGGCGATGGTTTTTACCGGGACGGCTCGTTTATCCAGCATCGCCGGCATCCGTATACCGGGGGCTACGGGACGGCGCTTCTGTCGCAGGTGGCCGATCTTCTCTACCTGTTGCACGGGACGCCTTGGGAGGTGAAAGACCCCGGGCGCGAGAACGTCTATGGCTGGGTTTTCGACTCGTTCGAGCCGCTGGTCTATCGCGGGGCCATGATGGATATGGTGCGAGGGCGCGAAATTTCGCGGTCCGGCTCGCCCGATCACGGAACGGGACACGCCGCCGCGGCGGGAATCTTTCGGCTGGCGCAACTTGCGCCCGACTCTTTCGCGCTCCGAATGAAATCCCTGGTGAAGGCGTGGCTGCTCGGCGATACGTCGCGGGACTGGTCCTCCGGGATGGCGCTGGACGAGATTGCGCCTCTTTCGCGCCTGCTGGCGGACGGCGGCGTTCCAGCCCGCGGCGAGTTCCTGGGAAGCTGGATTTTCGCCGGCATGGATCGGGTGGTCCATCTCCGTCCCGGATGGGGCTTCGGCATCGCCATGCATTCGAGCCGGGTCTTCAACTTCGAAAGCATCAACAACGAAAACCTGCACGGATGGCATACCGGCGACGGAATGACCTACCTGTACAACCGCGACCTGCGGCAGTTTTCGGATGCCTTCTGGCCGACGGTGGATCCCCAGCGACTGCCGGGAACCACGGTGCTGGCAGGATCGACGGAGGCGCCGAACCGGACCGGCGGCAGGCTGGTGGCCGGCGGGGCCACGCTGGACGGATACTCCGCGGTGATGATGCAATTGCGTCCCGATGGCGCTCCGGTGGAAGCGAAGAAATCCTGGTTCCTGCTGGATGACGCGGTGGTGGCGCTTGGCGCCGATATCCGAAGCGCCGCTCCGGAGCAGCATGTGGAGACGATCGTGGAAGACCGGCTGCTTTCCGGGGATCCGGCGTTCACCACCGGCGCCGACGGCAAGTGGGCTTGCCTGGGGGACGCCATCGGCTACTATTTTCCGAACGGGGAAGGCTGGAAATGGAGCCGCGGCGAGCGGCAAGGCGCGTGGCGCGACATCAACGGCAACGGCTCGGCGGCGGCGATCACGCGCCGGTATCACGCCATTTGGTTCGACCACGGCGCCGCGCCCGCCGGCGTTTCCTACGCATACGCCCTGTTGCCAGGCAAGACCGGAAAGGAAACGGCCGCGTACGCCGCCGCTCCGGGGTTCGAGATTGTGGAGAACTCGGCGCAGGCGCAGAGTATCGCCCGAGCGGCCCTCGGTCTTCGCGCGGCGAACTTTTGGACCGACGGCGGGAAGACTTCGGCCGGGATCACGTCGGACAGGGTGGCATCGGCGGTGGTGGTCGAGAACGGCGGCGTCCTGCAAGTGGCTGTGGCCGATCCGGCGCAGACCAACGCGGGAGTGATCCACCTGGAACTGGATCGCGGCGTGGGGCGGGTGATCGAGAAGGACGATGCGATCACGGTGGAGAGTATGGGGCCCAGGCTGCGGCTGGCGGTCAATGTGGAGAACGCGCGCGGCCGGACGTATCGGATCAAGTGCGGCGAGTAGGACCGCGCTCCGCGCGGTCCTACCAGCTCAGCTGGATGAGCGAGAGTCCCTGGCGCGGGAGCTTGAAGCTCAGAGC
>JAIQFU010000272.1 GCA_020073115.1 Terriglobia bacterium
GTCTCCGCCAGTGCCCCCGCCGAATGCGAGAGCGGCCATTCCATATTGGATTGGCCCGAAGCCACCCAGACATCCCCCACGAGGATGTCTTGGAGAGCAATGCTGTTTGCTCCGCGGACCGCCATAGCGAACGGTCCGCCGGCCTCGCCCGGCGGCAGGAAGACGCTCCAGCGGCCCAGCGGGTCCGTTACGGCCTTGCGCTCCGCGCCGCGGAACGCTACCGATACGGTTTCGCCGGGCTCGGCTTTCCCCCAGATATGCACGGGCAATCCGCGCTGCAGGACCATATGGTCCGCGATCAGATAGGGCAGTTCGATGTTGGCCCGAAGGGAGAAAGACAGAACGACGGCGAGGGTCGCAAGACGCATAGGGAAATGACTATGGTAGCGCCGCTGATGACCGCTCCCTGCGGTTGCGGCCCTGAACGGAACAGAGCCGCGGCCGGAGAGGGCGGTCGTTACCCCCGCCCGATGAACGGCATCTTCGTGGCCATCACGGTCAGGAACTGCACGTTGGCCTCCAGCGGCAGGCCCGCCATGTAGACTACGGCGTCGGCCACGTGGCGCAGGTCCATGCGCGGCTCCGGCATCAACTCGCCGTTCGCCTGCGGCGCGCCCGCTTCCATGCGCGCCGTCATTTCCGTGGCCGCGTTGCCGATGTCGATCTGACCGCAGGCGATGTCGTGCTTCCTCCCATCGAGCGAGATGCACCTGGTCAATCCGGTGATGGCGTGTTTGGTCGCGGTATAGGGCGCGGAGTCGGGCCGCGGAACGTGGGCCGAGATCGAGCCGTTGTTGATGATCCGCCCGCCGCGCGGGCGCTGCGTTTTCATGATGCGGATGGCCTGCTGCGCGCACAGGAATGCGCCCGTCAGGTTGACCGCCACCACCGCGCTCCACTCATCGTAGGTAAGGTCCTCCAGGGGAACAGCGGGCGCATTGGTCCCGGCGTTGTTGAAGAGCAGATCCAGGCGTCCGAAGCGCTCTTGGACGCTGGCGAAGAGCGCGCGGACGGATTCCGGTTTTGTCACGTCGGCGGCGACCGGCAGCATGGCGCCGCCCGGCCCGCGCGCCAGGGCCGCGGTCTTCTCCAGTTCCGAAATCCGGCGCCCCGCGAGCGCCACCGACCATCCGGCGGAGTGGAGGGCCGTGGCCACCGCCCGCCCGATGCCGCTGCCCGCCCCGGTTACCAGCGCGAATTTGCGATCTTCCATTCCTTGTTGAACCCCACACGAGGGCTACAATGGTGAAAACCTATGATACGCGGTCTTCCGCGTGCGGGCGCGGCCCTCGGGGCGCTGCTGTGCATTGCATTTGCGGGGCTGGCCCAGCGCGGGCGGTTCCGCGGAGAGGAAAGGTCGGCGCCGCCGATCCCTGTCCGCGAAGCCGAGTTCCACTTCCTGCGCGTCGAATACGCCGACCTCATGCAGGCGCGCCGCGGCTTCGGCTATTCCTCCCGCGACGGCGTGGGCTCCGGGTGGTGGATGATGGACTGGCCCGACTCCGAGGAGCATTTCACCGCCGGCGTCCAGCGCCTGACGCGCGTCGACGCGGGCGATCCGCGCCACGTCCGCCTGACCGACGCCCGCTTGTTCGACTATCCCTGGATCTATGCCACCCAGACGGGCTACTGGAATCTCAGCCAGGCGGAAACCTCGCGCCTGCGCGAGTACCTGCTGCGCGGCGGTTTCCTGGTGACCGACGATTTCTGGGGGCCCGCCGAGTGGGAAGTCTTCCGCGGGACCATGGAGCGCGTCTTTCCCGACCAGCCCCTCGTCGATATCGCCGGAGACGATTCGGTGATGCACGTTCTTTACGACATCGCGGAGAAGGACCGGACGGTGATCCCGGGCTTGCGCCACCTGCGGCGCGGGCCGCGCGGAACCTCGATGATCCAACAACCTGAGGGAACCGTTCCCGCCTGGCGCGCGCTGCACGATCCCAAAGGCCGCATCGTGGTGGCCGTCAACTTCAACACCGACGTGGGGGACGCGTGGGAGTGCGCCGACATGCCCGAGTATCCGGAGCCCATGACGGCCCTGGCCTACCACTATGGGATCAACTACCTGATCTACTCGATGACGCACTAGGTGGGGCGGGGCTTCTGCCCCGCAACCGGGCTTCCGCCCGGCCCGGATTCCTGAGCCGGGCAGAAGCCCTGCCCCGCTTTACAGGATCTCTTCGATCTTTTTCCGCAGTTCGGCCGAAAGCCGCGGATTCTCGCCGCCGGTCGAAATGGCCACGTGAAACGGGCCGCGCTGCACGCGGGCGGGCACGGCGAAGTCGCACTCCTCGGCGCAATCGGCGATGTTGGCGAAGACGCCCTTGCCCTTGGCCGCGATGGCCACGCGGTGGTTCGTCAGGCGGTCGTCGGTGGCGGCGAAGACCAGCATGGCGCCGGCCAGGTCCGACGCGCGGAAGCCGCGGCGCACGAGGCGGACGGGCAGGTCCTCGAATTCGGGCTCGCACTCGGGCGCCACCACGGTCACGCGCGCGCCGGCATCCACCAGTCCGCGCGTCCGCCGCAGGGCGGTTTTGCCCGCTCCCACCACCAGCACCGGCCGGTCCTTCAGATCGAGAAAAACGGGATAGTGCTTCAACCCAAAACTGTAACACGCGCTGGGGTCGAAACTGTTCCCTGCTATCATGGAGTCTCATGCCGGAAGCCATACCCACGGTGGTGATTGTGGGCAGGCCCAACGTCGGTAAGTCCACTCTCTTCAACCGCATCACGGGACAGCGCCGGGCCATTGTGGGCGATGAGCCGGGGATTACGCGCGACCGTATTCATGGGACTGCCGAGCACGACGGCCGCCGCTTCGACCTCGTCGATACCGGCGGGATCGTGATCAACGACCAGGAGTACATCCCGGGCCAGATTCTGCGCCAGGCGGAGACCGCGCTGGCTCGCGCCTCCCACATCATTCTCCTGGTGGATGGGCGCGCCGAGATCACCGCCCCGGATCGCGACCTGGCCCAAATGCTCCGCCGCCTCGGGAAGCCGGTCTCTCTGGCGGTCAACAAGGTCGATCCGTCCTCGCGCCAGGGCCTCGCGCCCGAGTTCTATGAACTGGGCATCGCCGACGTGTTTCCCCTTTCCGCGGAACACGGGACGGGCGTGGACGCCTTGCTGGACCACGTGACCGGCGCTTTCGCGGCCGAGGCGCCGGACGCGGAATCGCCTTCGCAGGAGAGCATCAAGGTCGCGATCATCGGCCGCCCGAACGTGGGGAAATCGACCCTGCTCAACGCGCTCACCGGGCAGGAGCGGGCCATCGTCTCGCCCGTGGCGGGCACCACCCGCGACGCCGTGGACGAGAAGATTGTCCATGAAGGCGTGGAGTACGTTTTTGTCGACACCGCCGGTATCCGGCGCAAGGGCAAGACCAAGCTCATGGCGGAGAAACTGAGCGTGGTCATGGCCCGGCGAAACATCCGCATGGCGCACGTCGTGCTGCTGGTGTTGGACGCCACCGAAGGCGTGGTGGGATCGGACGCCACCATCGCCGGGTACGCGCACGAAGGCGGGCGCGCGCTTATCATCTGCGTCAACAAATGGGACGAGATGAAAGGCCGCCGCAAACAGGATTTCGAGCAGGATGTTCGCGACACGTTCAAGTTCCTGGACTACGCGCCGGTCGTGTTCCTCTCGGCGAAAACCGGGGAGGGAGTGCCGGCCCTGTTCCATCTCATCCGCGAAGTGTACGAAGCGGCGTCGCGCCGCATCTCGACCGGGGAGCTCAACCGGTTTCTGGAAGATCTCCACTTCGACGAGCGCAAGATCTTCTACATCACCCAGCATTCGATCCGGCCGCCGTCGTTCGCCATCTTCACGGACCGCGGCGGTCCGCTGCATTTCTCCCACGAGCGGCGGCTGGTGAACCAGCTGCGCCGGCGCTTCGACTTTCGCGGGACCCCCATTGTCCTGAAAACGCGTTCGAAGGGCCCGGCCAAATGAGTAAGGATTTTTCCGGCCGCCGCCTGCTAGACTATGGGGTGAAAGTTTTCATCTTAAACCCAGGAGGGCGTACGTATGTGGAATAAGCGCCGGGACGAGGAACCGCCAAAACCCTACTCTCCCCCGACTCCGCCCCCCGTGGCGCCCAGTCCCGGAGAACCCAGGAAGGAGACTGCACCAATGTCCATGCCAGCCGGAAGATTCGAGCCGGAACCGCGCGGCGGCTCCGCCACTATTGGAAAAGCGGTGAAGATCATAGGCCAGATCTTCAGCAAAGAAGATCTCTATGTAGATGGGGATCTCGATGGCACCGTGGAGTTGTTGGAGCACAAGCTCACGATCGGGCCCAACGGCACTGTGAAAGCCACGGTCAAAGCGCGCGAGGTAGTGGCGCTGGGGACCATTCAGGGGAACGTGGAGGCCGCCGACAAGATCGAGATCCGCAAGGATGCCAAGCTGGTGGGCGACATCCGCACCGCCCGCATCATCATCGAAGACGGCGCGTACTTCAAGGGCAGTATCGATATTGTCAAGCCCGAACCGGCCAAACAGCCGCAGAAGAACCAGCCCTCCCCGCAACCGGCCGCGGTCTCCGCGCCGGGCGGAGGTCCCGGCGACAGGCGGTAGGACGCAGGCCAGAGTGGTTTGATGTTGCTGCCAGGACCGCTGAAAAACATGTTCGGCAGGGGCGCTCCGGGTAATGGAGCGCCCTCGCCGGCCATTCCCAAAGCCGCTTTTCCGTCGCGAAAGTCCAGCGGCCAGGATGCCATTTCGACCCGTACCAGCCGTGGCCTGGAGGAGTTCTTCACTTACATCCGGGACCAGTCCGGCCTTACCATTCTGGACTTGGGGGGAGCGACGCAGCAGAACGTCAGCTTCATAACCAATCTGGGACACCGCCTGTATTCCGAGAATTTCCTGCAAATCCTGAGCGAGACGTTCGGGGAAGACACGGTGGACCAGTCCAACCCCGGAAGGATCGAGTATTTCCTGCGGCAGACGCTGGACTATGAGGAGGGCCAGTTCGACGGCGTGCTGGTCTGGGATGTTCTGGAGTACCTGACGCCCGCGCTCCTCACGGCCGTGGTGGACCGTCTGCGCAAGGTCGTACGGCCGAAGAGTTACATGCTGACTTTCTTCCACTCCGACGACAAGCTGGAGACCGTTCCCATGTACACCTTCCGCATTCAGGAGGTGAACACGCTCCAACTTGCGCAGCACGGAATGCGCCGGCCGGCCCAGTTATTCAACAACCGGGCGCTGGAGAAGCTGTTCAACCGCTTCGAGTATGTGAAGTTCTTCCTCACCAAAGAACGGCTGCGGGAAATTATTGTCAAAGTCTAGCCGTTAGCCGTTAGCAAGGCCGTTGGTTTGACTGCCGACTGACGGCTAGTGGCGTTCGGCGCGGATTCCACCCGGTACGATCCGTGAAAGGGCAAACCGGGTACAGGCACGGAGTTTCGCAAAGACGGCGAAATCCGAGAGCCAGTCCCCGCTTTGCAGCCCACGGATGCCCGCGACCCAATACCACCCGGTACGATCCGCGAAAGGGCAAACCGGGTACAGGCACGGAGTTTCGCAAAGACGGCGAAATCCGAGCCAGTCCCCGCTTTGCAGCTTGTGCCGGTACACGACGATCTTCATTCATACTTCAACGCCCTGACCGGATCGATTCTCGATGCGCGCCAGCCGGGGATGAGCGCGGCGGTCAGCGCTACGGCGGCCAAAAGGACGGCGGCGCCCGCGTATACCGCCGGGTCGCTTGCCCGGATGCCGAATAACTGCGATTGCACCAGGCGGCCCAGGGCCAGGGCGGCGGCCAGGCCGGCCAGGATTCCGATGCCGGCCATGCGCGCGCCTTCCCACAGCACCATCCGCAACATGCCGGCGGGCGAGGCCCCCAGCGCGATCCGGATGCCGATCTCCGCCGTGCGGCGCGCCACCGCGTAAGCCACCACGCCGTACAGGCCTACGGCCGCCAATAACGTGGCGAGCGCGCCGAAAGCCGCCGAGAGCATGGCGATCAGGCGGTCGGTGTAGATCGATGTCCGAATGCGCAGATCCATCGGCCGGATTCCGTCAATGGGCAGGCTCGGATCCGCGGACCGCACCGCCTGCCGGACGTCGCCGGAGATGCGGCTGCCGTCCCCCGCGGTGCGGACGTAGTACATCATGCGTTCGGGCTTTTCGGATTGCTCGTAAGGCATGAACACGGTCTCTTTTGCGGGTTCGCGAGGCGTGCGCCTGATGTCCGCGGCCACCCCGACAATCTCGCGGTCCAGAACGGGCCTGTTGCTCGCGCCGAACATCAGGTGGCGGCCGATGGGGTTGCTCGCGGCGAAGTAGCGCCTCACGAACGCCTCGTTGACGATCACGACCTTGGGGGCGCCCGCGCGGTCGCGGTCCGAAAATTCCCGCCCGGCGCGCAAGGGGACGCCGAGCGCGCGGAAGAAGCCGGCATTGACGGACGTCCTGGAGGCTCCGGTGTATTCGTCCTCCTTGCCCTGGTATCCTTCCACGGTGAGATTGCCGCCGCTATTGTCGCCGGAAAAGGGGCCGTTGGCCGCCGCGGCGACCGCCTCCACCCCGGGAATGCGCGCCAACCGGTCCGTCACCTCGCGGTAGATCGCGTTGGCCGGCGCCGCGTCGGTCCGGCTGAGCGTGGCGTTCAGAGTGAAGGTCAGGAGGCGGCCGGTACGGAAGCCGAAATCAACGGAGGTGAGGCGGATCAGGCTCACCGCGAAAAGGCCCGCGCCGGCCACCAGAGCCAGGGAAAGCGCCACCTGGCCGGCCACCATCGCCTGCCGGAAGCGCGACGAACCGCCTGTGGAGGCGGTGTTGGGAGCCTGGGACTTCAGCGTGCCGGCGATGTCGGGCCGCGTGGCCTGGAGCACGGGCGCCAGGCTGAAGAGCAACCCGCAGGCGACGGAAAGCGCCAGGTTGAAGGCCAGCAGGCGCGCGTCGATCCCGGGCTGGAGCCAGCCGCCCCCGCCGCCGGGCAGCAAGGCCACCAAGCCTTCCGTGCCCCAGGCGGCGGCAAGCAACCCCAAGGCGCCGCCGAGCACGGCCAGCAGTACGCCCTCCAGCAGCAACTGCCGCGCCAGGGCCCATCGTCCGGCGCCGAGCGCCAGCCGGATAGCGACTTCGCGCTGCCGTCCCGCGGCGCGGGCCAGCATCAACCCGGCCACATTGGCGCAGCCGATGAGCAGCACCAGCCCGGACATCCCCATCAAC
>JAIQFU010000273.1 GCA_020073115.1 Terriglobia bacterium
GGATAAGATTGAGAAGATTCTGTTTTTGGCAAGATATATGGCAGGCCAGCGATGCTTCTTTGGTTGATCGTGAGGGTCGCTTACAAGGGCTGACCTCCGAATATGTGAGGGTGTGGGGGGGTAAGATTCCACCATGCTACTGGACTCTGCCGGTTATTCGAGGCCCGGTCCCACTGATAATGATGTTGACTTCTTTAAGAAAAGGAGTAGATAGATTCATTGTAGCTCAGTTGCCCAAAAAATGACTGAACGCCGAGT
Source organism: Terriglobia bacterium (assembly GCA_020073115.1). Classification (GTDB taxonomy): domain Bacteria; phylum Acidobacteriota; class Terriglobia; order Bryobacterales; family Bryobacteraceae; genus BOG-224. Next base: position 259 of record JAIQFU010000273.1, read on the forward strand.
TCTCCGGTGTCCAATTCGGAGAAGCGGGGGAACCATTTATCCGGGGCGAATCCGCATATGCGGTAGGGGATGTCAAACGAATTTACACCCCGGTTTTCATTGCCTTAAAGTTGGCTTTTCCGGTATGATGGGACAGGCGATTTCCGGCTGTTGCCGGTTCTAGCCGGGACCGGCAACATCTTGCAGCTCTAGCAAGGGATTCCGGGGGCAGGGGCCAGGGGCGAGGCGCCTAGGCTACCGTCCCTTTCCACACTTAAAAAATTATACTGAAAGGCCTTAGCGGCGCTAAGGACCTGGCAAAGTGGATGATTTTATGACTAAGAAAATCAAAGCCGGAGTGATCGGCGTGGGCTACCTGGGCCGCTTCCACGCCGAAAAATACGCGGCTCTGCCGGACGTGGAGCTGGTGGGGGTGGCCGACCTGGACCCGGACCGGGCCCAAGAGGTGGCCGGGCCCTTGCACACCCGGGCCTTCACCGATTACTTGCAGTTGCTGCTCGAACTGGGGGCGATTGGCTTTGCGCTCGCGGTGTTGCTGGGGTGGTGCGTTGTGCGACAGGCGGTTCGCGCGCTGGCGATGAAACCAGCGGGCGATAACCGCTATATGGGACTGGCGTCGATGGGAGCGCTGACGGCCATCTCCATACACAGCTTCACGGACTTCAACCTGTATATCCCGGCCAATGCGATGCTGCTGGCGTGGATTGCAGGTCTGATAGCGGGCCTGGAATTTCTTCCCCGCCGGCAACATAACTGGAAGCAGGTTGGGGTCGCCAAGCACATCGATGTCCGCCCTGTGCGCCTGTGACCGGCGTGTAGGACAAATGGCTGACAAATGTCAGACAACAAAATGGATGAGTGATTCGTTTCTGTCTTGAAGGGCCGGGAGGAGCAAGATATACTTTGACTGGCGCTTCGGAAGTGGAGGCAGCTATGGTACGCGTGTTTGCGGTGATATTGGTTTGCGCCGGTCTGGCGTGGGCAGCGGACCCGGTAGCGAGGGTGACGAGCGCGGGACCGATTGAGCTCAGCGGCAATCCAGTGCCGACCCCCGCGGCTGCTTCTTTGCCGCTTGTAGCCGGCGACGAGATCACGACCTCGAGCTCCGCGGCGCTGCTTGTGTTCCGGGATCGGAGCCGCCTCATGGTCGCGCCCAACTCGAGGGTTAAGCTGGAAGGCGACGGCGCCAGCATAATGCTTCGCATTTCCAGGGGTGGCGCCGAACTCTACGCGTCGAAGGGGTCGTCCATCGGCTTGATCAACCAAGCTGCAAGTTCGCCGAGCCTGATGCCAGGCTTGCGACACCTTGCGCTCACGCTGCGGCCGGCAGACGACGAAGAGCGAAGCCGCAAGTGCCCGCCTGGACATGGTGACCCTGACGGTCACGACTGCCGCATCATAAAGTGATCGTAATCCATCCTTTAAGTTCCCGATTTGCGAATCTCTAGACTGATCCTGGGCGGCATCCTCCTTCCGTGGGCATTGTGTCGGAGACGTGGTTGCCGGACGATGAGCGGATCGAGACGGCCTCGTGCCGATTCTTGCTCTGCCACAACAGCGTGGTGGTTGTGCTACGCAGAAATACCGCAGAGGCGGGCGCTCTATCCGGCTTGCTCGTAGGCGTCCAGAAATTCGTCCCGAGTGATACCGGCTTGGGTGAGAACGGTGCGCAAAGTAGAGGCCTTAATCGTCGAGTGGTTTGGCATGGTCAGGCAGTCCGAGCCGCCGCCGGATCTCGGCCGCCGCATGGAGAGGTGATTCCCTTCGCGCACTACCTCGAATCCGAGCATACGTAACGCCGCCATCACCCTCGCCTTTGGTGCATCGACGGGAAACTTGGGCATTAAGCTGGGATGGTTGCTTCCGCGATGAAAGCTTCCAGAACGGGCGAGTCTCCTGGCAGCACCTCGGAGCCAAAAGTCTCGATGTGAAACTGGATCGCCGATTTGACGTCAGCGAGGGCTTCCTCGTATGTGTCACCGTCACCCACTACGACGCCTTTGAGACCAAGGGGGTACGCGACGTAGCCATCCGGGTGCTTCTCGACGATAATCTTGAGCTGCCGCTGCATGAGCTTATACAGAAGTCTAGCACGAATCCCATCAGGCGACTTTCTTCAGCCAATACCGGTGACGCAGCCCACCCGGGATCGGCGCGGCTTGGATCTGTTAGCCTTTCGCGATCTCGTGACGGTTGACGGCCGGCGGCGGTGACGGCTCGATTGGTGCGGGGATGCATGGTCCGGATGCCCACAGCCTTCGCCACGTCATCCACTTCTTCGCCGTAGATGCGATCCCGATCGTGGATGCTCCGTCACTTTACAGTGCGAAAGGTGGCGGTCATGGCTACGAGGAAGTCGCACGCAACCACTAAGTTCCCAATTTTGCGAATCTCTGCACTTATTCTGGGCGGCATACTGGTCATTTATCCTTCCGCGGGCATCGTTTCGGAGACGTGGTTTCCGGACGATGAGCGGATCGAGAGGATCTCGTGCCGATTTTTGCTCTGCGCCAACAGCGTGGTGGTGCAGAGCGCCCGCCGGCAACTGTGGAGCCAGGAGAAGGATGGGCCTCAGCGCGCCATCGACACTTTCCGTCTGGCTCTGCAGCGAGACCCGCATGATCCTTCCCGGTGGGCCGACCTGGGAGAGGCTTTTCTGGAAGCGGGCCGCAAGGAAGAGGCACGTTACTGTTACACCCAGGTACGAGCCACCGCCCCGCACCGCCCGACGTTTCTGCTCCGTGTGGCCAGCTTCTATTTCCAAGTCGGGGAGGCCCGCAACGCTCTGGCCATCACGGCCGGCATTCTCAAGTCTGTCTCCGGATACGATTCGGTGATCTTCAGCGAATACACGCGCCTGGTGGACGATATCGGAGACGTCTTGCGGTACGGCATGCCCGAGGATCGGCGTGCCTCGCAGGCGTTCTTGCGTTACCTGCTGCAGGCCGGGCGGCTGGATGATGCGCAACGGACCTGGGAGTGGACCGCCGCGCACGGCTTTGCGGATGATGCTCTGGCGGGAGAGTACGCCCAGTTTCTGATCCAGCGGCAGCTTCCCGAGGCGGCCGCGGCCGCCTGGATGCGGCACCTGGGCACGCGCTCCGGCGACTATCTGAGAACGGAGTATCTGTTCAATGGCGACTTTGAATCACCCGCAACAGCGACACCTTTCGACTGGAGCGTCCTGCCGGTGGAAGGTGTGGAGGTCGCCCGGGACTCTGCCCTGCCGTACTCTGGGCAATGGTCGCTGCGCATCAGCTTTCCGGGCATCGCCAACCTGGCGTACGCGGGTGTGTCCCAGATGGCTGTCCTGAAGCCCGGCGCTTGTCGTTTTCAAGCGTGTGTTCGAACCGATAGCATCACGACGGACCAGGGCATCCGATTCCGCATCGTGGATACCGAAGCGCCGGCGCGTTTGGATCTGACGACCGGACAATTCACGGGGACGACTGCCTGGACCCGGATCGAGCAAAGATTCGTAGTGCCGCTGGGGACCAGGATTGTGCAAGTGCAGGTGGTGCGGCAACCGTCGATGAACTTCGACAACAAGCTTGGCGGGACGGCCTGGATCGATGGCGTAAAGCTCACGCGCATGGTGCCTTGACAACATTTCGGGCCGGCGCGCAGGGCGAAGTGAGGCTCAGACCCACAGGAGGAGGCGGAGATGAATTGCGTCTCCAACGGTAAGGTATGGTCCGCCGGGATTGTACGTGGCTTCGGGTTGGGCCACCATGGGCGATAACCTCCGAGGCCGCTCCGGGGACCAACGGAAGAGGACGCGTTACAGAATGCGGCTTCCGTTGTGGATTACTTGGGCTGGCTCTCAGCGGTCCGGCTGGTCGGTTTGACGCTGGACATCAGTTCCCATGGCGTGCTGTTAGCGTGCAGGCGCGGGCCGGACGTGGGTGATTTCATTGAATGCCTGATCCGGCTGCATGGCGGCGGGGCACAGGTCGTAAAGCTCCGGTGTGCCGGGAGAGTCGTGCGGGCCTATCTGATGAGTTCGAACCGGGACCAGCCACGCCTGGGATATCTTGTGGCCGTGATTGTGGAGCGATACCAGTTCGAGCGCAGGGGAGGCATTCGCACGCTCGGAATCGATAGCAGTGGAAACGTCTGGCCGAGACCAGATGAAAGGTCTGCGTCTGACAAGATCATGAGGCTGTCAGGTCATCCGCAGATCCAGTGACAACCCAGACGTGTGCTCTTGACAGGAAGCTCTAAGGGAGGCAGAAATGCTCGATGCGAACGCTGTCCAAACACGGGCGGTGGATATCCAGGAGGCGCTGAAGATCCTCCAGTTTCGGTATGGACGAAAGGTCGGCTTCCGGCCCGTCGCCGTGCGCCGCGGCGTGAGGTTCTATCCCGTCGGAGGAAAGCTGTGCTCCGACTCCGAGATCGTGAGCTGGATCGAGGCCGGCAGATCGTGCAGGTTGTGACCGCGCCGCGCAAACTTGTTCTTTTCCTCTGGGCCGTGCTGATCTGCTGCACAGTCGTCGGCTCGCTGCTACCCGATGCCTCTCCGGTTATGGTGGCCGTTGGCCGTTTGCACATCAACGACAAAGTGCAGCATTTCTGCGCCTACCTGGCGCTTTCGCTTCTACCTGTGATTGGATTTAGGGATCGCCGTAGAGGGCTGATGGCAGATCTTTCGACGTTCGTTCTGGGCGTTCTCCTCGAAGCCGGCCAACATTTCTCGCCCGGCCGCGCCGTGGAACTCGGCGATGTCCTCGCCAACGGCGCGGGCGTCAGTTGCGGCGCCCTGTTTGGCTTTCCGATCCGCACCCTGATCGCCATTCTCTGAGCCGCGCGCAATTCCCTCCAGCGCGGCCTGGCCTCGCCGACAATCTGAAACGTACGTTGTGACCCGCCGGGCCCGAGGTCTGTCCGGGCGCCAAGTCGTTGCCATCGCATCACATCCGGCGTTTCGTGGGAGCGAAGATCTCGATTGTCGGAAAATAGCTCCGATAGCGCGCAGCATCGCGCGTGAGCAGGGCAAGATGACCGATAGCGGCGTGCGCGCCGATGTAGAAATCCGGCAGAGGCGAGTTCCGCAGGCCGCCGCGGCGGCGGTACAGCAGGAAGCACTTCCCGGCCAGGAAACCGGCTTCCCAGGGCAGCGGTTCGCGCTGGTACAAAGTAGTGGGCAGGGCGGCATCCAGAGCTTCGATTGTGGTGTAGCCGATCGATACCTCGGCGTAAATGATCGGATTGATGAAGAGTGTCGCGTGCTCAGCGGACTCTGCGAGCGCCCTCCCTGACCAGTCGCTCCAGGTCGGGTCGTTCGTGGCGACGTCAAGCAGGACGTTGCTGTCCACGAGCACGCCGCGGCACGCGCTCAGGCGCACCTGCAAACTGGTTATGGCCAGCGTCACTTGCGGCGCTTTCGATGCCCGGCCTCGCCACGGGTCAGTGCCATGATCTCGTCCGTGTTCATCCGGACGCCCGCAGTGCCGCGGAGAGCATCGAGCGCCAGGCGTCCTCTGGCGCTTTCTCCGGCCTCGCGCCCAGCCTTGCGAATCCGGGCGTGATCTCCGGCCAACTCGAACGCGACCTTGGTATGCGGCAATAAACCTAGCCGGTTACGGATCTCCTGAGGGATGGTGACCTGGCCCTTGCTGGTGACCTGCATGGTAATACCCCTACTGGTAAGTGTAATACGCATCTTTCCTTCGGCGCTCGCGAGAGTTTACCCAGCCCTGCTTTCCAGAAGTGACCCAGGCAGCTTGAACTGAAGTCCGACAGCGTTGCCGATGCGTGGTGACCTGAAGCATCACCATGCCAGAGGTCCGGAAGAGACCGTGTGCGATCTGCCGCCGTTGGTTCCGGCCGAACGCGCGAGTGGGAAACCGCCAGCATGTCTGCGGGAAGCCGGAATGCCAGACCGCGCGCCGGCAGAAGACGCAAGCCAGTTGGCGCCGCCGGAATCCGGGCTACGCCATCGCCTGGCGGATTGACCAGCGTGCGACGAAGACCCAATCCCCACCCGAAGCATTGCGCTTGCCGCCGCCCTTGCACCAACTACCCTGGGGCTTCGCCAAAGACCAGTTCGGGTCCCAGGGCGCTGATTTCATTGGGGTTATGGGAGCACTAATGATCCGCTCCGCGAAAGATCAGTTCCTGCCGCATCTAATTGATTCCACGAAGCTTTCCGGCACACTTCCCCTTCCGCCGCGAAAGACCAGTTCCGGCTTGGGCCATACTGAACCCGCGGGCGGCCATGCAACTGGAGTTTCACCAACTCGACCGGCGATGGGAACACCTGCGAACCCGTCAACCGCACCGGCAGCGGCGCCTGATGGCGTCGCTGGCTGAGTCGGGCCAGCAGACACCCATCGTTGTGGTCGTCTCTCCGGATCGCCCCGACCGCTATCTGGTTATCGACGGTCACAAGCGCATCGCGGCGCTCCAGCAACTGGGCCGGGACACGGTGGAAGCGGTGGTCTGGCCGATGGGCGAGGCCGAGGCTCTTGCTGGACCGTTCGTTGCGTTTCTCCGAGCATGAGACCGCGCTGGAGCAAGGCTGGCTGCTGGCGGAGATGGAACAGCGTTTCGGATACGGGCTGGATGAACTGGCGCGCCGGTTCGACCGCAGCGTGAGCTGGGTGTCGCGGCGGCTGGCGCTGGTCAAGCTTCTGCCGGAGTCCATCCAGCAGCAAGTGCGCGAGCGCAAAATCTCCGCGCATGTGGCCATGAAGTATCTGGCGCCAGCGGCACGCATCAACCTGGAGGACTGCCAGCGGATGGCCGCGGCATTCGCCCAGCATCACTGCAACACCAGGCAAGCCGGGCAACTGTATGCCTCTTTTTTCAGGCGTTCGGCAAGGAACACCTTCAGCAGAGACTGGTAAGGCACATCCCGTCTGTTCGCCAGAACTTTGAGATCGGCGGCGCCGGCGGCCGAACTCCTGCGCGATCTGGAGATGGCGACGGCGATTGTGGACCGCGCCGCCCGGCGGCTGGCAGGTGCGGCGGGGATGGATGGCCAGCAACGCGAAGCGGCGCGGCGCCAGATCGAACGCATGGAAGACCAGCTTCGCCGTCTGGCCGGGAGAATCCCACAGGAGCAAGAGCATGTTGAGCCAAGCGCAACGCACCACGATTTTGGAACTCAGCGTTCAGGGAGTGAGCCAACACGAGATCGCGCGGATGTTGGGAATCTCCCGTCCGACGGTGCGCAAAGTGGTGCGCTCAAACTCCACCGAGGTCCCGGAGATAGCGCGGGCCGAGAAAGCCGAACCCTACCGGCAACGGATCCTGGAGCTTTTCAGCGCCTGCAAGGAGAATCTCGTGCGAGTCCATGAGGAACTGACGGCCGAGGGAGCGGCCTTGTCGTACCCGGCGCTGACGGCTTTCTGTCGCAAGCAAGGCATCGGGCAGGCACCCATCGCGGCGGCGGGCCAATACCACTTCGAACCGGGCGAGGAGATGCAGCACGACACGTCTCCGCACGAGGTCCAACTGGCCGGCAAGAAGCGCAAGGTGCAGACCGCCTCGGGCGTGTTGTGTTACTCGCGGATGCTGTTCTTTCAGTGTTACCCGACGTTTCAGCGTTTCGACTGCAAGGTGTTTCTGACCGATGCGGTGCGCTACTTCGGCGGCGCGAGCCAACGCGTCATGATCGATAACACGCACGTCGTGGTGCTGCGCGGCACTGGGCGCGAGATGGTTCCCGTGCCCGAGATGGCCGCGTTTGGAGAACGTTTCGGGTTTCGGTTCGTAGCGCATGCGATTGGCAATGCCAATCGTTCGGCCCGCGTGGAACGGCCCTTCTGGTTCATCGAAAACAACTTTCTGGCCGGGCGCACGTCCACCGGTTGGGAGGATCTGAACCGGCAGGCACGCGAGTGGTGCGACAAGGTCAACTCCACTTACAAGAAACATATCCGTGCGGTTCCCCGCGAGCTATTCGCGGTGGAGCGGCTACATCTGAAGCCGCTGCCGGCCTGGATTCCCGAGGTCTACCGGCTGCATCAGCGCATGGTGGACATCGAAGGCTATGTCGCGCTCCACACCAACCGCTACTCGGTTCCGGTGGACTGGATCGGCCGCCGCGTGGAGGTGCGCGACGATCCTCATCCCGAAGAGAAGGCCATTCTGGAGGTCGCGCCCGAGATGGCCGACTATGTCGCGGCGATGAAACAACGAGGCCGCAAGGCGCCCACGTTTGCCCTGCGCCAACTGCTGCGTCTGATCAAGGAGTATCCGCGGGAACCGCTGCTGGCCGCTATGCGGGGAGCCGCCCACTACGGGCTCTACGACCTGGACCGGCTGGAACGGATGATTCTGCGCCGCGTGGTGCGCGATTACTTTCTCCTCGACGATGGTTCACACGATGACTGAAGAACTCGAACAACTGCTGAAGAATCTCAAGCTCCGCCGCATACTGGAGGTCTACGACGAACAGTTGCGCGCCGCTGAAAAGGAAGACGTCACGTATTCGGAGCTGGTCACTCGTCTGGTGCGCGCGCAGTGGCACGCACGGCAGGAGGGCGCCCTGGAGTGGCGCATCCGGCGCGCCAACCTGCCCGAGCGTTGGTCGTTGGAGACGTTCCCCTTCGCCCGCCCGCCGGGCGTCAACCGGAAACAGATCCGCGCGTTTGCCGAGTTGGACTTTATCGCCAAAGCCGAGAACATCGTGCTGGTGGGGAAGACGGGCGTCGGCAAAACGGGACTATCCTGCGGCCTGCTGCTGAAGGCGCTGGAGAACGGCTACCGCTGCCAATTCATCCGTGCGCAGGACCTGTTCGATGAGATGTATGCCTCGCTGGCCGACCGTTCCACGCGCCAACTCCTGAAACGCCTCGCCCGGCTGGACGTGCTTCTGATCGGCGAATTTGGATATCTGACCCTGAAACCGGAGCAGAGCAACATCTTTTTCAAACTGATGGAGGAGCGGTACCACTGCCATTCCACAATCATTACAACCAATTTGGTATATGACGAGTGGCACAACTTCCTGGGCAACAAATCGATGGTGGACGCGCTGTTGAGCCGGGTGCGGCATTACTGCCACACGGTGAGCATCGAGGGTCCGTCGCTGCGCGAACTGCAAGGTTGAGGGGAATCGCGTGGGAGAGAACCCCATCAGCCGGGAAGAGTATATCGGCAAAGTCCTCGGCGTTTACCGGCGGACACCGGGAACGGCGGGCACGATCCGCCGCCCGGACCGCCTTCTGGCGGCCCAACTACATGAACGGGGCGTGCCCCTGATGGCGGTCGAGAACGCTTTGCTTCTGGCCGCGGCTCGCCGGATAATACGTCCACCCGGATCTCCGCCGTTGGGCACGATCCGCTCCCTGGCGTACTTCTTACCGGTGATCGAGGAAGTGCTCAACCTAAACGTCAGCCCCGGCTATTTCCAGCATCTTCGTGCCAAAATCGAACGCGTCTCCCAAACACGGTAGGCCACGCCTTCTTCCCGCACCGGAGATCACCGACCTCGGCGCCGCGCGCCTGCGGCGCGGATGATAAGAACTCCCCCCGCACGCCTTCGGCGTGGATGATATCGCCTTGACCCTCGTCTCTGGTTCCTAAATTCTGTTCCCGGCGGGGGTCACTTCAACCAAGCACTCCTGGGTAAATTCTCGCGAGCGCCGAAGCCGGCGCTTCCCGCCACAAGGAAGGATGGCATCCTGTGATCGTTGCGTCCGGCTTCTTCTGGACTACGCAGCCGCCAGCAACCAGGTGATCGAGCTCAAACAACGCCGCGATCCGCCTTCGGATCTGCTCGCCCGTGCCATGGCGGAGCAGGCCCAAGCCCGCGGGCGTTTGAAACAATACCACCGCAACCACTGCTGCGATGGTCTTTGCCCCAACAACTGCCGCGGCTCGAGCATACCTCCGCCTCGGCAGGTTCAGCATCCTCATGGAGGGTGAGCGCTACGTGAACCCCATCTTGTGAGCCGCGGCATCCTGGGTCACAGTTGAGGTATGGGACAGTTTAAGCCCGAGGTACGGTCCAGGTGGAGCAGCCTGATAGTGGAGCAACGCGGAAGCGGCCAGACTGTAAAG
>JAIQFU010000274.1:0-11394 GCA_020073115.1 Terriglobia bacterium
GGGGGCGGCCGCCGCGCTCCACCGTAACCGTGACTGCCGCGCCCGGCTTTCGCCGAAAAGGGGCCGCCGTGTCCTGAAGACCGCGCGGCGCCGCGCCGTCGAGGGCCAGCACGCGGTCGCCTTCGCGCAGTCCCGCCGCTTTGGCTTTCTCCGATACCGTGACCAGCGAGGGCCACGGCGCCCCAACGTAAAATTCCCGCAGCGGATAGTCCCTGGCCAATACCCGAACGACGTCCATGGTGAACGGCGCCTGGCTGGCCAGCGTCGCGGCGAACAGCAGGGTGAGCCAGGCGTACGCGCGTCCGTTTCCGCGAGGGGACTCGATCATTTCTTTCACCCCGCCTGCGGCAGCAGGATGATCAACTCCAGCTGCGGGTTAGGCAGTTCGGCGGGCACGTAGGCGGCCAGGTTGCGCGCGCGCTGGATCGCCTCCCAGGCGATGCCCGATTGGCTGAGGCTGAAGTACTGGTAGTTGAGCTTCACGGGAATCGCGCTCGGCGGCGCCGGCACATAGGTCAGGGTCACGCCCGGCAGCGCGTTGCGCACCAGGTGTTCGATGTGGCTGGCGGAGCAGACTTTCACCAGTTGCGGGGTCTTGGCCACCACGTCCGCCTGGCTCGCCTCGGCGTTGACCGCCAGGTACATCTTGGTGTTCACCAGGTACTTGTCGTTGTCGATCGAAGCGGCGTAGATGGAGGGCTGCGCCAGCTTGAGCGGCAGCGCCACGAAGTTGCTCGGCACCACGGTTTCCAGCAGCAATCGCAGCTTCTCGTCCAGTTCCGTGAAGCAGCCGCCCAAATCGTCGTGGTTGTAGGCGGGCAGTTCGCGCGGGTGGAGGACGGCGGAAAACGTGGTCAGGGCCCCCGCCAGCGAAAGCATGGCCGAATACAACTCTTCCGGATGCCCGCCGCGCGTCTCGAACAGATGGCGCAGCAGCGGGAAGCTGGTGTTGATGGTGTACAACAGCCAGAAGCTGGCGATATCGGCCGCCGTGAAGTCCGCCAGGCTCTGGTTTTTTTGCCGGCGCATGCCCGCGATGGCGCTGGAACGCGCCGTCAGGATCTCGACCAGCCGCCGGGCAATCGCCATCAGGTAATCGCTGCCCTGGAAATCGAGAAGCGGCGGCACGAACCGCGGGTCCAGTTGGAACGTGCCTGCCTCGGTCCGGTTCACGCGGCCGGCGCGCAGCGTGGTGTAGCCGTCGAGCGCTTCGCCTTCGGCCAGCAGCCGGAAGTTCTTGCGCGCCACCTGCACCGGCTTCTCCGCCAGCCCGCTGTTCTCGTCGCGGAACAGCTCGATCTCCGCCCGGTAGCGCGCGCCCGCTTCGCGGCTCGAACTGGCCACGTTCAACCCGCGCTCCCGGTACTGCGGGACCGCCAGGTAGAGCTCGACGCTGGTCTGGTCCGGCTCGAAGCACTCCGCCAACTGCTTCGGAGGCGGCGCGCTGTCCGACCCGGGAATGTCGAACAGCAGGCCGTCCGGCATCATCCCCGAAGCGCTGGAGATGCCGAAGCTCCCCCCGGCCAGACCCTCCTGGCTCACCTGGAGCGCGCGAAAACCCCATGGCCGGAAAGAAAGGCTCTCCAACTGAAACTGCAGTACGTTTTCGAGAAAACGATCCTGCAGTTGGAGGTGCTGCGGGCTGAGGAACACGCCCTTGGACCAGATCACCGGTTGCAGTCGCTTCATCAGGAATCAACGTTAACAGAAAAAGGAGTCAGGAGCCAGGAGACAGGAGGCAGAAGCCGCGGGGCCGGCGACTTTCTCCTGACTCCTGACTCCTCGGTGTTATTCTGGCGACGTGGCCACCACGTCCCTTCGCACCCATTCCTGGCGCGAGCGCCTCCCCGTGCTCGGCTCCGACGCGGATTTCGCCGTTGTAAGCGGCGTTCTGGAGCAGTGCGGCTTCAGCGCCGAAGGCGTCTGCGGTCGCGTGGGGATCGCCTCCATGGCCGGGTTCCAGACCATCTGGCAGGGCAGAACTGTAATCCAAACCCCGGAGCAGGCGCCCGATGCGCTCATCCTGCTGTTCATGGACGGCGAATACGTGGACCGCGGGGACCTCGAACGGCTGCTGCCGCCGGGCGCGCCCGCAGCCATGAAAAAACTCGGGCTGCTGGCCGCCGATTCCGCCCGGCCCGAACGCTGTTTCGCGCCGTGCGCCCTCTTTCCCGCCGAAGGACTGCTGCTGGTGAGCGACCGCGTTTCATCCCCCGACCATTCTCCCATCGCGCTCCGGCCCGATGCCGTATACCCCGCATCCATCGAGAACACCGCGCTGTTCATGTCCACGCTCCCCACAACCTCCTGCGATGCCCTGTTGGACATCGGGACCGGAACCGGCGTGGCGGCGCTGGCTGGCGCCCGGTCCGCGCGCCACGCCTGGGGAACGGATATCGCCGGCCGTTCGGTGAGCTTCGCCGAGTTCAACCGCCGGCTCAACGGGATTGAGAATGCCGCCATGCTGGAGGGCGATCTGTATGCCCCCGTGGAGGGATTGACATTCGACCGGATCGTCACCCACCCGCCCTACGTGCCCGCGCGGAAGACCACCATGATCTTTCGCGACGGCGGCGAGGACGGCGAACAGGTCATCCGCCGCGTCATCGAAGGACTGCCCCGTTTCCTGCGGCCCGGCGGCCGGTTCTATTCCCTGGTGACGGCGGCGGATTGCGAAGGCCAGCTCTTCGAAGACCGCATCCGGGAGTGGCTGGGCGAAGCGGCTCCGGAGTTCGACCTCGTACTCGTCTCCTACAAGCTGACGCTTCCCAGGGACGTAACCGCGACCTCCCTGATCAACCGTAACGCCGCGGTGGATGACGTGTTCTACCGCCAGGAGGTCTGGGAGCGGCGGCGCGCGCAGTTCATTTTTTACGGCAGCGTCATGCTGCGCCGGCATGCGGAAGCCCGCCCGGCGGTCACCGCGCGCGTGCAGAAGGGCGAGAGCTTCGCGCCGCGCCTGGCCGACTGGCTGCTGGAGTGGCAGGCCGAAACCAGCGCCCCCGCGGGTTGCGAGGCCCTGCTGGACTCGCGCCCGCTGGTCTCGCCGCACGCCGAGCTAACCGTGTCCCATCGCATTCGCGACGGCCGCTTCGTCCCCGAGTCTTTCGTGTTGCGCTCCGCTCAGCCGTTTGAAGCGGAGTGTTATGTCAAGGCCTGGCTGGCGCAGATTGTCTCGCAGTGCGACGGCCGGAAGACCTGGCGCGAGCATTTCGAAGCCGCCCGCCGCGCGGGCCTGTTCGACCAGGAAGCCAGCCCCGCCGAGTTCGTCTCCGCCCTCGCCCCGCTGGTGATGAACGGCCTGTTGTGGGTGGACACGCGGCCCATGCCGGGGTTGGGCTGAAACGCAGGTACCGCCGGTGGCCGGTTTGCGCCACCGGTTGTTTTGGGCGGACAGAAAACGCCGGCAGTACTTATTCCACCAGGATGCCCGCGCGCGCCAGCGTGGCCACGTTGGCCCGAATCACCTCCGCCACCGCTTCTTCCGGCCGGCCGGCTACCGGCGCCAGGTCCCGCGCCAGGGCAGGGAAGTCGCGGGTCCCGTCCATCAGCGTAATCAGGCGCCGCTCGATGTCATCCCCGCAGTCGATCGTGCTGTGCAGGGCAGTGGTGATGAGCTGCCCGCGCGCGGCTTGCGACCGCGCCAGGGTGGCGGCCTTCGGACGGTCGCCGATGCGTCCGGTTCCGGGCTTTCCTCGTCGCCCGCCAGGCGCGACGCGGCGGCCAGCAGGTCCGGGAACGGGATCCCTTCCGGCCATGCCTGGCCCAGGGTGAACAAGGCAGCCTTGGCCAGCGGGTGCGCGGTCTTGGCGCTCGACCCGCGCGGACCCACAAATTCCTCCGCCTTGTCGCCGAATTCCGGCCGCGGGGAGACCGGGGTGGCCGAGGAAGCTGCGAAAAGGCCGCTGATCCGCCCCGCGATCGGTTGGGCGCCGGCCGCGCCGGAGTGGCAAAGCAGCGTCTGCCGGAACATCCGGCACTTCAGCAGATCGTAATACTGCTCTTCCAGGATGCGGTCGCAGCCCGCGATCCGGCGCACCTCGCCGGCGATGGCTTCGGGAATCTTACCGGGCTGCGTATCGAAATAGTTCGCTTCCGAAAGATATTGCAGGCCCAAGCGCGCCGCGTGCGCCGCAAAATCCTGGAAATAAACCGGGTAGAATACCTCGGCCATTTCATCGTGGTAAAGGAATTGCGGAGCCCGGTCCAGCATCGACTGCGCCTCGTCTTTGAGGAAGCCGCGCGAAATCCCCGGGGCGCAGTAGGATTCCGTGAGCCACTGCAGGATCTGGCGTCCCCGGTCCACCCGGGCGGCCGGATCGCCGGCCCCCCGCGCGTGAAACAGCATGGTTTCCCGCAGCAATTCGCGGATGCGGCAGCCGGGCAGCGCATTGTAGCTGACGTACGCCACTCCCTGCGGCGCGAGGCAATCCCGCACCACCTCCAGCAGCTTCTCCCGGACGGGCGCCGGAACCCAGGAGTAGAACCCGTGGGCAATGATATAGTCGAAGGTCCCGAGTCCAGGCCCCGCCTCCATCACGTCCATGCGCTCCAGCCGGACGTTCCCCAACCCGAGTTCCGCGATCTCCCGCCGGCCGGCCTCGATGGCCGTTTCCGCCAGATCGATCCCCAGGAACTCGGAATGTTCCAACTCGAAGGCCATCGGGACCAGGTTCCCGCCGTTCCCGCAGGCGATCTCCAGGACGCGGCAACGGCCCACCGGAGCGGGGTTCATTCCGAACAGCGTCCCCAGGCTGGCCAGCCGGCTGGGATGCGTCTGGCCGTAGGGTAGCCCGGGGTAGACGACTTCGTCGTAGGAGAAGGGCACGGTCCCCCAGTGTAACTCACGCGCGGGAATCGGCTTTCGGCATCCGGCGATCGGCTTTCGCCTCCCGGAGGACTGCGTTCGGCCGCCGAATCTAACGGCCTAGTACCGAAATTTTCCGCATTTTTGACGCGGGCGCTCGAATGTCGCTTATTATGAAGTGCGGCGGTAGATTGCGCGACGTTTAATCTGATAACCTATTCTGGCCCTGTTGTGCCGGAATCTAACGGCGCTGGGGCCCTTGGGGGGAAGCACAAATGGCAAGAGAGAGTACACAGCATAAGCTCGATCGTGTCCGGCCTCCGCGCGTCCAGATCACCTATGACGTAGAGGTGGGCGGTGCGATCGAAATGAAGGAGTTGCCCTTCGTGATGGGAATTATGGGCGACTTTACAGGACAACCGGTGGAGCCGCTCGCCCGGGTCAAGGACCGCAAGTTCGTGGAAGTCACGCCCGACAACTTCGACACCGTGCTGGCCAACATGAAACCGCACCTCGCCTTTGCGGTGGAGAATAAGCTGAGCGAGGATCCCGATGCGCCCAAACTGAAGGTGGATCTGAATTTCAAGGCGCTGGACGACTTTTCGCCGGAGAACGTGGCGCGCCAGGTGGGACCGCTGCGCGAATTGCTCGAGCTTCGCGACCGCCTTTCCGATCTGCGCGGCAGCATGCAGGGCAACGACAAGCTCGAAGAGCTGCTTCGTGAGGCCGTCAGCGACAAGGATAAACTTGCCAAACTGCGGTCCGAGATGGGAATCAAGGAGGGGTCCAATGAGTGATCCTCAAAAATCCGCCGCGGCGCCGCAGCCGGCCGCCGAGCAGACCGTGGAGCATGGTCTTCTCGACCAGATCGTCGAGGAAGGCCGCCTGGCCCGGGATCCCTCCGCCAGGGAGCGCGGCAAGAACCTGGTGAAGGAGTTCGTCAAACAGGTGCTGGAAGGCGCCATGACGGTCTCCAAGGACGCCGAGATGATGATCAACGCGCGCATCGCGCAGATCGATCACCTCGTCTCCATCCAGCTCAACGAGGTGTTGCACAACGCGGCCTTTCAGAAACTGGAAGGCAGTTGGCGCGGGCTGAAGTATCTGCTCGACCAGAGCGAGACCGGCGAGAAAATCAAGCTCCGGATCCTCAACGCCAGCAAGAAGGAACTCCTGCGCGACCTGCAGCGCGCGCCCGAATTCGACCAGAGCGCGCTCTTCAAGAAGGTCTACGAGGAGGAGTACGGAGTTTTCGGGGGCGCCCCGTTCTCCGCCCTCATCGGCGATTACGAGTTCGGCCGCGGACCGGAAGACATCGAACTGCTGGAGAAAATCTCCCAGGTGGCCGCCGCGGCTCACGCTCCTTTCCTCACGGCCGCGTCGGCCGAGATGCTCAACCTCGACAACTTCACGCAAATCGACGCGCCGCGTGACATGGCCAAGATCTTCGACAGCAGCGAGTACGCGAAGTGGAAGAGCTTCCGCCAGAGCGAGGATTCGCGCTTCGTCGGGCTCTGCCTGCCGCACGTGCTCATGCGGCTCCCCTACGGGAAGAACGGAACGCAGATCGACGGCTTCAATTACGAAGAGGGCGTGGACGGTACCGACCACTCCAAATACCTCTGGGGCAACGCCGCCTACGCGCTCGGAGCCCGCATGACCCAGGCATTCTCGCTCTACGGGTGGTGCGCCGCGATCCGCGGCGTGGAGGGCGGCGGCCTCGTGGAAGGCCTGCCCACCCACAACTTCACCACCGATTCCGGCGATGTCGCGCTCAAGTGCCCCACCGAGGCGCCCGTCACCGACCGGCGCGAGAAGGAACTCGCCGATCTCGGCTTCGTTCCGCTGGTGCACTGCAAGGGAACCGACTACGCCGCCTTCTTCAGCGTGCAATCGGCGCAGAAGCCCAAGGTCTACGACAGCGAGGCCGCCAACGCCAATGCGCGCCTCTCCACTCAGTTGCCCTACATCATGGCCGTTTCCCGCTTCGCGCACTATCTCAAGGCCATGATGCGCGACAAGATCGGCAGCTTCATGTCGCGCACCGATTGCGAACGCTTCCTCAACCAGTGGATCACCAATTACGTGACGCCCGACGACACCGCGTCGGCGTACGTCAAGGCTTCCCACCCGCTGCGCGACGCGCGCATCGAAGTGGCGGAGATTCCGGGCAAGCCAGGCGCATACCGCTCGGTCTGCTTCCTGCGGCCCCATTTCATGCTGGACGAATTGTCCGTTTCGTTGAGGCTGGTATCGGAACTGCCGGCCTCCGCGAAAGGGTAGGAGATGCAACCGCTCCCTGCCGGCCGCGGCTCGCTACCTTTCGCCAACGGGTGCGAGCCGCGGCCGTAAGCGAGCGGTTTTTACCAGTGACACGATAAGTTCAGAGGAGGAGCAATGGCTGTTGATTTTTTCCTGAAGATCGACGGTATTCCTGGCGAAAGCCAGGATTCCAAGCACAAAGACGAAATCCAGTTGATGTCCTGGTCCTGGGGTGAGTCGCAGACCGGCACCATGGCGTTCGGCGGCGGCGGCGGAGCGGGCAAGGTGAACATGCACGACTTTGCCTTCGTCATGAGCGTCAACAAAGCGTCGCCGAAGCTGCTTCTGGCCTGCGCCAACGGCGAGCACATCAAAAACGCCACCCTGGTCGCCCGCAAGGCCGGCAAGGACCAGCAGGAGTACCTCACCATCAAGTTCACCGACCTGCTGGTCTCGGCCTTTCAGACCGGCGGGTCCGGCGACCTGCCCACCGATTCGATCTCCTTCAACTACGGCAAGATCGAATACGAGTACAAGGAACAGAACGTGGACGGCACGCTCAAGGGCCCCATCAAGGTCTGGTACGACCTCAAGAAGTCGCAGGGCGGCTAGAACAAAGGCAACCGCTCCCTTGGGGCCGCGGCTCGTAGCGAGCCGCGGCCCCAAGGGAGTGGTGATCAATTTCAGGTAACTCTCATGACTGCCGGACAATTGTTTCAGGCCGGCAATCTCGACCAGGCCGTGCAGGCGTTGGGCGCCGAACTGCGGGACAACCCCGGGGACGTCCAGCGCCGCACGTTTCTCTTCGAATTGCTGTGCTTCACCGGAGCCTATGACCGGGCGGAGAAGCATCTCGAGATCCTGGCGCAGGGGGGCAAGGATGCCCAATTGGGGGCCTTGCTCTACCAGGGCGCGCTGAACGCGGACCGGACCCGGGCCGAGCTCTTCCAAAAGCGCGAGTACCCCACGGCGGGGGCGGAGCCGCCTCCCCCCTCGGGCACTCTCAACGGCAACCCTTTTTCTTCTTTCCTGGACGCAGACCCGCGCATCGGCGCCCGGCTCGAAATTTTCGCGGCCGGCCAGTACATGTGGCTTCCGCTGGAACACATCGCTTCCATTGAAATGGAGCCGCCTAAACGGCTGCGCGACCTGCTGTGGGCCCCCGCGCTGGTCCGGACCGGTCCGGCCTTCAAGGGCCAGGAACTCGGCGAGGTGCTCCTGCCCGTCCTGTCGCCGCTTTCGTTCCGCCATTCCGAGGACTCTGTTCGCCTCGGCCGCATGACCGTCTGGGAGGAGATCGAAGATCGCGCACTGGCCCCCGCCGGCCAGAAAATGTTCCTGGTGGATGACGAGGAATTCCCCATCCTGGAGATCCGAAGGCTGGAATTCGCCGAGCCGCAGCCAGCCCCCGAAGAACATGCCTCTGCGCAATGATTTGCTCGAACCGATCGCCGGAGAAAACCCCAGCGGCCAGAGTCTTCGCTACGCGCCCGTCTACGACAAGATCAAGGAAGCCCGCCGGGAAGATGACGATGCCGCCCAGGGCGAGTGGAAACACGAACGCAAGCTAGCCGACTGGCCGCAGGTCATCAAGCTCGCCGGCGAGACCCTGGCCACCAAGAGTAAAGACCTGCAGCTCGCCGCCTGGCTCACCGAGGCTCTGCTCAGGAGCCAGGGCATCGCCGGTCTCAAGGAAGGTATCGACCTGCTCAAGGGGCTGCTCGAGAATTTCTGGGACACCCTGTATCCCGAAATCGAGGACGGCGACCTGGAAATGCGCGCCAGTCCCGTGGACTGGGTGGGCGGCCGTCTGGAAAAAGCGGTCAAGGACGCACCGGTCACCCGCTCCGGCCTCAGTTGGTTCGAATACAAGGCGTCGCGCAAGGTACCCACGGAAGAGGACGCGGGCGCGGACTCCACCAAGGCCGAAGCCCGGGAAGCAGCCGTCGCCGAAGGCAAACCCACGCCCGAGGAGTTCGATAAGGCTTTCGACGCCTCGCCGAAGGCTTATTACGTCCAGGCGGCCGCCAACATGGAAGCGGCCCTGGAATCGTTGCAGGCGCTCGACGATCTCTGCACGGAGAAGTTCCAGGACGTGGCGCCGGGGTTCAGCCCGCTGCGCCAGGCCCTTGAGGAGGTGCAGGCGGCCGTTCGCATCTTCCTGCAGAAAAAGCGCGAGAAAGAGCCGGACCTGGCCGCCCCGGAGGAAGCCCCGGCCGAGGCGGAAGCCGCCGGGACCTGGGAAGAGCCCGCGCCGCAGTCCGGAGGCGCGGCCGCGGCTGCTGCCCCCGCTCGCATCCGGACAGCCGGCGGCCCCCTGGCCCCGGAGCCGGTGGATCGCGCCGACGCCATCGCGCGCGTCGTCTCCGCCGCCAAATACCTGCGGACCGGGAACGCCTACGACCCCGCGCCGTACCTCATACTCCGCGGGTTGCGCTGGGGCGAATTGCGCGCCGCCGGCGAGACCCTCGACGCCGCGCTCCTGGCCGCCCCGCCCACCGGGATCCGCCAGGACCTGAAACGGCTGGCGATGGAATCCAACTGGACCGAAGCCCTCGAAGCGGCCGAGGCCGCCATGGCCATGGAGTGCGGGCGCGGCTGGCTCGATATCCAGCGCTACGTCTGCCGGGCCTGCTACGAGCTGGGCAGCTACTACGAGCCGATCCGCGCGGCCGTCATTTCCGCCCTTCGCGCGCTGCTGGCCGATTACCCTTCCCTGCTCGCAATGACCCTGATGGACGACACCCCCACGGCCAATGCCGAGACGGCCGCCTGGATCAAAGAACAGGTCGTTCTCGCCGCGGCGCCGGCGGTCCGGGAAGCCGCCCCGCCCCAGGTCTGGGAACCCGCCCCCGCGGAACCCGGGCCGGGCCAGCCGGCCGCCCCCGACGCCTTCGATCTGGCCATGCTGGCTGCGCGTTCCGGCAATCCCGAGGAAGCCATCGAGATCCTTATCCGCGAACTGTCCCAGGAGCGCAGCGGGCGCGGCCGCTTCCAGCGCAAAGCGCAGCTCGCGCAGCTCTGCATCAACACCGGGCATCAAGCCATCGCGTTCCCCATCCTGCAGGAACTGGCCGCGGAGATCGAACGCCGCAAGCTGGAAGACTGGGAGGCCGCGGACCTGTTGGGCCGGCCGCTGGCTTTGCTCTACCACTGCCTGCAAGGCGACGAGGAGCAAAGAAAAAAGCTCTTCTCCTGGATTTGCCGCCTGGATCCGCTCCAGGCCCTGAGCGTTTCGAGATAGCCTATGGCCCGGTGGGCGCCCGAGCAGACGGTTACGCAATCGGTGCTGGAACGGCTGATCGACCGCGAGCCGGAATCCGCCGCCGATTCCCCGGCCACGCGCGCCCAATCGCTCCGCCAGTTGAGGGCCGCCCTGCGGCGCGATCTCGAGTGGCTCCTGAACACGCGCCGCACTCCCGAGCCGGCCGGCTCCGAGTTCGAAGAGCTGTACGCCTCGCTGTTCAACTACGGCCTGCCGGACGTCACTTCCCTGAGCTGGAGCTCGGTCCGCGACCGCACCCGGCTGGTGCGCATGATCGAGGAAACCGTCTCCACCTTCGAGCCGCGCATTACCCGGCTCAAGGTGACGCCCGTCGAATCCGCATCCTCCAGCCGGCACGTGCTCCCGAGTACAGCGTGACCGGAGGCCTCAATGCGGGATGACCTGCTGCTGTACTACGAGCGGGAACTGAGCTTCCTGCGCCACATGGGTGCGGAGTTCGCCGCCAAGTACCCGAAGGTGGCCGGCCGCCTGCTGATCGAGCCCGACAAGTGCGAGGACCCGCACGTGGAACGGATGCTGTAAGCCTTCGCCTTCCTCGCCGCGCGCGTGCACCTGAAGATCGACGACGAGTTCCCGGAAATTACGGAGGCCCTCCTCAACATTCTGTATCCCCATTACCTCCGGCCGATTCCCTCCATGTCCGTGGCCCAGTTTCACATGGACCCCGGCTCCACGCCGGAAGCGGGTCTGAAGCTGGAGCGCGGCGCGATCCTCAACTCGCGGCCCGTGAACGGCGTCCCCTGCAAGTTCCGGACCTGCTACGACGTCACCTTCTGGCCGGTGGAGGCCGCCGAAGCGGAGTGGACCTCGCCGGACCGCCTGAAGCCGGCGCTCAAGGCCAGCGACGCCGCGGCGGCGCTGCGCATCGAGCTGCGCTGCCCGGGCGAGATGACCTTCGCCAAACTGAAGCTCGATTCGCTGCGCTTCTACCTGGCCGGCGAAAGCAACCTGACCTTCACTCTCTACGAGTTGCTGTGCAACAATTGCGCGCAGGTGGTGGTCCGCGACCTCACCCCGCGTTCGCGCCTTCAGCCTCTCT
>JAIQFU010000274.1:11458-14911 GCA_020073115.1 Terriglobia bacterium
GTGCGATCTGCTGCGGCCCGTGGGCTTCGGCGACGATGAGGGCATGCTGCCGTATCCGCGCCGGTCGTTCATCGGCTATCGCCTGCTCCAGGAGTATTTCTGCTTTCCGCAGAAGTTCCTGTTCCTCGACCTCGCCGGCCTCGACCGCGTCTCCGCGGCGGGCTTCGGCGGGCGGGTGGAAATCATCGTCCTCATCGCGCCCTTCGAACGGAGCGACCGCCGCCAGATGCTCGAGCTCGGCGTCTCGGCGAAGACCTTCCGGCTGGGTTGCGCGCCCATCGTCAACCTCTTTCCGCAAACCGCCGAGCCGATTCTGCTGGACCACGCCAAATACGAATACCCGGTCGTCCCCGACGTGAGCCGCCGCAACGCCACCGAGGTTTTCGAGATCGCGGAAGTGGCCAGCGCCAACCCGCAGACCGGGGAAGTCGTTCCGTTCGAGCCGTTCTACTCTTACCGGCACGGCTTGACGCGCTCCAAGGCGCAGGCCTTTTGGCGCGCCGTGCGGCGGCCCTCCGGCGCCCGCGACGACGGCGGCATCGATTTTTATCTCTCGCTGGTGGACCTCTCGTCTCGGCCCGTCCGGCCCGACGTGGACGCCCTGACGGTGCGCACCATCTGCACCAACCGCGACTTGCCCGCGCGCCTCCCGTTCGGCAACGAAGCCGGCGATTTCGAGTTGGAGAGCGCCCTGCCGCTGAAGCGCATCGTGGCCCTCCTCAAGCCCACCGACACGTTGCGGGCGCCCGTGGGACAGGATTCCCTCTGGCGGCTCGTCTCCCAGCTCTCGCTTAACTATCTCTCCCTCGTCGGCGAGGGGCGGGAGGCGCTCCAGGAGATTCTGCGCCTCTACAATTTCACCGGCTCTACCTACCTGGAAAAGCAGATCGACGGCCTGACCGCCCTCTCCAGCCGCCGTCACTTCGCGCGCGTGGTTTCCGAAGACGGCGTGGCCTTCGCGCGCGGAACCCAGGTGGACATGGAGTTCGACGAGGACCAGTTCGTGGGCGGCGGCGTGTTCCTTTTCGCCGCGGTGCTGGAGCACTTCCTGGGACTCTACGTCTCTATGAACAGCTTCAGCCAGCTTACGGCGCGCACGCGCCAGAGGAAGGAGATACTGAAACAGTGGCCTCCGCGCGCCGGTCGGAAAATATTGCTTTAAACTACCGCAGGAGCTCGTTTTCCGGCTCCGGTTGTTTGAACGCCGATCACGAACCCGCCGCCCAAACCCGAGCGTCGGCGGTCCTGAGGAAGGGATACTGACGGTGGCCTCCGCGCGCTCCTCCGAAGATACCGCTCTCGAACGTTGGCCCATCGCCGACACGCTGACCAGCGAGCCCTACCGCTTCGACTTTTTCCAGGCGGTGCGGCTCGTGGCGCGCATGCTCCCCGGCCGCCAGGTGGTGGGCCGGTTCAGCAACCCCGGCGAGGAATGCCTGCGCTTCGGCGCCAACCCCTCCACCGCTTTTCCCGCCAGCCAGGTCCAATCGCTGGAGCCGGCTGATTCCCAGCCCATGTTCATGCGGGTGAACTTCATGGGCCTCACCGGCCCCACCGGCGTGCTCCCCCTGGCCTACAGCGAGCTCGTGCTGGAGCGCATCCGCGCCCGCGATTACGCCCTCCGCGATTTCTACGACCTGTTCAACCATCGCAGCATTTCGCTCTTCTACCAGGCCTGGGAAAAATATCGGTTCGAGATCCCCTACGAGCGCGGCGAGCGCGACCGCTTCTCGCACCACATCCTCGCCCTGCTGGGTTTGGGCACCCCCGGCCTCCAGGACCGCCAGGACGTCCCCGACGACTCTCTCCTCTTTTACAGCGGCCTGCTCTCCATGCACGCCCGCTCGGCCTCGGGGCTGCGAGCGCTGCTCGCGGATTACTTCGACGTTCCGGTGGAGATCGAGCAGTTCGTCGGCGTTTGGCGGCCGGTGGAGATCGAATCCCAATGTTCGCTGGGGGAAACCGGCGGCTATTCCGAACAGCTCGGGCTGGGAGCGGTGGTGGGCGACGAGATTTGGGACCAGCAGTCGCGGGTGCGGATCCGCTTCGGCCCCCTGGCGCTGGAGCAGTACCATGATTTTCTGCCGGGCAGCGAGGCTTACCGCCAGGCGCGCGCCCTCGCCACCTTTTACGCCGGCGGCGAGTATGATGTGGAGATCCAGCTCATCCTGCGGCGCGATGAGGTCCCGGCCTGTGAGTTGCGCGCCGAACGCGAGGGCTGGCAACTGGGTTGGACCAGCTGGGTGAAAAACGCCGCCTTCCAGCGCGACCCGGGAGATACGGTGTTGGAATTGTAAGCTCTCAGCCATCAGCTGTCAGCTTTCAGCTTACCGAGCAGGCGCCGAAGCTGATAGCTGATAGCTGACGGCTGACAGCGTGGTTAAAGGAGCTCATATGGCCATCAGCCTCAAATCGATCGTTTCCAAACTCAATGACACGACGCGTACGGCGCTCGAAGGAGCCGCGGGACTCTGCCTGGCCCGCACGCACTATAACGTGGAGATCGAGCACTTTTTAATGAAGCTGCTGGACGCCACGGATTCGGACTTCGCCCGCATCCTGAAGCAGTTCGGCGTCGACCGGGCGCGGCTTTCCGCCGAGCTCTCCCGCAGCCTGGATAAGCTCAAGACCGGCAACGCCCGAACCCCGGCGTTCAGCCCGTCCCTGTTCCGCATGATGACCGAGGCATGGTCCATCGGTTCGCTCGAATTCGGCGCGGGCCAGGTGCGCTCCGGCTTCGCCACCCTGGCCCTGGTCTCCGACGAGGAGTTGTCGCGCATCGTCAACGAAGTTTCCCGGGAGATGCAGAAGATCGAGCCCGAGAGCCTGCGCAAGCAACTGCCCGCCATCATGGCGGATTCCCGCGAATACTCGGCCGATCTCGCCGCCGCGGCCGGTCCCGGAGCCGCTCCGGGAGCGCCCGGCGTGAAACCCGGCGGCAAGACCCCCAACCTCGATCAGTTCACCGTCAACCTCACGGAAAACGCGCGCCAGGGCAAGATCGACCCTGTGCTCGGCCGCGATTTCGAAATTCGCCAGATCGTCGATATCCTCACCCGCCGCCGCCAGAACAACCCCATCCTCACCGGCGAAGCGGGCGTGGGCAAAACCGCCGTGGTCGAAGGCTTCGCCCATCGCATTATCCAGGGCGACGTGCCTCCCGTCCTCCGCAACGTCACCGTGCGTACGCTGGACTTGGCCCTGTTGCAGGCCGGCGCGGGCATTAAAGGAGAATTCGAGAACCGGCTGAAGGGGCTCATCGAAGAAGTGAAGGCGTCGCCCACCCCCATCATCCTTTTCATCGACGAGGCCCACACCATGATCGGCGCCGGCGGCGCGGCCGGGCAGAACGACGCGGCCAACCTGCTCAAACCGGCCCTGGCCCGCGGCGACCTGCGCACCATCGCCGCCACCACCTGGTCCGAATACAAGAAGTACTTCGAGAAGGATCCC
>JAIQFU010000275.1:0-5411 GCA_020073115.1 Terriglobia bacterium
TGCCGCCGGTGCGCGGGTCAATTGCCACGACGGCGCCTCGCTGATTGGTGAGAAGGGTTTCCGCCATGACCTGCACATCGGCGTCAATGGCCAGGTGCAGGAGCACGCAGGTACGCGGCCACTGATCTCACGGCGGCTTGCGGCTTTCGCGTTGCTGGGAATGATCAACTGGCTCTATCAGTGGTTCCGCCCCGAAGGCCCCACCCATCAGAATGAGCTCGCCGAAGCCTACGTGGATTTCTTTTTCCGCGGCTTACTCGGAACGTCGTAGTCATATCGCTTCGCAAGTGGCTGG
This sequence comes from Terriglobia bacterium, assembly GCA_020073115.1. Classification (GTDB taxonomy): domain Bacteria; phylum Acidobacteriota; class Terriglobia; order Bryobacterales; family Bryobacteraceae; genus BOG-224. The sequence continues at coordinate 296 of JAIQFU010000275.1, forward strand.
CCGGGAATTGCCGACCCTCGCCGGGCATGCTAGCATCCGTTCCAGACTTTCCGGAGGTGCCATGGCCCATCCCACGGTGGCGTTCCAGGGCGAGCGCGGCTCGTTCAGTGAGGAAGCGGCCTACAAGCTGCTCGGCCCTCGCATCCGCGTTCAGCCGTGCGAGACCTTCGCCGCGACTTTCGAGTCGGTGGTGCGAGGCCGGACAAAGTTCTGCCTGGTTCCCATCGAAAACACCCTGGCGGGTTCGGTGCACGAAAACTACGACCACCTGGTGAACTACGAATTCCCCATCGTGGGCGAAACCAGCGTCCGCATCGTGCATAATTTAATCGTCTTAAAAGGGGTCTCTTTTTCCGGAATCCGGCGGGTCTTTTCGCATCCCGTGGCCCTCAATCAATGCCTCGATTTTTTCGCGCGCAACCCCCAGATCGAGAGAGTTCCGTTCTACGACACGGCCGGCAGCGTGAAAATGATCGCCGAGGAGAAGCTGCGGGACGCCGCGGCCATCGCTTCCGCCGTGGCCGCCGAGATTTACGGCGCGCGCATTCTCCGTAAATCAATCGAGGACGACCGGCGGAATTTCACGCGGTTTTTTTTGCTGCGAACCCCGGTTTACGCTCGTAAACACCCGGTGCGCGCCGCCGCGGGCGCGCCATGGAAGACGTCGCTGGTCTTCAGCATGCGGAATATTCCGGGGGCCTTATTCAAAGCCCTCGCCGTCTTCGCGCTGCGCGATCTGAATCTTACAAAGATCGAATCCCGGCCCCTGCGCGGCAAGCCCTGGGAATACCTGTTCTACGTGGATTTCCTGGGGCGGGCGGACGAGCCGAACGTCCGCAACGCGCTGAATCACCTGGGCGAAATCGCCGATTTCCTGCGGGTACTGGGCAGCTACCCGAAGGGGGCGTGAAAAGGCAGGCGTCAGTCGTTAGTCGTTAGTCCAAAGCGGCCGCGGGGAGCTTCTGTGCGCCGACCAGGCAGGCGAAACCGCCCGCCCCACCACCACACGATGGTTAAAAATCAACAAGTGGCGATTCACGACTGCCGACCGGCGACTGTACACTGAGGGTAACGCCATGGCCGTCGAAGAAAAGCAGATCGTCCGTAGCCCTGGTACAATCCCTCGGCGAAAACCGGACCATCGCCGTGGTTTCGCAGCTCGACCCGCGCGTGGAAACGCCCGGCCCCGCCGACCTGTACGAGATCGGAACCGTGTGCGTGATGCATAAGGCGATCCGCGTGCCCAAGGAGAACCTGTTACTGTTCTGCGAGGGCGTGGCCCGGATTCGCACGCGCGAGTTCACCGCCACGGAGCCGTTCCTGAGAGCGCGTGTGGAACGCATTGTCGAGACGGAGCCGGAGCCGACGGCGGAACTCGAGGCGCTCCGCCAGAACGTGATCGGCCTGTTCCAGCAGATCGTGTCGGCGTCGCCGAACCTCTCCGACGACCTGGCGACCACCGCGGCGCAGATCACCGAGCCGGGACGGCTGGCGGACTGGGTGGCGGGGAATCTTCCCTCGCTCAGCCCGGCGGAGCGGCAGCAGTTGCTCGAGCAGTCCGACGGCAAGGCGCGGCTCAACGTGATCCACCGCCACCTGACGCGCGAACTGGAACTGCTCGAACTGCGGGGCCGGATCCAATCGCAGGTCCAGGGGCAGCTTTCGCAGAGCCAGCGCGAGTTTTACCTGCGGGAGCAGTTGAAGGCCATCCAGAAAGAGCTGGGCGAGGGAGACGAAAGTTCGCGGGACCTCGAGGACCTGCGCAAGAAACTGGAAGCCGCCGGAATGAGCGAGGAGGTGAAGACCGAGGCGATGCGCGAGTTGAACCGTCTCTCCCGCATGTCCTCGGCGTCGCCCGAATACGGCGTCACCCGGACTTACCTGGAATGGATGGCCAACCTTCCGTGGAGCCGCTCGTCCGGCTCGCAGGTGGACGTCAAGCGCGCCGCGGAGATCCTGCACGAAGACCATTACGACCTGGAAAAGGTGAAGGACCGCATCCTGGACTACCTGGCCGTGCTGCAACTGCGGCCGGTGCTGAAAGGCCCCATCCTGTGCTTCGTGGGACCGCCGGGAGTGGGCAAGACGTCGCTCGGGAGGTCCATCGCGCGGGCGCTCGGCCGCAAGTTCGCGCGGATCTCGATGGGCGGCATGCACGACGAAGCCGAGATCCGGGGCCACCGCCGGACGTACATCGGGGCGCTGCCGGGGCAGATCATCCAGGGGCTGCGGCGGGCCGGGACCAACGACCCGGTTTTCATGCTGGACGAGGTGGACAAGCTGGGCCGCGATTTTCGCGGCGACCCCGCTTCCGCGCTGCTCGAAGTGCTCGACCCCGAGCAGAACAACACCTTCCGGGACAATTACCTCGACGTGCCATTCGATCTTTCGCGGGTCCTGTTCATCACCACCGCCAACGTGCTCGATCCCGTGCCCGACGCCCTGCGGGACCGGATGGAGATCATCCCGCTGGAGGGCTACACGGAACAGGAGAAAGTGATCATCTCCTTCCGCTACCTGATCCCGCGCCAGACCGCCGAAAACGGCCTGGACGTGGAGAAGGATATTCATTTCAGCGAAGAGGCGGTGCGTTTCATGATCCGGCGCTACACGCGGGAAGCCGGCATGCGCAACCTGGAGCGCGAGATCGGGACCATCTGCCGCAAGCAGGCGCGGCGCATCGCCGAGGGGGTGCGGGAGATGGTGGAGGTCACGCAGGAACTGGTGGAAAGAGACCTGGGCGCACCGCGCTTCCGCACCGATACGGAAGTGGCGGAGCGCACGCGGCGCCCGGGCGTGGCGGTGGGACTGGCGTGGACGCCGGTGGGCGGCGACGTGCTGTTCATCGAGGCGGGACGCATGCCGGGCGGCAGCAAGGGGCTGATCATGACAGGCCAACTCGGCCCGGTGATGCAGGAATCCGTACAGGCGGCGCTGACGTGGGTGCGGGCCAACGCCACGCGGTACGGCATCGATCCCGACCTGTTCAAGACCAGCGACATTCACATCCACGTGCCCGCCGGCGCCATTCCCAAGGACGGACCCTCCGCCGGCATCACCATGGCGTCGGCGCTGCTCTCGATGCTGACGGACCGCTGCGTCCGCCCCAACCTGGCGATGACCGGCGAAATCACCCTGACCGGCCAGGTGCTGCCGGTGGGCGGCCTCAAGGAGAAGGTGCTGGCGGCCAAGCGCGGCGGCGTGCGCGAGGTGATCCTGCCATTCGAAAACGAAGTCAACGTCAGGGAAGACCTCAAAACCGAGCAGATCGGCGAGATGAAGATCCACTACGTCAAAGCCATGGAAGAGGTGGTGAACCTGGCGCTGGAACCGCCGAAAGAGTAGCGGTCTCCGGATCCGCCGGCGCGCCCGCCGCATACGAGAATAGAGTATGAACGACTTTGCCGAACGACTGCGGAGCGCCGTCGCGCACGAGGAACCGCTGCTCCGCGCCATCGCCGATTCTTCGGCCGGCGCCGGCCCGGGCGTCCAACGGTGGTCGAAAAAGCAGGAACTCGGCCACCTGATAGATTCCGCCACCAACAATCGCGTCCGGTTCGTGAAGGCATCTCTGGAGGGCCGGTTCGAAGGGCCGTCCTACGAGCCCCGCGGGTGGGTGGACCTGGGAGGCTACGCCGAGATGCCGTGGGCCGAACTCGTCGCTCTGTGGAAGGCGCTGAACAGCGCGCTGGCTACTCTCGTCTCCCGCATCCCGGAGGAGCGCCGGACGGCGGAGTGCCGGATCGGCGAATCGTTGTCCGCCCCGCTGGAGTTCGTGGTAGACGACTACATCCAGCACATGCAGCACCACCTCGACCACATCCTCTCCCGCGAGCAAGTGAGATCGTATCCGAGCGCGAAGCAGTGAAGCGGGCCTCACACCCGCCGAACAACTTTTCGCAAGAACGGCGGCAAGCCACACGCGACCGTTTCAGTGCGCCGGATTCATAGCCCGACAGACTGGTGCATCACCCGGCGATAGCGGGAGACCAGGCGGTCGGTCTCAAGGGCAGCGCCGGTTAGATGCGGCCGCTGAGTTTACGCCAGATAACAACGCTCAAGCTGAGCCAGAATACGCCGACGGCGAGGAACGTGACTCTGACGGGCTGGCCCTTTGCGGCAGGTAGCAGCGCCGCTGCCAACGATGCCACGCCGACCAGTGCGAATCCGGCGGCGATGAGTCTGCTCTTCCGGGCTGTCATAGGGCTGCTCTCCTAACGCGAGGCATGCCTCGCTCCTACATGGTCCGCTAGCGGTCTGCGGCGCAAATAGCACGCAGTACGATTCGTGAAAGGGCAAACCGGGTACAGGCACGAAGTTTCGCAAAGACGGCGAAATTCGAGCCAGTCCCCGCTTTGCAGCCTTGCGCCGATACCCGATTCAGACGATCAGTTCATTGACCGGGTCCCACTTCACTTTGCGTTCCTTGAAGTAAGACTCCACGCTCATGACGATGGCCACCGCCTCTTCCCAGGCGCGGTCCATGCCGCAGCGGGGCTTGTCCAGCCCGCGGATGGAATCGATCCAGTTTCGCATGTGGGTGGACATCTCGTTTTCACCCGGTTTCCACGTGTAGTCGGGCTCCACCAGCATCGCTCCAAGCTCGGCGTCGAGCCCAAGCTGTCTGGCTTTATTCGTCCCCGCGGTGAGCCGCGCCGCGTATTCCGGCTTCCATTCCGCGGAATAGAGGCGGCAATGGCGCTCCGCCACTTCCAGGCTGGCTTCCCGCCCGAAGATGTAGGTATTGGTTCCGTGATGCCGGTTTTGGAAGGTGCAGGCGAAGGTCACGTTCATCTGCTTCTTGGGATACTCGAACATGACGTGCCACTGGTCCGGGACCTCGCGGTCCTGCTTCCAGAAGTAGAGCCCGCCCATGGTCTGGACGGCTTCGGGAATTCCCATCCCGACGATCATGTTGACGCCGTCCCACTGGTGGCTCATGAGGTCGCCGGAGATGCCGGTTCCGTACTCCCACCAGCAGCGCCAGCGGAAAAAGCGCTCGGGGTCGAAGGGGACCTTGACGGAGGAAGCCTGCTGGAACCGCTCCCAATCCACGGTCTGGGGAGTGGCGTCGGCGGGCAGGACCTGGTTATCGTAGCGCGTGTAGAACTGCCAT
>JAIQFU010000275.1:5422-18505 GCA_020073115.1 Terriglobia bacterium
TCGATGTAGGTGCGGCACAGGGCAGTCTTCCCGAGTTTGCCGGATTGAAAGATCTCCCGCGCCCGGGCGTAGGACGGCTCGGAGTTCTGGTGATGGCCGAGTTGCAGGACGACGCCGTTCTCGCGGACGGCCTTGCGGATGGCCTTGCCCTCCTCCAGGGTCCGGCAGATGCCCTTCTCCACGTACACGTGCTTCTTCAGTTGCGCGGCGCGGGCGGCGATGGTCGCATGCCAGAAATCGGGGACCGCGACCACCACCGCGTCGATGTCGCGAGAGGCCACGGCCTTCTCCCAGTCCTTGGTGACCACGGCGTTCTTGTTCGTGGCCGTCTTCTGCGCGCGCTGGATGTTGGCGTCGTAAAGGTCGCAGATGATGGAGATCTCGGTGTTGGGGCAGGCCTGCATCTGTTCGAGCAGGTAGATGCCGCGGGTTCCGACGCCGATCATCGCCAGCCGGATGCGATCGCCGGCGGGGCCCTGGGCGGCGCCCTGGGCATTCACCGCCAGGGCGGCGGGCAGGGCGGCGCCGGTCTTGAAGAAACTCCGTCGATTCATGGATAGTCCTCGCGCTTCGGGGTTCTCAGACACTATACTCCAGAATCGGGCGGGTGGAGCGCGGGGGGCTCAGTCCTTCTGCGCCACGAGGCGGCCGATGCGCATCTTCTGGAGACCCCATTCCGCCGTATCGACCATGTCTTCGTATTGCACGACGCGGAGATCCTGAAACGAGCGGAAGAGCGCGTTGGCCGGGCCTTTGCCCGTCCCCCCCGCGTTCATCTGCTCGACGACGACGAAACCGCCCGGCCGCAGGGAGTCCCGTACGCGCCGGAGGAAAGCGGCGTCTTCCATATCGGCCAGCGTGTAGGTCATGACGATCAGGTCCCAGCGTTCGCGGCCGAAATCGAATTCCTGGTGCGAGGAGCGGAGGGCGTTCAGGCGGAGGCCCTCTTTTGCGGCCGAGGCGCGGGCCGCCGCGAGGCCCGTCTCGGAAACGTCGTAGCCGGTGACGTCCCAGCCCGCCTTGGCCAGGAACAATGCGTTGCGGCCCTGTCCCATGGCTACATCGAGCGCTTGGCCCGGCTTGAGGTCGCGAACCGCGCGTACCAGGAAGGCATTCGGAGCGGCGCTGAAGAGCTTGCTCGGAGCGGCGTAGATCTTATCGAAGCGGGCCGCCACGGCCCCGGTGGAAGCGCCATCCTGCGGCGCGGCGTTGATGGCCGCCAATGAAAAGACCATAAGGGCGGCGCGGCTGACAGGAAGCATACGTTAAAAGACGGGGAGATCCGAAAAATTGTTCCCGCGGGATGAGGGACTTCCCTCCCCTGGGGTGCGTTACAATCGCGCTTCCAGAGATAAAAGTCCGGAGGCGCGTATGATTTCCAGATTGATGAGCGTGGCGGCGCTCGCCGCCGCGGTCGCGGGCGGATTGGGAGCGCAGGCCTCGGGCTTCGTTCCCGCCGATCCGCTGGAGCAGGTCAAGAGCATGGTCCGCGGAGTCAATATCATCGGATACGACCCGCTTTGGCGCGATTTCGAGAAGGCCCGATTCAAGGAGCGGCATTTTCAGCGCATCCGCGAGGCCGGGTTCCAGACGGTCCGCCTCAATCTGCAGGCGTTCCGCCACATGGACACGGATAACCGCCTGCCCGCGGCGTGGTTCAAGACGCTCGACTGGGCGGTGAAGAACTCCCTGGCGAACGGCCTCGTGGCCATTCTGGACGAACACGATTTCACGGTTTGCGGCAACAACGCCTCCGCCTGCAAGCCGCGGCTGATGGCCTTCTGGCAGCAGGTGGCCGAACATTATAAAGATGCGCCGAATCCGATCCTGTTCGAGATTCTCAACGAACCCAACAACCAGGTGACGCCGGAGGTGTGGAACGCCTGGCTCAAAGAGGCGCTGGCCATCATCCGCAAGACGAATCCCACGCGGAACGTGGTGATCGGGCCCGCGTCGTGGAACAACATTCATTTTCTCGACCGGCTGGAACTCCCGGGCGACGACCGCCACATCATCGCCACGGTGCATTATTACCTGCCCATGAGTTTCACGCACCAGGGGGCGAAGTGGAGCCGGGAAACGGCCGCCCTGTCGGGCATCAAGTGGGGCACGGACGCGGAGAAGCGCGTGGTGGAAGAGGATTTCGCGGGGGTGCAGCAATGGTCGAAAGCGCAGAAACGGCCGATGCTGCTGGGCGAGTTCGGAGCGTACGACGGGGGCGGCGCGGACATCGATTCGCGCGTGCGGTATACCTCGCACCTGGCGCGCACGGCGGAGTCGCTGGGGTGGGCGTGGACCTACTGGCAATTCGATTCGGACTTCGTGGTCTACGACATTGCGAAGGACGATTGGGTGGAGCCGATCTGGAGGGCCCTGGTTCCGAAGGAGTAGCACGCCGGGCAGGATGGCATCGTGCGCGGCGGTTGCGATGCTTCGCACGGCCCTGGTGGCGGCAGCCGCTGCGGCCAGCCGCCTGCCCCACGACGCCGGAAAGTCCCCATCTCGCTTGTGAGTTCTCTGCCGGCGGGTGGTGGCTCGGCTTTCCGGAGTCGCAATGGGGTAGGATTTCCTCCGATGGACCGGCCGACAGACCCTGTGTTGCCGAGGGCCGCTCAACGACGCCGGATCCAGACGCGTTCGATGCCAAGGCTACGCTCGGCTGGAAGCCCCCTTTCGCAGGACAGCAACGCCGCCCAATGCCGCGAGGCACAAGAACAAGACCGAGCCCGGCTCGGGAACCCGAGCTGGGTCGCTAATGCCCGACATCCCGGTGGCGCCAGCGGCGTCCAAGATGTCAGCGGCAAAAAAGAAGCCGGAGGCATTCGCGACGAAATCGGTAGGCGTTATGCCTGAACGGTTGACAGTGAACTGAAGCGGCCCTGGATTATGTGCGCTCGATCCATTACCAGGGTTATCGAAGTAGTAACTGAAAGTGCCCATGGCTGGACCGCCGGTAGTGACCGCAGTAAAGTGAAACATCGCCAGGAGCCACGGCGCGCTCACGTTCGATACGGTGATGGCGCCGGAATCCACGTTAAAGGCGAAGCCGGGGTGATTGCCGGCGCCGGTGTCGACGAAGAACTCGGCCCCGTCCGTCAGAGTAGCCGTCACCTGCACGGCATCGGTTAGCTGATGTAAAGTCACGTCGAAACAGCACAATCCCGCTTGCGAACCAATGTAGGTCAGGTCGGCCTTCGCCGGGATACTCAAGCTAGCGATCAGGAACAATAGAGGAGCAGCAATACGCATGCGTACACTCCTTTCCGGACGATGTAAAGCAAGCCGGTGGCCGACTGTTTAATTTATTGAAATAAGAGAGCTTACGCGGAGTAGCCGCGCTGCCCGCACTCTCCGGAAACCCCTATTTTTTGGTTGAATTCCCACTTCTTATTAACTCCTTCGAATTAACGCCGGGGACTATGCAGATCCTCTCAGACTTTTGTCCGCCTCCCCTGGTCCCAAGTTTTCTCTAGAAAACAGGTCCGGAGCAGCGTAGACTACCTCCACAGATTGTGGGAAAAGGGATTTGGACCTAAAGCTCTTTGTCAGGGGTTGCGCCGCAGTGCTCGGAGCCGGGCTTAGCGCATTCGGTGACCGGCGGCCGCTTTATTATCCCTTGCCGCCGTGCTTACCCGCGCTACCGGGCAATCAGGAGAGAAAGTTCCGCCATGACTTCATCGAATTTCGGCAACTACCGCGTCGAAGAGCAGATCGGGAAAGGCGGCATGGGGGTTGTCTACCGCGCCGTCGATTCCAGGCTGGGGCGCAGCGTCGCCATCAAGGTTCTACCCGATGAGTGCGCGAAGAATCCGGCTGTCCGCGCCCGCTTCGAGCGCGAAGCCCGTATCCTCGCCACCCTGAACCACAGCCATATCGCCGCGATTCACGGACTGGAAGAGTGCGACGGCATCTGCGGACTGGTTCTCGAGTATGTGCCCGGCGACACCCTCGACAAACGCATCTCCTCCGGCCCCTTGCCGTTGAAGGAGGCCCTGCGGATCTGCGTCCAGATCGCCGACGCCCTGGAGGCGGCCCACGCGCAGGGCATCATTCACCGCGACCTGAAGCCCTCGAACGTCAAGGTGACGCCCCAGGAGAGCGTCAAGGTGCTCGATTTCGGGCTGGCGAAGGCGCTGGAGCAAGCGCCTGCCAGTACGGATACGGAAGCTTCCACGGCGCTGGAGACGAGAGCCAATGCCATCATGGGGACGCCGGGTTACATGTCGCCGGAACAGGCGCAGGGAAAGCCGTTAGACCGCCGCGTGGACGTGTGGGCCTTCGGCTGCATCCTGTTCGAGTCGCTCACCGGCCGGCGCGCGTTCGCCGGCGCCACGCCCTCGGACGCCATGGCGGCGGTCCTGCTGCGAGAGCCGGATTTGAAGGTTTTGCCGAAGGACGTTCCCGCGCGCGTGCGGCTCCTCTTGCGGCGCTGCCTCGAAAAGGAGCCGCAGAAGAGACTCCGCGACATCGGCGATGCGCGGCTCGAACTGGAAGAGGTTCTGTCCGGCGCGGCCGTGGAAGGTGAGGAGGGCCCGGCGAGAGGCCGGCCGCTGTGGCCGGCCCTCGCCGCCGGCCTGCTCCTCGGCGCCGCCATGGCGGGCGCCTGGACGTGGACGCGGCTGCGTCAGATTCCACCGCCGCCGGTCGTTCGCCTGGCTTTCGACCTCCCGCCAGGACAGCGAATCAGTCCCACATGGAACTCGGGGATCGCGCTTTCCGCGGACGCCAAAACAGTCGCCTTTTCGTATATGGCCAACGGCGTCTCGACCACCTATCTCCGCGGGCTGGACGAGCTGGAGGCCAGGCCGCTGGCGAGCGCGCCCAAGATGGGGATCCCGGTGTTCTCGCCCGATGGGCGTTACCTCATGCTGATGGACACCATGCGGGCAGAGCTCAAGAGAGCCCCCCTCAGCGGCGGAGCCCCGGTGACGCTCGCCGGCTACGACCAGCACTTTCGGGGCGACTGGGCGCCCGACAATTACTACTATTGGACGGACGGCTACTTCGGCCCGATCATCCGCACTCCGGCTTTCGGGGGCAAGAAGGAGACGGTCACCCAGCTCGATCCTGGAAAGCAGGAGCGCACGCACCGCCACCCGAACATGCTGCCCGGCGGAAAAGCCTTCCTCTTCACCGTTTCGGCCGGCGGTATGGGGACCTTCGACGACGCACGGATCGACGCCTATATGCTCGATTCCAGGAGGCGGAAGACCCTGGTGGAAGGAGGCTTCTCCCCCAAGTACTCGCCCAGCGGGCACATCGTCTACGCCCGCGCCGGCAGCCTGTACGCCGTCCCGTTCGACAGCGGCAGGGTGGAGACCACCGGTCCTCCGGCCAAGGTAGTGGACGGTGTATTCATGAGCGCCAACTCCGGCTCGGCGTATTTCGACATCTCGCCCGGCGGAACCCTGGCCTACGCCGTCGGCAAAGCGGAAGGCGGGGAGCGCACTCTCGTCTGGGTGGACCGCCAGGGGAACGCCTCTCCGCTGCCCCTCCCGCCTCGCTCCTACCTGTTCCCGCGCATCTCCCCGGACGGCAAACAGGTGGTCTTCGAGGTGGAGGGCGTGAACCACGACCTCTACGCCTACGACCCCGCGCGCGACGTCACCTCCAAAATGACCACGGACGGCGTGAGCCACGCGCCGGTCTGGACGCCCGACGGGAAGCACATCGCGTTCCGGTCCTGGAAGGCCGGAACCATGACCATGTGGTGGATGCCTTCGGATCGCAGCGGCGCCGAAGAACGTCTGACCACGGTCGGCGAGCGGCAGAGCGTCGTTTCCTTTTCCCCGGACGGCCGCTTCATGACATACAACCAGATGGAGCCCGGCGGCACGGCCACCGACGTCTGGGTGCTGCCCCTGACCGGCGACCGCAAGCCGGCGCCCTTCGCCAAGTCCAAGTTCGTGGAAGGTTCCGGCCGCTTCTCGCCCGACGGAAAGTGGGTGGCCTACTGCACCAACGAGTCGGGCCGCAATGAAGTATTCGTGCAACCCAAGATCCAGATTTCTTCCGAAGGCGGGATGGATCCCATCTGGAGCCGCGACGGGAAGGAACTTTTCTACCGCAACGGGGACAAGATGATGGTGGTTCCGGTGTCGCTCGGCGGAGGCTTTCAGGCGGGCAAGCCCCGGGCGCTGTGGCAGGCCCAATACTCGCTCGGCATGAGCTCTTCCTGCGGGCCTCCCGGAACGACCTCCGCCAACTATGATGTAACCGGGGACGGGCAGCGCTTTCTGATGGTCAAGGATCTCGATCAGGGAGCGGGTTCCACCCGGATCGTGGTGGTGCTGAACTTCGCCGAGGAACTCAAGCGCCGGGCGAGGGCGAATTAATCGCCGGTTTTGCGCATCGCCGCCGATGACCGCTCCCGCCGGTCGCGGCTTCCGTCTCCGTTTGGTTCGGAGCCGCGGCCGGAGGGAGCGGTCATCACGATGCGAAGGCTCAGCAGGGCGTTCGTAGCCTACCAGAGCAGCTTGGCCGCCAACTGGATGGTGCGGGTTCCGCCGCCGCCGGTGATGATGCCCGTCGAACCGCTGCTGATGCTGGCGTTCGGCCCACCCGGGTTGAAGTGGTTGAACGCCGAGAAGGCCTCCGCCCGCAACTGGAACGTGAGACGCTGCTCCTTACCGAAGTAGGTGTTCTTGAAGAGCGACAGATCCGTGGAGTTCGTCCCCGGCGCGCGCACGTCCGGCAAGGTGCGTCCCACATTCCCGAAGGTGAACGCCACCGGTTGCGAGAACACCGATGGGTCGAACCACTTCGCCATCTGCTGGTCCATGGTCTGCCCGCTGTGGTCGATGTACGCGGTATGCCCGTTGCTGAGCGCCCGCTGGCTGGACGTGCCGATGTTGGTGTTGTTGCTCACGCCGCTGATGATGATCGTCAGCCCGGTCTGGAACGTCGTAATGCCGTTCACCTGCCATCCGCTCACCAGCAGGTCCACCGCCTTCGGCAGATCTTTCGCCAGCGACTTGCCCTTGCCGAAGGGAAGCTCGTAGACGTAGCTGATCACCGCGCGCTGCGAGACGTCGAAGGAAGAGATGGAACGTTCCAGCTTGCGGTTGTAGAAGTCCAGGTGCGTCCCGGCGATCGTGCCGATGAAGTTCACCGCCGAGGACGCATCGTCGATCAGCTTGCCTCCCGTATAGGAGAACAACACGCTCATCCCGTGGGAGAAGCGCTTGTCCACCCGCAGCGTCATGGCGTGGTAGATCGAGCTGGCGTTGGGCTTCCGATAGGATTGGACGCCGCTGTATTCCGGGAACCGCTTCAACAACTGGCTGTAGGCCACGGTCGGCTGGGCCAGCGAGCCGGTGGTATACGGGATCAAGCCGTAGAAGGGATTGTTCACCTGCTGTTGCAACTGCGTGCCCAGGGCCATGTAGGACGCGGGCAACTGGTTGTACTGCAACCCCGTCTCGCCATCGATCAGGTGCAGGGTGTGGTTGCCCATGTACCCGACCTCGGCCACCAGGTTGCCCGGCAGCGAACGCTGCAGGTTCATGTTCCACTGCTGCACGTACGGCGTCCGGTAGGCGTCGAAGAACGAATCGCCGACCGACAGCCCCAGGTTCGTGCTGGCCCCCAGCTTGTTGCCGGTCGGCATGTTGAACCCGGCCGGATAGGGATTGCTGAGGGTGGTGTAAATGGTCCGCATGGTGTCGTACGTGAAAGCGACGTTGGAGTTGGTTTGGAAGCCCTCCATGCCGGCGGTCCCCGACGTTCCGGCCGCCTGCATCCCCGAAGGCGCGTACGAGATGCCGTAGGCACCGCGCAGCACCATGGTTTTCGCAAAGTTATAAGCGAAGCCCACGCGCGGGCCGAAGTCGTTCTTGTCGGTGGGAGTCTGCCGCCGGTTATCCGGGGTGACGAAGTGCATGGCGCCCCTGAGATCGCCGCAGTTTCCGCAGGCCGACGCCGGAACTTTGCCCTGCATCGGCGATACATCCGTCGGGACCCAGAACGAATACTGGTTGTAGCGCTCGGTCCGCGGGACGTCCACGTCGTAGCGCAACCCGAGATTGATGGTCAGACGGCTCGTGAGTTTCCAGTCGTCCTGGACATACAGCGCGTAGTAACTGCTGGCCGACGACGCCGAAGGCTCGTGGGTCATGTAGCCGCCGTTTCCGAGCCCCAGCAAAAAGGAACTCAGTCCCGTGCCCTGGGTGGAACTGGCGGTGTTGATCTCCTGCTGCGTCCAGCCGCGGTCGACGGTGTAACTGCCCGAAGGATATCCGTACTGGGCGAAGTTGATCAGCAGTTTGCGGTATTCGCCGCCCGCTTTGATCATATGCCTGGGCGTCATCTTGCTTACGCTGGCGGTCAGCGAGTGATTCATGGGGTACTGGAACAGGCGTGTCCAACCCGCCTGCCCCAGGCCGGCGATCGAAAGATTGCTGCTGAGGCCGACATTGGGGAACTCCAGGCCGCGCATCGCCGCCGTCTGGGCGTAGGTCTGTGAGAAGCCCAGTTTCGTCAGGTCGATCCCGTCGGAGAACGGGACGTGGGTGTTGGCGAAGCGGCTGAAGCCATACCGCAGGTTGGCGATGATGGTGGGGCTGACAGTGTACGTCTGGTCGATCGAGACCTGCGACGAGAAACTGGTGGACGGGCCGTCGCCGGAGGAGGTGCCCGCCGTGCCGAACCCATTGTACGAACTGCTGTCGCCCCAGGAGAACGAAACGCGCGCGAACATGCGCCACTTTTCCGTCCAGTACTGGTCCCAGCGGGTGTCGTTGCGGTGGCCGTTGCTCGTGTTCGGCCCCGAGTTGACGAAATTGTTGAGCTGCGTGTACGGATTCTGCGCCGGGAAGTTGGGCGAGGGGTAATACTTCGCCATGTTGGCCGCCACCGGATCGATGCGGTTCGTGGGGATGATGTTGCTGCCGAAGGGGTCACGGATGTACTTGGTCGGGTTGTTCGGGTCCTGGCGCACGGTCTTCGGGTCGTAGATGATGATCGGCGTCCCCGAACTGGTCTTCAGGTTGGAGAAGTTGCCCGCCTTCCACTCATCCAGCGGCATGGTCAGTTGCACGTTGAACGCGCCGCGTGTGGGCGAATTTTCCAGGTCCGCGAAGAAGAACGACTTGTTGCGGCCGTCGAAAACGTGTGGAATGTAAACGGGGCCGCCGACTGTAAACCCATACTGGTTCTGCTTCGAGCCGGACCGCGGCCGCAGATACTTGTTGTTGATAAACCCGTTGGCGTTGAACCAGGGGTTGCGGACATAGTCATAGGCGGTACCGTGGATCTGGTTGGTCCCACCCTTGGTGACCACGTTGATCACGCCGCCGGCGAAGCGCCCGTACTCCGCCGCCAGGGAATTGACCTGGACGCTGAACTCCTGCACCGCGTCCACCTGCGGGTCGAAGATGCGGTTGTTGATGCCTACGTTATTTTCCGGGGCGATGTCGGTCATGCCGTCGATCTGCACGTCGCTCATGGCGTTGCGTCCGCCGCCCATACCGGGGGTGGCGCCGCCGCCGGTCGGGTTCACGCCCGGCGTGAGGTTCGCCAGGTTGAAGACGCTGCGGCCGTTCAGCGGCAGGTCCATGACCCGCTTGTTCTCGATCACCTGCCCGATGGAGGAGGTACTTACATCCACCGGAGGCGGAGTCGCTTCCACCCGGACTTCCTGGGTGATTGCGCCGGCCTGCAGCATCAGGTCCACGGACCGGTTCTGGCTCACATCCAGGGTGACGTTACCCTGGTGAAGCGTCTGAAAGCCGGCCTTTTCCACCGTGATGGTGTAACTTCCCGGCCGCAACAATGGACGGACGTACCGGCCCGTATCATCGGTAGTCAGGGTAATCGCGGTATTCGTGTCCACATGGGTAATCACCACTTTGGCCCCCGGCACCACTCCGCCGGTGGCATCGGTGATGGTCCCCTGAATCGTACCTGTCGGTGTCTGCGCCGGCAGCAGGCCGGCGACTAAGGCAAAGAGAATCAGAAAAATGGAAAGTCGTCGCATAGGTTCCCCCGTTGGCGTTGTTTCTTGACTCCTGGGTCCCAAGACTCCTGTTGTCTGGCAGTATGCACGGTTTCAGGTCCGAAGACAACGGAATTTTCAGGAAATTTCCGATCCGATTTGGCGATATCATGATCTCTCCGGAGTTGCTTTCAATCAGGAGGTCTCAATGTCCGGCTATCGGAAAATGTGCAGCCAAGAGACGCACGCGCGCCGAACGGGCTGGAGGCAGTGGGCGTTTCCCGCGGCGGGGCTCCTGTCCCTGGCGTGGTTCCTGTTTAGGGTGGTCCCGAAACCATCCCGGGCCGCGTACCCGTGCCAGAGGGCGGCAGCGCCCCTGGCCGGCGGCTTCCTGGTCTGGGCCGCGGGCGCGGTCGTCTCGGCGTCGTTGTTCCGGCGCGGGAGGGAGCTTTGGAAGCGTTCGCGCCTGGTCCTGGCGGGCATCTGCGTGGCGGCGGCGGCGATTACGGCTATCGGCGCCCTTCTGACCGCTCCCCAGCCTGCCGCCGAAGCGGAAGCGAACCAGCCCGTAGGCGTGGGCAAGGGCGTTTTCCCGGGGCGCGTCGTCTGGGCCCACGAACCCGGCGCCACCAGGTGGGAAGGGCCCGGCCAGGGCCACTGGTGGGAACCCGGCCGCACGGACCAGGCGGCGGTGGATGGGATGATGTCCGCCGCGGTACAGCGCCTCGCCGGAAAATCGGACGACCGCCAGGCCTGGGATGCGCTCTTCCGGAACTTCAACCGGACTCACGGGCGCGGCGACGCCGGTTACCGCAAGGGCGAGAAAGTGACGATTAAGGTCAACTTCGTCGGGTTCATCTATTCCGAACGCAACGTCGATCCCAATAGTTACGACCTGGGAGGGCGGCGGATCGATTACATGAACACCTCGCCCCAGATGATCCTGGCCCTCATGCGCGAACTGGCGAAGGCCGGGGTGAGCCAGGAGGACATCACGGTCGGCGACCCCACCGCGCTATTCGCCAACCAGTATTACGACATCCTGCACCGCGACTTCCCCGACGCCCACTATATGGATCACGACGGCGGGAACGAGAACCATCCGCGGCTGAAGGTCACTTACTCGAAGGCGCCGTTCTATTGGAGTTCCCGGCCGGAGGGGAAGACCCAGGACTACGTGCCGCTTCCGTATGCCGAGGCAACCTACCTCGTCAACATGGCGAACCTGAAGAGCCACACCCTGGCGGGCATTACGCTCTGCGCCAAGAACCACTTCGGTTCGCTAATCCGGACCCCGCCTGAAAAAGGTTACTACGACATGCACGGGGCCCTGGCGGGGCGGGCGGCGGCCGCCGGGCAGTACCGCGACCTGGTGGACCTGATGGGGCACGCCCATCTCGGCGGGAAGACGCTGATTTACTTCATCGATGGCCTTTACCCGGGCGTGCACCCCATCGAAAACGCCCCGCGGAAGTGGTCCACCGCTCCCTTCAACGGAAACTGGGCGGCGAGCCTGTTCGCTTCCCAGGACCCGGTGGCCATCGATTCCGTGGGCCTGGATTTCCTCCAGGCGGAATGGAGCGATCATCCCCACCTGGCGGGCGTGGACGATTACCTCCGCGAGGCGGCCCTGGCCAATAACCCGCCGTCGGGCACGTTCTACGATCCGAACCATCCCGTCAACACGACGCGACTGGCGAGCCTCGGCGTTTTCGAGCACTGGAACAACCCGCGCGACAGGCAGTACAGCCGGAATTTGAAGAAGGGCGAGGGCATCGAGCTGGTGAGGGTGGAACCGAAGCGCTGACGGCTGCCCGTGGCGCGCGCTGCGGAGCGCCGTCGCACGCGCGCCACAAGACCGGGACTCCATGGATATTCTCGCTCACGCCCTCTGGACTACCGCCGCCGGCGCCGCCGCGCGCAGGAAACTGCATACGCCTGTCCACCGCGGATGGGCGGTGTTCTGGGGAGTGTTTCCGGACCTGTTCGCTTTCACCATTCCCGCCGCCGTGAGGATCTGGTGGCGCTTGAGCGGAGTCACGTCCTCCCTGTTGCCTCAGCCCGGCGGCCCGCGCTTTCAGTACGTCTGGCAACTCTACAATGCCAGCCACAGCGCGATCCTCTTCGGGGTAGTGTTCGGGCTGGTATACCTCCTCGCCCGCCGGCCGGTCTGGCCGTTGCTCGGCTGGGGTCTCCACATCTTCCTCGACAGTTTCACACACGCGGGATTGTTCGCCACGCATTTCCTCTGGCCGGCGTCGTCGTTCGCCTTCGACGGCATCCCTTGGGAGAACCGCTGGTGTCTCGCCGCCAACTACGGAGCGCTGGCCCTGGCGTGGCTGGCATACCGGTTGCGTCCCTCTGTGAAGTACTAGCCCGAAAACCGGGTCACCGTGTCTGGAGCCTAACCTTCCCGGCCAGCAGTTCACGCAATTGTTTATCACTTAACAGCCCACTCAAAAGTAAAAAGATAACCTTTCACACGGAGTGGGGAAAAAGCCATATGCGTTCGTTGCGAGTTGTGGCTGTCTGCCTGGCATCCGTATCCTGGGCATTCGCCAGCAATATCACTTTTCAAGGTCCGTTCGGGCCGACCGATGCCTCGGTGATCGGGCCTCACGAGTACTTTGACATTCAAGACGCCACCTTGACCCAGCCTTCGATGCAGGGCGGGGATTGGACGTTGACGATCCATACGAACTACGGTGTTGCTTTGCCGGGAGGGCCGCCCGGAAATATCGTGCCCGATTTCAGACACTTCGCGGCCGCGGATTTCCTGATCTCCTGGAACGGCGGATTCTACGGCATCGTGCTTCACGGGCACGACGGGTACGCGGAGGGGGACCTTTACCAGGCCAGCGGCTTCCAGACCGCGCAGCAAGCCATTAAGAGTCCTACCTTCCCCGATGTGAGTCCGGACGTGTGGCTCGCCCCCGGCGGAACTCTGCTGGGGACAGGCACGCTCTCCGCGGGGCTTTACGGGGACGGAATCTCGCAGGCGGCCTTTTCCATCACGGACCATTTTCAGGCGCCCGCCGGATTTCTTGCGGGCGGCGCTTTCACGGTCCAGACGGCTTCGGCCGACTGCGGCAACGGAGTGTTGAGCGGAGGCGGCAGTTTCCCCCCGGTACCCGAACCCGACCTGGACC